>JAJDZJ010000042.1 GCA_022824685.1 Caldilineaceae bacterium
AGGCCCTCAGTCGGCGAGATAAGTTAAATTCTCCGTCTACGTGCCATCTTTCGTACATTTCCCTGTGTCTTACCCCGACCTGGAAGAGTATTCGGCTGCATTTCGATGTTCTGACCCAATTTAGATGCAATCGCCCTGATAATAATCCCCTTTGGCAAATGTGTTACAATATCTTCTATGGACGCAAATGAAGTAGCCGAACGCATATGGGACCAGATGCACGATTCCCTTCGTAAAGGGAAGTATTATTCTGAGCTCTCACTCCAATATAGAAAAAGATACAAATGGATAGCGCTTGGTATAAATTCTGCTCCTTTGATAGCGCTTGCCTCTGTCCAACTTGCCCCATTCTTGACTTCCTCGAATGAGTCTGGCTCTGGTCAGCGCGATCCTTTTGAAATCAGTGGATGGATCGTATCTTTAATTCTACTCTTAGTCTCACTCGCTGAAGGTTACATCGCACAATCTAATCTCAGAGGTGATATTTCTGCGTCTCGTATCATGGGCGTCCAATTCCATAAGTTGGCTGAAAGATGGCGCATCTTGTATTTTCATCAAGACAGGGAGAACATAGTCGAATGGGTTGAGCTTCTCGATGATCTCACGAATCATATGGCAGTCGAACATCTTGAAATACGTAATTCAGACCTAAACGAACAGTGCATGAAGGATGCAAATTATGAGCTCTCGCAGCGGTTCGGGGAGGCCGACTCCTCCTCCGAAGCCCAAACCAGATGTTAAGAAGAATGATCCTGGCAGCGGGCGTCCACGGGTTCCTCGAAACCCACGTCCGGATTCAAAGCCAGCCTCGCAGCCCAAACAGAAATCATAGGGCACTTCAACATGAGGAGACAGGTGGGCCGACTTTTGCCGGCCCGCCTGTGGTTTTTCATCCGCCCCACTAGTCTTGTCTAGCACTGCATAAAATTCCCCTTTGGCTACTCATATATATAATCCCCGTGACTAGGCAGACACTGGTGGCACTATTCGATTTAGTCCCCAAATTTTGTTGCGGGTATTTCTTGTAGACTGATTTTATCCACTGGAACGCACAGTTCCCCAAGAGCAGCCCACTCCCATCCTCTGGGAAGAGTTCCGTTTCTTCAGTCTTCTTTCAATTTGGGCATCAATCTATGTCGATGCTATCAGCACTAAATTACAGCAGATCAGTCAAGCTGCGTTCAGTTCGCTTCTCGAACCCTCTGGCAGAGGCCTTATCTTCTCCTCCAGCCACGGACACAGCTGCGCGAACCGAAACGATTTCTGCTCAAACAGCCCTATGAAAAACTCGTAGGCTTCGACGCTGTCACAGTCGATAAAGTGGCCGTTCAGGCGCAGAAAAGCGTCAGTGACGAAGAAAGCGACCCGCTTGTTGCCGTCCACGAAAGGATGATTGTTGGCCAGGCTCTCCATCATCGCGGCCGCCTCCTCGATCAGGCTGTCGTAGTACCCCAACTGGGGCCGCATCAGGGCCGAGGCCAGCGCGCCCTCATCACGCATGCCCACCGAGCCGCCAAACTCGCGAATCAAAGCGCCGTGCATCGCGATCGCTTCGCCAATCTCCGGGTAGTTATACTTCATTCGGCGAGCAGCTCAGCCAGGCGGCGGTTCCGCTCAACGCTGGCACGGAAATGCGCCATCACCTCGGGACGGGGAGATTTCTGGTTGCGGTTCACAATATACTCCTCCATAGCCTCTTGAACCACGGCCTGGAATTGGCGTCCCTCACTGCGCGCGATCTCCCGCATGGAGGACAGCACCTCCGGTGAAGCCTGACTGGAAAATTTCACTCTTTGCATACCCATCACACATCCTCCTTTGTGTTTTTTCAAATTATGGTACAGTCTGACAGATCTGTCAAGATTTGTCTTGACGAAAGTTGATAGAGCTGCGTTCCGCCGCTCTATTCCGCCTGCGCCAGGTTCAAAAAGGATTGCAACAGCCGTGGTGGCGGGGCGCCTGCGGCCGCTGCCGTCAAGCCGCAACGACCGTGCGCACGATAAGACCCGGCGAAAGTGATACCAAGTGGTTGAAGACCTTTCTTCTTCCGGCTGTCGTTTACAGAACGCTATGGGCTGACGGCCGCCAGAAACGAACTGTGGGGCAAGTATTCACAGACGCATAGGAACACCCTGGCCCTTTCCAGCTCAGCATGCAGGCGCCTGCCTGATGGCTGGGCAATGGTGACGCGCCCCCTCAGCCATCCAGGTATGCCCCCCCGCACAGGAATCGACCCATCGCCCGATTCACAGTTCAGCCACATTTGCACCTCATTCCTGTTGGAACCACAACATTCAGGATACGATTTGGCATATCCTGAAACAGGCAGTACAATTCTTTAGAACATTCGTTTGTGGACCTCGCGCAGCCACTCTTCACCCCTGCCGCGAGCGGAAATTCCCGGCCCAGGCGGCGCTTCCGCCGCGGCATGATGGACGGCAAGAACGAACGCGAGCCGCAGCGACTCTTGTCGTCTCAACGAATGAACAACACCGTCGCGGCGACAACCGGAGGACATATACATGCCGAAGATCCCTTGTAAAGGCATCAACAAAGATGGCACCCCCTGCAAAGGGAACGGCCTGCCCGCCCTGGACGGCTACTGCATCGCCCACGGCTCCGCCGAGAAAACGCGCGAGTGGCGCGTGCGCGGCGGCAAGAACTCCTCCACCGCCGCCAGGGCCGACCAGCGCACGCCCGAACGGCTGCGGCGTGCCTTCGAAGAGCTCGAACAGGGCCTCGTCGATGTGCGCGAGGATAAACTCGCCCCCGCCGCCTACACTGCAATGTCCCGCGGCGTTATGGCGATGCTCGCCCTCCACCGCCGCTCCGATGAGGAAATGGATCTGATCCGCAACGAAGAAACCGAAACCGCCGCCATGGAGGTCCTCGGCGACCACGGCGACCTAGCCATCCTCAACGCCGCCGCCCAAATCGCCGACCAGCAAAACCGGAACAGAATCGAATCGCTCATCGCCCAGGGCCTGGCTACGCTCGAACAGTCGCAGGACGCCGGCGAACCCGCCGAACCCGTCCTCACAGACAAAGGCAGACGGCGCTTCGGCTACCAGCGCCTGACCAGCTACACGCAAGAGGACCTCGACCACCTGAAATATGTGCTGATGGAAAGGGGTTTGGACGGGCATCAAGTTCCCGACCTGCGAGACGCTCTGGCCAGAATGCGCTCCGCCATGGAAGAGGCCTTGGCCGACCTCGCAGGCAACCCCGATCCACCCCGCGACCCCCTGACCGGCCAGCCCTTAACCCAGCTGCCCGCCGGCGTCAAAACCGGCCTGCTTACAACCGCCAATCCTGTCAGCGCTGAACAGGCCGCAAAAATCCTGAAGGATCAGATCCGGCAGACAAAAAAACTTACCCTTGAATTCAACGAACAATATGAAGACGAGCAGGTTGACGGTACCTTGGACAGGCTGACCGCCAACTCGCACTGACTTGACCGCGCCACCCCTTCTCTCTCCCGCCGTCACGCGTTATGACTGAATATCAAATAAATAATACATCACTTTTTGCCCTCTTGCATGGAATGAAACGTCCAAGCGTCTGCCGCCGTTTCCCGGCATTAACCATATCTCCAACCGTATCCTTCTGTGCGGACCCTGCAAGCGTCTAAAGCTCAACACTTTCGCCCTGTCTGGTCTTCGTCGGGAAAACAACAGACCGGGTTACATGATCAGCCAGTAGGAGTCTGATATGTTTGCTTTCACTGCTTTGATCCTGTTTGCAGTTGCTTGGGCAATTTGGATCATTTATTCGGACCGGAAGAAGAAGGGCCGATGACCAAGTGAGAATTCAGGATCTTTCATCTTTTGGGTCTGGGCAGAGGAAATCGCCTTACCTTGTTCCCCAACCCCCAAACGACTGATTCCCAGCTTCTTATCCGCCAAACGCTCGTAAACACTCGTAAACGCTCGTGAACGCTCGTCCAACGCTCGTACGAGCGTTCACGTGTTAACTCGTCCATCAGCTCGTGCGTCAACTCGTCCTTTTTCGCCCCTTCTCGACGGTCTTGCGGCATGATCTAACGCGCCGGCGTGCCAGCGCTGCTGTCGTTTTGGATGCAAGTGTGGGGGGCTGGGAGACTATCCGGCAACCAACTCGATATGGTCTGCGTAACGGCGAAAGTCAGCCGCGTTGAAAGTCAGCAGCCTGCGCTCCCCGTAGGCCGGCATGGCGGCGACGATACTGGCGCCGTGAATCTGTTTGCCTCCTGCGTCGCTTTGGCGGCAAAGCGCCGCGAGCCAGTCGGTAACCGCGGGCCCGTCCTCCAACACCTCAAAAGAAGCGGCGAATCGGTTTACGTCGTCAAGTGCATCGCAGCGGGAAATTGCCACAGTCCAGGCCTGCGGTCGGGTGACGACTGCCATGTATTCGCGCAGGATCTGGCGGCTTCATGGTCCGGGGCTTCCAGAAATCGGGCCTTTACCAGCACGTTGGTGTCTACATACATAATGGAGGCTGGCTTCTCTCTTAGTAGATATCCTCTCGTCTGAGACTGAGATCTTCCGGCCATCCCCCAGCGGAATGTACGGGTAAAACTTCGTCCAGATTGAATCTGCGGGCCGAATCCACAGCTTTGCGGCGGAGAAGCAGTGTCTCGGCATCCATAGTCCACCTCGGCGGTCTCCCATCCGGCGGCGGCCCAAGCCAGCGCCTGGCTATGGCCGATACGCCCGGACTGATTGGACCACCAGGGCCGGTGAAGTCGGGCTGACGGGGGCAATCCGAAGCCGATGATCGTCTCGACCTCGCTGAAGGTGGTTCTCCACTCCTGCATAGTAAGACTGCACAGATGCGTGTAAAGCCGCCGGTACTTGCCCCTCGCGGCCATTTTGCGGTACTGCCGCTCTCTTTCCATCGCCTTACCCAGCCTCCTCGACAACGAAAATGGGTTTTGCCATCCGATACGTGCCATTGTAGTTGGTTCGCACTTATGGCGCATATCCTTGCTTACATCCTGCAGTCTGGAGCATAGAGGGCAGCTCTTGACGAATCCTCATGTTCTCAAGTGGTATCTGCGTCAAAAGGACTGCCCATTGGGACTCGTTCCAGCTTACCGTTCGTTGACCAGCGGGGGGACGTGGGCTATACTTCAGGCGGCCTCTTACCCGCTTCTCCCGCGCGAAAATAAGGAGTAACGCAATGGCATCTCTACAGACGGCAGCGGTCGCTGGGCATGTCGGCCCGGCTGGGGTTGCACCGGCGTCCTATGTACCGGAAACGGGGAACGGGATGACGGCGGCGGCTGAATCCGGCGAAAGCATCAGTGAGTTCTATGCTGAGAACGGTTACTGTATTCTGCCGGAGGCGCTGACGCCGGTGGAGGTGGAGGAGTTGCGGGCGGAGACGACGGCGATCTGCCGGGGTGAGCGGGGCAGTGTAGACGGGTTCGAACCGAGCGTTCCGGGGGAGAGCGAGGAGGATGCGCTGCGGCGGTATCTTTGCATCCACTTTCCGCACAAGATCTCCGAGATCATGTTGGACTATCTCGGCCACTCGCATATCGCCAGGGTGCTGACGCAGGTAATCGGGCCGAACGTGAAGTGTATGCAGTCGATGCTGTTCATCAAGGCGGCGGGCAAGCCGGGCCAGGCATGGCACCAGGACGAGTTTTCGATTCCTACACGGGACCGCACGCTGACGGGCGCGTGGATCGCGCTGGATGATGCCACGGTCGAGAACGGCTGTCTGTGGGTCATCCCAGGGTCGCACAAGCGGGGCATCATCTGGCCGCAGCATTACCACGAGGACCCGCGGTTCGACTGCGCGGGCGAGGCGTACGGATTTCCCTATCGTGATGAAGACTCGATTCCGGTGGAGGTGAAGGCCGGCGCGATCGTCTTTTTCAACGGCTATCTGCTGCACCGCTCCTTTCCGAACCGGGCCCAGAGCGGATACCGGCGGGTGCTCGTAAATCACTACATGAGCGCGGAATCGCTGCTGCCGTGGCGAAGCCCGAAAGAAGGGGAGCACATGGCGGTGGCCGACTACCGGGATGTCCTGATGATCGCGGGCGAGGACCCCTACCCCTGGAAGGAGTACGAGGAGCTGGCGGCGCCGCAGGTGCGGCCCACGCTTGAGGGCGGCTGTGAAACGTGGCGGCGAGGACGCAAACGGGAGATTCTGCCCTTCTTCAAGGATGGATTCCGGCCCGGAGACGCGCCGGAAGATGACGACTGATCTCAGCGTTCACAGGGCGACGTTTCAAAGCGGATCAGGTTCCGCTGATATTTTGCGAAGGCCGTTTGACAGTCAACCAGAGGGATACGCTTTCGGGTCCGTTCGGGATGTTTGTCGATTGGATCTAATGTTGGACAAGACCGGTTGATCCGCGAAGGCACGCGAAGGGGCGCGAAGAACACCGAAGGCGTGCCGGATTTTCTGCATGACGGCGGGGGCCTGGGCTGATTCAGGCACACTTTGCTCCCGCAGCTCGCCGTCCCGACAGGCGTCGGCAAGCCCTGGTCATCGGGCGGTTGCACGCGGCATAGTTGAGGATATTCACTTCCATTGATAAGGAGTAGCGCAATGGCATCTGTTCAGACGGCCCCGGCCTCTCAGTTGAACGGCTCGCCCGATCCGGCGCTGGCGGCCAGCGGCTTGGAACCGGGCAACGGCGCGGCTGCAGGGGCGGCATCTTATGGGAGCATCAGGCAGTTCTATGCTGAGAACGGCTACTATATTCTGCCGGATGCGCTGACGCCGGTGGAGGTGGAGGAGCTGCGAGCAGAGACGACGGCTATCTGTAAAGGTGAGCGCGGCGATGTGGACGGATTTGAGCCGGGCATGCCGGGGGAGAGCGAGGAGGATGCGCTTCGGCGGTATCTTTGCATCCATTTTCCGCACAAGATCTCCGAGATCATGTTGGACTATCTCGGCCACCCGCATATCGCCAATGTGCTGACGCAGGTGATTGGGCCGAACGTGAAGTGTATGCAGTCGATGCTGTTCATTAAGGCGACGGGCAAGCCGGGCCAGGCGTGGCACCAGGACGAGTATTTCATCCCCACGCGGGACCGGACGCTGACCGGCGCGTGGATCGCTTTGGACGATGCGACTATGGAGAACGGCTGCCTCTGGGTCATTCCCGGCTCGCACAAGCGCGGCATCATCTGGCCGCAGCACGACCATGACGATCCGCGCTTTGACTGCGCGGGCGAAGCGTACGGCTTCCCTTACACGGACGAGGACTCGATTCCGGTGGAGGTGAAGGCGGGGGCGCTGGTCTTCTTCAACGGCTATCTGCTGCACCGCTCGTTTCCGAACCGGGCGCAGAGCGGATACCGCCGCGTGCTGGTGAACCACTACATGAGCGCGGAGTCGCTGCTGCCGTGGCGGAGCCCGAAGGAGGGCCAGCACATGGCGGTTGCGGACTACCGTGACATTGTGATGATCGCGGGCGAGGACCCCTACCCCTGGCAAGGGTTTGAGGAGCTGGCGGCGCCGAAGGTGCGGCCGACCGGCGAAGGGGGCTGCGAGCAGTGGCGGCGAGGCGACAAACGCGAGAAACTACCCTTTTTCAAAGATGGATTCCGCCCCGGAGATGCGCCCGAAGATGACGACTGATCTCTGCTTTCGCAACGCAAGGGAACTGGCCGCGGGCATCCGCGGCGGAGAATACAGCAGTGTCGAGGTTACCGAGGCGCACATTGCACAGATCGAGCGGGTGAACCCGTCGGTCAATGCGGTGGTGACCTTTTTGCCGGAGCAGGCGCTGGAACGCGCCAGGGCCGCGGACGAGGCGCTGGCGCGGGGCGGAGTGGTTGGGCCGCTGCACGGGCTGCCGATGCTGCACAAGGACACGACGGACACGGCGGGGATCCGCACGACGTACGGTTCGCCGATTCACCGGGACAATGTGCCGGCGCAGAGCCAGCTGATCATCGAGAGGCTGCATGCGGCCGGCGCAATCCCGATGGGGAAGACGAACGTGCCGGAGTTCGGGGCCGGTTCGCAGTCGTTCAACCCGGTGTTTGGGGCGACGGGCAATCCGTACGACCCAAGCAAGACGTGCGGGGGGTCGAGCGGCGGGCAGGCGGTGGCGCTGGCGTGCGGGATGACACCGGTTGCGGACGGCAGCGACATGGGCGGTTCGCTGCGCAACCCGGGCAACTACTGTAATGTCGTGGGCTTCCGAGTTTCACCGGGCCGGGTTCCGGTATGGCCGAGTTTGGCAGGTTGGTCGGGGCTGTCTGTGCAGGGGCCGATGGGGCGTACTGTGGCGGACGTTGCTTTTCTTTTGAGTGTGATTGCGGGGCCGGACGCACGTTCGCCGATCGCGCAGTCGGAGCCGGGCAGCGTTTTTGCACGTCCGCTGGCGCGCGATTTCAGCGGCGTGCGGATTGCGTACAGCGCGGATTTGGGCGGCGAGTTCCCGGTTGACCCGCGGGTGAGGAACGCGATCGAGGCGCAGCTGCCGGCGTTCGGTGAACTTGGATGCGAGGTGACCGATTTCAGCGGCGCGGGCGCGGGGCGGCCGCGGGGTGACGGTCCGGGTTTGCCGGATTTCGGCGGCGCGGACGAGATTTTCAAGACGTTGCGGGCGTGGAGCTTCCATCATTCGCACGGGCCGCTTCTGGCGGAGCACCGCCATCAGATGAAGGACACGATCATCTGGAACGTCGAACAGGGGGCGAAGCTGAGCGGCGCAGACCTGGCACGCGCCGAAGAGATGCGCACGACGTTGTATCAGGCGATGCGCGTCTTTATGGAGACGTATGAGTTCCTGCTGCTGCCGGTGAACCAGGTCCCGCCCTTCTCGGTGGACGTGCCGTATCCGACCTCCATCGACAGCGGGAACGGGATTGTGGAAATGGAGACCTATATAGACTGGATGAAGTCGTGCTACTTCATCACTGTGACGGGCCATCCGGCCATTTCGGTACCCTGCGGGTTCACGCCAGAGGGGCTGCCGGTGGGCGTGCAGATCGTGGGCCGCCACCGGGATGATTTCGGCCTGTTGCAGCTGGCGCATGCGTTTGAACAGGTGACGAGGGTGGGGGAACGCAGACCGGCACTGGTCAGTGCTTAGTGGGGCCTCATTCCTGTTTTGGAAACTCCCACGGGGTGACAGGCCCCGTCTTTAACCTGCCGCTTCCCTTATCCGGTCCGAACGAAATTTCAACGAACCCCGGCCCACACCTCCGAAAGGGTTGTCTGTGAACACACTCCGTACCGGCGGCGAAGCGCTTGTGCAAGGCCTTCTCTCCCACGGTATCGACACCATCTTCGGACTGCCCGGCGTGCAGAACGACCACTTCTACAACGCCGTTTACGACGCCGGGCACCAAATGCGCGCCATTCATACCCGCCATGAGCAGGGCGCAGCCTACATGGCCCTCGGCTACGCGCTCGCCTCCGGAAAGACCGGCGTCTATGTCGTCGTACCCGGCCCCGGATTCCTCAACACCACCGCCGCGCTCGCAACCGCCTACGCCACAAATGCGCCCGTACTCTGCCTCGCCGGCCAGATCCATTCGGACCAGATCGGCCGCGATTACGGTATGTTGCACGAGATCCCGGATCAACTGGCTGTTATGCGTTCGCTGAGCAAGTGGGCGCGCCGCGCCGAAAGCCCCGGCGAGATCCCCCAACTGCTGGCTGCGGCGCTCAGCGAAATGCGTTCAGGCCGCCCGCGGCCGGTCGGGCTGGAACTGCCCCTGGACGTTCTTGCTGCCAAGGCGGAAATGAACAACGCCCCACTCCCCCTGACCGTGCGCCGGCCAGCAGTGGATACCGACACCATCGAAGAGGCAGCTCGGCTCCTCGGCAAGGCGCGCAACCCGGTGATATTCGTCGGCGGCGGCGCAATGGACGCAGGCGAAGAAGTCCGCGCACTGGCCGAAGCCCTCCAGGCCCCCGTCATCGCCAGCGGCCGCGGGCGAGGCATCCTCTCCAGCCGCCATCCATTCAGCCACACCTACGCAGCCGGTGAACCCCTCTGGGAACAGGCCGACCTGGCCATCGCCATCGGCACACGACTGACCAAGCCGCTGATTCAGTGGAAGAGCCCCGATCATCTTTCTCTGATACGCATCGACATCGCGCCGCAGGAATCAGGCTTCCTGGCCCCCGCAGACGTGACTGTCGCGGCCGACAGCAAGGATGCCCTGCGTGCGCTGCTGCCGGTCCTGGCGCGCTACAACCGCCAGCGTCCATCCCGCACTGCTGAAATGCTAGCGCTGCGCAAGGAGATTAAGGAACTCTTTGACTCGTTCCAACCCCAGACGGACTTCGTTCGCGCCATCCGCGACACTTTGCCCGATGACGGCATCTTTGTCGATGAGATCACGCAGGTTGGCTATGCCAGTATTCTGGCAATGCCCGTTTACCAGCCGCGTACATTCCTGACCCCCAACTATCAGGCGACCTTGGGCTGGGGCCTGCCAACCGCACTCGGCGCAAAAGCGGCCGCCCCCGATCGATCGGTCCTCTCGATCAGCGGTGACGGCGGCTTCCTATTTTGCGTAACCGAACTGGCCACCGCGGTGCAGCATGGCATCAACACCGTTTCGGTCGTCTTCAACGATGGAGCATTTGGCAACGTGCGCCGCATGCAGAAGGAGCTCTACGCCGGCCGCGTCATCTCCTCGGATCTGGTAAATCCTGACTTTGTTGCTCTGGCAGAGTCCTTCGGCGCCTTGGGGGTCCGCGTACACTCCGCCGACAGCCTGCGCGACGCGCTGACCGATGCTTACGCGGCAGACCGGCCCGTTGTGATCGAAGTGCCGGTCGCGGAGATGCCTGGGCCCTGGCGGGGCCTGTATCCCGCCGAGGTCTTGATCGAAAAGTGACCTTCCCGGATATTCGCACAGCGCATCCGCTTTGCTGATCCTGGCGCAAACCGCCGCCTCGCAGCGCGGTCACGACCCCAGCGGCGAACGGCGGTTTCTCGTTCTATAGGCCTCATCTTCTTGCGGCTCATTGATAGTGGGGAGTGGTCCGATGACAGTGATCGCATTTCAAGGGGAGCATGGCTCATTTTCCGAACAAGCAAGCCACCAACAGTTCGGGGCCGGGGCCCACACCCTGTCCTGTAAGACCTTTGAAGAGCTCTTTTCATCTCTGGACGACGATCGCGCCGCAATGGGAGTCGTGCCGGTGGAGAACTCCGCCGCCGGCAGCATCAACAAGGCCAGCGATCTGTTGTTGAACCATGACCTGCGAATTCAAGGTGAAATCATTTTGCGGGTGCAACTCAACTTGCTGACGGTGCCTGGCAATGGCGACAAGATCAAGCAGGTGCGCAGCCATACACAGGCATTGTCGCAGTGCGAAAATTTTCTCAACCGCAACTGTTTCGAGGCCGTTCCCTGGTATAATACGGCCGGCAGCGCCAAGGATCTGGCGGCGTGCCCGGAGCCGAATGTGGGCGTAATTGCCAGTTCGCTGGCCGCAGACATCTATGGCCTGGAGATCGTCCAGCGCAACATAGAGGACATGAGCTACAACTATACGCGCTTCGTTGTCATCGGAAAAGGCGAAACGGGGCAGACACAAAATGCCAAAACATCGATCGTCTTTGCCACACCGCACAGCCCAGACGGGTTGTCAACCTGCATCCGGGAGTTTGCCGACCGCAAAATCAAGCTTCTCAGGTTGGTGAGCCGCCCGCGCCGCGATTTTCCGTGGCAGTATGTATTTTATATGGACGTCGAGGGCCACTGGCGAGAGCCCGACTGCGGCGCTGCCATTCTAGGCCTAGTAAACCATGCGGCGTTCGTCAAAATGTTGGGTAGCTATCCCGCGGCAGTACAGCCCATTGAGGATCGATACGCACAGAAGACAATGTTGCAGGACTAGGTACAGGAGATACAAGTGCCGACTTCGTTCTGCCCGTTGGGCGAGCAGAATTTGAGGAGGCAGCCCTGTTAGGGGCAGGCGCACTGCGCGCTGGCCATCTCTTGCGCTTGGCGGACGCCGTGGTTGCATGCTGCGAATTGTTCATTCCTGACTCACTGTCAGCGGCGAAGCCTTGGTCGACGCTCATGTGCATGTAGTAGGTACGAGTTAGCGACTGCAGATGCAGGTTAATGTTCCGGCGTTCAGTCAGAAGGCTTTGCCAGACCCCAGATGCGGGCGGCTGTACCCCCCAGGATTTTCTCCTTGTCATCCTCGCTGAGGAACGGCAGTCCCTCTCTGATCAGACTCAGTTCTTGGGCAAGCGAAGGCCAGTTGTGCTTGGCGCGATGGCGGCCGGGGTATCCGGTGCCCCAGATAATACGCTCGGACCCGAAGGCTGAAAAGATACGAGCGATGAAGGGATGGACGTCGGCGTGGGGATAGCTCTGGCGGGAGTGTCCGTTGACGTCGGACAGCTTGACGTGAACGTTGTCGTAGCGGGCGAGGTCGACGATGGGCTGGTAGGCGGCTTCGGGGGCCTCGACCTGGGGGTAGCCGAGGTGGTCGAGGATGAGCGTCAGGCGCGGAAAGCGGCGGGCGATGGCATCGATCTGGTCGGCCTCCGCCGCGGTCAGGTGAAACTGGATGACCGCGCCGGCGGCGGCGATCTCTTCCCACATTGGCCCGTTTTGGGCAGTTAAGAGAATCTTCTCATCGGGATAGTACATGGGATGGAAGCGGAACCCGGCGAGGCCGCGTTCCTGGATCCAGTAGCGCACTTGCTCGGCGTTGTTTGGGTCCTGGGGGTCGATGAGACCGTGTCCGATGAAGCGATGGGGGAAGCGGGCGGCGGAGTCGGCGATGTAGCCGTTATCCCAGGTGGACCAGCTGGTTTGCACGAGCACGGCCCAATCGACGCCGTGGGCGTTCATTTCGGCCAGCAGCTCGTCGGCGGCGCCGGGTTCATCGGGGTAGGTGTTCCAGGTGGGGGCGGTAGGGCCGACGGGGTATTTGGGCGGATCGATCTCCCAGACGTGAACGTGGGTGTCGACAAGCATTTTTGGGGCTTTTCAGGGTTGGCAACAGCGCTTGCGGCTGGCCGGATGTGTTTGGCGGGGCGGCTTCTGCTTTGGCATAATGACGAGTGACGCCCGCCCACTCTCTGGATGTTTCTCTTCCCTCGGCGATCGGCAGACACAGGGATCTCGACGGGCTGCCAAGGAAGGCGACCAGTCAGGTGGCAGAGTCACGCGACGGGTTTGATTCTACTCGTGTGGAGAAACATGATCAAGTGCAAAGCGCGTTCAGTTTGTTGTAACAGGACGCGGGCAAAGGCGCCGCCGTCCGAGGAGGAAGGTCGATGACAGCAGTTCACAGGCAGTTTGCTCTCGTTGTTCTTGTGTTGGCCCTGGCGCTGTCGGGCTGCAACGCGTTAACCGGCGAGGAGGCGCCGGCCGCGGCGGAAGAGGTCGCGCAGGATACGGAGGCGCCGGCGGTTGAGGAGGCAACGGCCACGCCGGAGCCGGAACCGACCGAGGTTGCGATCGGACCGCCGCCGGCCTTCAGAGAAGAGTTGCAGCCGACCGACCCGGCGACTGTTGCGCTGGGCGTCGGCCAACCCCAGGTGGTCGAACTCTTCGCTTTCTGGTGACCGGTCTGCGTCCGCTTTGCCCCTGTGGTTCACAGGCTCGAGATTGATTACTGGGGACAGGTCGAGTTCATCTATCTGGACATTGACGATGCGAACGTGGCACCCTACAAGCAGCAGTTCAACTTCCGCTACCAGCCCCACCTGATCCTGCTGGACGGAGAGGGGAATGTGGTGCAGGAGTACGTCGGTGCGCAACCTGAAGCGGATCTGCGCGCCGCGCTGGACAATCTGATTGCGGTAAGCAGCGAATAGCAGGCAAACGCGATGGCTCGTGGATAGCGGGGCGTTGACCGCGACTGCGCGGGAGGCGGTCGCGGTTTGGGCTGCGGAAAGACGGCCATGAAGTTATGAAAGAAGAACTTGGCGAAGTGACGATCGTCCAACTGCAGGAGGATATGGCCGCGGGCGTGCGCACGGCCGTCAGCATTACCGAGGGCTATCTGGCGGCGATTGCTGCGTTGGACGACATTCTGCGCTCGGTGATCGAGACCAACCCGGACGCGGAGGCGATCGCGGCGCGGCTGGACTCTGAACGCGCCGCGGGCCGTGTGCGCGGGCCGCTGCATGGCATTCCCATTCTATTGAAGGACAATATCGATACGGCTGACCGCATGAAAACAACGGCGGGCTCCCTGGCTCTGCTGGGGTCGCGGCCGGCGCGGGATGCGACGGTGGCGGCCGCGCTGCGGGAAGCGGGCGCGGTGATTCTCGGCAAGGCCAACCTGAGCGAATGGGCCAATTTCCGATCGACGAAATCGACGAGCGGTTGGAGCGGGCGCGGGGGCCAGTGCCGAAACCCCTTTGATCCGGACCGCAACCCTGGGGGCTCCAGCTCCGGTTCGGGAGCGGCGGTGAGCGCGAATCTGGCGGCGGCGGCGCTGGGCACGGAGACGGACGGCTCGATCGTGAACCCGTCGGGCGCGTGCGGCATCGCGGGCATCAAGCCGACAGTGGGATTGAGCAGCCGGGCGGGCGTCATTCCGATCTCGCATACGCAGGATACGGTGGGGCCGATGGCGCGCACCGTCGCTGACGCGGCGGCTGTGCTGGGCGCGCTCACCATGGCAGACGGGCGCGACGCGGCGACGGGGGCCAAGGGGAGACGTGCACACGGCGACTACCGGCAGTATCTGGACGCCGACGGTTTGCGGGGCGCGCGCATTGGGGTGGCGCGCAAAGTGGTTAGCGGCTATGACGGGCCGACGGACGGGGTGTTCGAGGAGGCGATCCGGGCGATCCGCGACGCGGGCGCGGAGGTGATCGACCCTGCCGACATCCCGACGGTTGAGGACGAAAGAATGGGCGCGAGCGAATTGGTGGTCATGGAGACGGAGTTCAAGCATGGCATTGCCAGCTATCTGGCGACGCGAATCGCGGCGGATGGGGAGATGCCCCGGCCGCGAACGCTGGCTGATCTGATCCGTTTCAACGAGGCGCACGCGGAGCGGGAACTGGCCCATTTCGGCCAGGAGCGTTTTGAACGCTCGCAGGCGCGGGGTCCTCTCGACGGCGAGGAATATGTGGAGGCGCTGGCTACGGGCAGGCGGCTGGCGGGCGCGGAAGGGCTGGACGCGGTGCTGGACGAGCATGGATTGGACGCGCTGATTGCGCCGACGGGCGGGCCGGCGTGGCCGCTCGACCCGGAGGCGGGGGATGCCGTTCATGGCGGGAGTTCGCGCTGCGCCGCGGTGGCGGGCTATCCGCTGGTGACGGCGCCGGCCGGCTTTGTGCCGCAGGGTACCGAGAGCGGGGCGGGAAAGGACCTGCCGATTGGGCTTACCTTTATGGGGCGCGCGTGGAGCGAGCCGGTGCTGATCCGCCTTGCCTATGCTTTTGAACAGGTTACGCAGGCGCGGCGTCCGCCGGAATTGGAAGGATAGAACTGCAGTGGATAGTGGATAGTGGATCTTGTGGTGTAGATGGTTTTTGGGGGGATGGAGTAAGAGGATGACTTTGCAGAATGACCTGAAGTCGGAGCTTGTCAGCCATTTGGTTGTGAGCGGCTTTTCGCAGGTGGCCGCGGGGACGCCGGTCCGAGATACGCTGGCACGGATGCGTGCGGACCGCCAGGTGGTCTGCCTGGTGGTTGACGGGGATGAGGCGGCGGCGGTGCGGCTGGTGGGCATCTTTACAGAGCGGGATGTGATGCGCAAGGTGATCGATGTTCCGGGGATGCTGGACAGGCCGGTGGATGAGGTGATGACGCCGGACCCGATTACGATTGGTCCGGACGCGTCGGCGGCGGACGCTTTGCGGTTGATGGACGAGAACCATGTTCGCAATCTGCCGGTCGTGGATCGAAGCGGCAGGCTGCTGGGGATCATGGCGCACCAGGCGATCATCCAGTTTCTTGCAGACCGCTATCCGGTGGAAGTTTTGAATCGCCCGATCGATCCGGAACAGTTCCCGCGCAAGGCGGAGGGTGGATAGAGAAAGGCGAGGAGAGAGTGAAGAGAAGTGAGGAGTGAGTAAAACCTCTTCGCTTAGCTTGTTTTTCGCGAGATGACTGTGGTTGGGTGGTTACGAGAACACACTTAGGCTTTTGCGCAACTCATGGTCGATAAACTCGGGAACCATGCCAGGTGCCCTATTTTTTGGGCCTGTGGGGGCCTGATTCGTGTCGGGTTTTGGGATTTTTTGAGGGTGGCGATAGCCCTTTTTGAATGGAGGTCAGCGGAGAACGGAGATGACAGCTAGTTTGCGCGAAGAGACATATGTAGTGGAGGAGCTGGAGTCGGTTGCGATCCGGTTTGCCGGGGACTCGGGCGACGGGATGCAGCTGACGGGGACCCAGTTCACGAATACGTCGGCGGTATTCGGCAATGACATCAGCACGATGCCGGACTTTCCCGCCGAGATCCGGGCCCCAGCCGGTACGCTGGCCGGAGTGAGCGGATTTCAGGTTCACTTTTCGAGCCAGAATGTGCTGACGCCGGGGGATGCGCCGCAGGTGCTGGTGGCGATGAACCCGGCGGCGCTGAAGGCCAGTCTGCCGGAGCTGCAGCGGGCGGGAACGATCATCGTGAATACGGATTCGCTTACGCGGCAGAACCTGGCGAAGGCGGGCTACGCCGCGAACCCGCTGGAAGATGACTCGCTGGAAGGGTACCAGGTTCTGGCGATTCCGATGACTTCGTTGAACCGGGAGGCGCTGGCCGATTTTGACGAGCTGAGCAACAAGGAGCGGGACCGCTGTCAGAACTTCTTTGCCCTGGGCATGGTTTTCTGGATGTTCGACCGCTCGATGGATACGACGCGGGAGTGGCTGTTCAAGAAGTTTGCGCGCAAGCCGGTGATCGCCGAGGCCAACCTGAAGGCGATGGAGACGGGCTACTTTCTGGGCGAGACGACGGAGACGTTTCAGCAGCGGTTCATGGTGCAGCCCGCGGCGCTGCCGCCCGGCACATACCGCAAGGTAACCGGCAACGAGGCGCTGTCGATGGGGCTGGTGACGGCGGCGCAGAAGATGGGCAAGCCGCTGTTCTACGGCTCCTATCCGATCACGCCGGCGAGTGACATTCTGCACGCTTTGTCCCCCTTGCGCCACTTTGATGTGCGCACGTTTCAGGCGGAGGATGAGATTGCGGCGATCTGCGCGGTGATCGGCGCCGCGTTCGGGGGCGCGCTGGCGGTGACGGGGACAAGCGGGCCGGGCATTGCGTTGAAGAGCGAGGCGATCAACCTGGCGCTGATGCTGGAACTGCCGCTGATCGTCGTGAATGTGCAGCGGGGGGGACCGAGCACCGGTCTGCCGACGAAGACGGAGCAGGCGGATCTTCTGCAGGCGATGTTCGGGCGCAACGGCGAGAGCCCGATCCCGATCGTGGCGCCGGCGACGCCGTCGGACTGTTTCGAGATGGCGTTGGAGGCGGCGCGGCTGGCGGTGCGGGCGATGACGCCGGTCTTTCTCCTGTCGGAGGGTTTTCTGGCGAACAGCGCGGAGCCTTGGCAGGCGCCCAAGGCGGAGGAGATTCCCGCAATCGAGGTGAAGCACCCGCAGGGGCACAGGAACGGGAACGGACACGGGCCGTTTCTGCCCTACGAGCGGGACCCGGAGACGCTGGCGCGGCCATGGGCGCTGCCGGGCACGCCAGGCCTGGAACACCGGCTGGGCGGGCTCAGCAAGGCCCCGGTCACGGGCAACGTTTCGTATGACCCCGAACACAACGAGCAGATGATCCGCGACCGGGCGGAGAAGGTGGCGCGGATGGCGGATGTCATCCCGGAGCAGGAGGTATTCGGCGCGGAGGAGGCCGAGCTGCTGATGGTCAGCTGGGGAGGCACATTCGGGGTGGTGCGATCGGCGGTGGCCGCGGCGCAGCGGGCCGGCAAGTCGGTGGCGCATGCCCACGTACGTTACCTGAATCCGTTTCCGAGCAATTTGGCGGCGGTGTTGAAGCGGCACCGCAAGGTGGTTGCGCCGGAGTTGAACAGCGGTCAGCTGGCGCTGCTGTTGCGGGGCAAGCTGGGTGTTGATGTGGAGACGTACGCGAACCTTTCGGCGCGCCCGCTCAAGATTGCTGAGGTGCGGGACTTGATTGACTCAGTTTTGGGGAGAGCATAGATGAGCACAGCAGCGACAGAGGAAATCACGCTGACGCGTAAGGATTTCATATCGGATCAGACGGTGCGTTGGTGCCCCGGCTGCGGCGACTACTCGATCCTGGCGCAGATGCAACGAATCCTGCCGGAGACGGGGGTGGCGAAGGAGAAGACGGTCTTTATTTCGGGCATCGGCTGCTCGAGCCGCTTCCCCTACTATATGAACACCTATGGGATCCACAGCATTCACGGGCGGGCGCCGGCGCTGGCGACCGGCCTGGCGATTGCCAACCCGGAGTTGAGCATCTGGGTGATCACCGGGGACGGGGACGGCCTTTCGATCGGCGGCAACCATCTGCTTCATGCGATCCGGCGCAATGTGAATCTGAACATCGTTCTCTTCAACAACAGGATTTACGGACTGACGAAGGGGCAGTATTCGCCCACGTCGCGGCCGGGAACGGTGACGAAGTCGTCGCCGATGGGCTCGGTGGAGCAGCCGCTGAACCCGATTGCGGTTGCGCTGGCCGCGGAGGCGACCTTTGTGGCGCGCTCGATCGATTCGCATCCTCAACACCTGGCCGCGATCCTGGAACGGACTGCCGAACACCAGGGGGCCTCCTTCCTGGAGATCTATCAGAACTGCGTGATCTTCAACCCGAACGAGTGGACGGAGTTGAGCGACCGCAGGAACCGGGACGACTCGATCCTCTACCTGGAGCACGGCAAGCATATGATCTTCGGGAAAAACCGGGACAAGGGGATCCGGCTAAACGGCTTTACGCCGGAGGTCGTATCGCTGGACGAGGTGGATCTGGATGAGGTCCTGGTTCACGATGCGACGTCGAGGCCGCTGGCGTCGATTCTAGGCAGCATGGAGTTTCCCGACTATCCGGCGGCGATGGGTGTGATCCGCGACGTGCGCAAGCCGGATTATGGGGGCGAGATGATGGCGCAGGTGGAGACGGCGCAGGCGCAGCGGGGCGCGGGCGACCTGAACCAGCTTTACCTGGCGGCGGACCTGTGGACGGTGGAGGAGAGAGAGGAGGCCGAGGAGAGGGAGATCACGCCGGTTGCCTCCGATCTCGACGAGATGCCGATCACTGGGCTGGACGAAGAGTATATCGATGAGATGGAGAAGCCGGCAGAGGCCCTGTCGGAGTTTCAGGACCTGCTGGTGACGAGTACGCTGGCGGAGCTGGAACCGAATGTGCCGATCACCATAGGCAAACGAAGCTCGCTGGCGCGGACGATCCGGCAGATGAACCGGCACAATATCGGCTGTGTGGTGGTAACGGATGAAGAGGACCGGCTGGTGGGCATCTTCACGGAATGGGATGTACTCAACCGGGTTGCGGGGCTTGTCGATGACCTGGCGCAGCAGACGATCACGGACTACATGACGCCTGACCCGCTGACATTGAAGTCGGACCTGCCAATCGCGCAGGCGCTGAACCTGATGTCGATCCACGGCTTCCGTCACCTGCCACTGGTGGATGACAGCGGCCATCCGACCGGGATTGTTTCTTTCCGCGATGTGGTCGGGTATTTGAATGAGGCGTTGGAAGAAGATTGACTGCAGTTTTTTGGTTTTTGGTTGCTAGTTCTTAGTTGCTCGTGACGCCGGTGAAATGCAGTGGTCGGTGATCAGGGGCGGGGAAAAGGGATGGTTGAGTTTGCCGCGATTGGTGTGTGATTTTCTTGAGCGTACTGGGACTGGTTAGATTGATTGAACGCGTTCGTCGCCAGCCAGTGGCGCTGGCAACCAGAAAGGGGGCACTATGAAGATTCTTGTCGCCGGCGCGGCCGGTCAGGTGGGCTGCCGGTTGGTCCGGCAGCTGCTGGAGCGCAACCACGAGGTGCGGGGAACGGTGCTGCCGGACGACCCGGCGCTGGAGCGGCTGGACGGGCTGGATATTGAGCTGGCGGCGGGCGATCTGACGGACGAGGCCTTTGTGGATGGCGCGGTGGCCGGGGTGGACGCGGTGATCCATACCGCCAACATTGTCGGGCCGCAGTTTGACAACAATATGCAGATCGACCGGCTGATCGCCCGCGTCTGCGGCGCCCACGCGGACCGGCTGGAGCGGCTTGTGTATACGAGCTCTTCGGGCGTTTTTCCGAACAACGGGGAGACGATCGCGTGCGCGTACCATCCGGTGGACGAGCGGCATCCGAAGCGGCCCATGGGTGAGTATTCGCTGGGCAAACTGATCGGCGAGGAGTTCACGAAGATGGCGGCGCGGGAGACGGGGTTGCGCTACTCGATCGTGCGGCCTAGCCATGTGCAGTCGGGTGACGCGATACTGAGCCGGTTTACGGTGGGCGCGGTTGCGGGGCTGCTGGAGCGGGGGCAGAACGCGCCTCTGGGCGAACTTTACATGGCGGACGGCACGGAGCTGTGGCACGATGTGCTGGCGCGGGCGGAGGACGAGAACCAGCCGTGCAGCGTGCGCGATCTGGATGGCCGCCCGTGGGTCTACCAACCGAATGACGCGCGCGATATCGCGCATCTTCTGGTGTGCGCGGTGGAGGAGCCCGGCGCGGTGGACGACTCGTTCAACTGCGGGGCGCCGGCGCCGTTCAGCTTCCCGGAGGCGGCGGCGATCCTGGCGGAGAAGAGCGGCGTAGATCCGCTGGAGGTGCGGGTGCCGGTGCGCTACCAGTACGACCATGACAACACGAAGGCCCGAAGTTTGATCAATTTCCGGCCGCGCGGCGACCTGCGCACGATGATCGAGACGGCGCTGCTGGTGCGGGATGAAGGTTTCATTGACTACGACTGGGAAGGAGTTTCCTGATGATTCGAACCGCTTTTATCGGCGCGGGCAGACGCAGCCAGGGCGCGCATTATCCGAACGTGAACCGGCTGGCGGACGTGGAGATGGTGGCCGCGTGCGAACTGGACGAGGAGCTTCTGCACCAAGTGGCTGTGGCCTACGATTTCCAGTACCGCTACGACGACCACCGGCGCATGCTGGAGGAGGTGGACCCGGACGTGGTCTACTGCGTAATGCACGAGCGCTGGCTGCTGCAGACGGCGCTGGACTGTCTGAACGCGGGCAAGCATACGTTTATCGAGAAGCCGCCGGGCATGAACATGGACGAGGTGCAGCAGATCCACGATGCGGCAGTGGCCAACGATGTCATCTGCGCGGTGGGTTTCCAGCGGCGCCATGCCGCGGTGACGCGGGAGGCGATGCGGCAGGTGGCGCGGCTGGGACCGGTCTCGACAGCGGTGGGCACATTCCATAAACGTATGCTGGGCGAGGACGCGTTCAGTTTCACGACGACGAACTGGGACGATCTGTGCCACGCGGTCGACATGGTGCGCTATATGGTCGGCGGCGAGCCGGTGGAGGTGACGGCCTACCAGGACAGTTTCGACAGCGATTACCGCAACTGCTACACGGCGCTGGTGCGCTTCGACAACGGCGCGACCGGCTTCATCCACGGGAACCGGGCGTCCGGCGGCCGCGTGCTGCGCGGGGAGCTGCACGGCACGGGTGTGGGCTGTTATTTCAAGATCCCGCACGAGATCGAGATCGCGGAGGACAACGAGGCGCGCACGCTTGGCGGCTGGGAGATCGATGGCGTGGATGAGGCGGACACGAGCCGCTATGACGGCGTCCTGACGATGCACGAGCATATTGTAGACTGCGTGCGCAAGGGCGAAAAGCCGTTGACGGATATTCGCGATACGATCCATTCGATGGCGCTGGTGGCGCAGCTGGAGGGCGTAAACGGCAGTGGTTAGTGGTCAGTGATCAGTGGTCAGTGGGGTCCATACGCAACACAGTTGGGAGAGGGAGATGAGTGTATATCGTTTGGATGAGGTGAAGGAGCGGGGTTTGTTCCCAGGATTTGTGGGGAAGTTCATTCACAGCGAAAATATGACGTTTGTGTACTGGGATGTTGCGGCGGATTCGCCGCTGCCGGCCCATTCGCATCCGCACGAGCAGGTGATCAATATGTTTGAGGGTCAGTTTGAGATCCGGATCACGGACGGGGAGACGCGGGTGCTGGGGCCGGGGGATGTGTATGTGATTCCGGGCGGAGCTGAGCATTCGGGGAAGGCGATTACGCGGTGCCGGATTTTGGATGTGTTTCAGCCGGTCCGGGAGGAGTATGTTTGGGAGGATTGAGGATCAGCATTACTCACTGAGCCAAGAATGCTATGGTATCCTGTGCCTGCCGTGACAGAGTCGCAGTGGGACAAATGGAACGCAAAACGCCAAACAGGGAGAAATCTTTGTCCAATCGAGACCCCGGAAGAAAAGGAGGATAGCAAATGAACAGCAATGGTTTTCGTTACTATGGTTTCAATTTGCCATCCATTCTGAGTGGAATTTCGCGTATTCTTGATGTGGGCGGCACTTTGGAGGACTATGACCCAGTATTTCGCACTGGTCCCGAGGAGGATTTGGCTGCACTGAGAAGTGACTGGATTGTCATCGGTCAAGACTTTCGAGACGCAATTGCGACATACGCAGACCGTGAAATTTCCGAGCGTCTGACACATGAATGACGCTGGTGAGCACAAGCCCTCGGAACCCCCGGTCGTACAGGAAACTGGCAGTGCTTCAGTTGAAGTCCTCAGGGAAGTAAGAGTCCGTTCTAGTTCATGGAGCGGGCCACTTCCCTCACCTGCAGATCTCCAACTCTTCGAAGAAATCATACCCGGCGCTGCGAACCGGCTCCTGACTCTGACTGAGAAGCAATCGGAGCATCGGATGGATCTGGAGCGTTCGGTTGTACATGAAAACCTCAAGCAAAGTAAGTTGGGTCTTATCGCCGGTTTTGTTCTGTCAGCGATGGTTATACTTGGTGGTATCTTCCTCATTTTTCTCGGGCACGAGTGGGCCGGCGGCATTCTAATCAGCATCAATCTGGTAGGTTTGGCAGGTGTATTTGTATATGGGTCTCGTTCTCTTCGCGCTCAGCGCAGAGAAAGGCGCGAAAGCCTCGCCCAAAGAGCGCACATGAATCCTGAAGGCGAACGACTCCAGGATCCAGGCTGAGCAGCTGGCAGCAGGCGCCGAAAGTCCTTCAGTTCCAACCTACTCCTACTTAGAGCCGCTGTCGGCGAATTCAAGGCTGTCGACCTTTTCCACGGAGTACCGCGGAGAACGGCGACGGCAACTTCCTTTTTCCGCGAAGGGTCGCGAAGAGCATCTTCTTCTGACCGCGAAGAGCGCTATTTGCTGGGCTCACGCAGGGTCGGTTGCTGAGTCGAGGGCGGGTTGTCAGACGGGGAGGGTGAGTGACAGAGTTCGATCTGCGACGAGGGCAAGGAATACGAGGGCGAGGTAGAGCATGGAGTACTTGTAGAGGGAGAGGGCTTCTTGCCGGTCCACTTCGCGGTCGTCGTCGACTTGGCGGTGCAGGATGACCACTTTGCTGAGCAGGAGGATGTCGAGCAGGAGGACGACGCCTGCGTAGAGCCATCCAGCCTCGTTGAGGACGAGCGGGGTGAGGGAAGCGAGTATGGTGAGGATGGCGTAGATCAACATCTGTTGCAGGGTGCGCTTGTTGCCGAGCACTGCGGGCGCCATGGGGATGCCTACGGCCGCATACTGGTCCTTGACCAGGAAGGCCAGCGCCCAGAAATGCACGGGCGTCCAGAGGAAGATCAACATAAACAGCAGGACGGCCATCCAGTTGAGGCCGTTGGTGACCGCGGCCCAGCCCAGCAGGGGCATGACAGAGCCGGCCACGCCGCCGATGACGATGTTTTGCCAGGTGCTCCGTTTGAGCCACGCGGTATAGACAAACACGTAGAACAACAGGCCGAACCAGGCCAGCAGGGCTGTGAGCAGATTGGCCGTTTGCCACAGGATCACAAAGGCGCCGACGCTGAGCAGTAGCCCGAACAGGACAGCGTTGCGCACAGTGATGACGCCGGTGACGAGGGGTCTCTTGGCGGTGCGGCGCATGTGGCCGTCTATGTCGCGGTCGAGCACCATGTTGAAGACGCCGGCGCCGCCGGTGGCCATGTATCCGCCGACGAGGACGCCGAGCAGGGGCAGCCAGGGCGGGAGGCCGCGGGCGGCGATGAACATGGGGCAGACTGCAGTAAAGAGCAGCAGGGAGATGACTTTGGGCTTGGTGAGGGCCAGGTAGTCTCGCCAGGTGGCGGCAGGCAGCGTTGGCGTGGTGTTGATCATGAGGGTTGGGTCTCTTTCGCCTGCCAGGATACGGAGGGCAGGACGCTGCCGGCGCGGGGTGAAGTGAGGGTCAGCCAACCGACGACGGACCATAGACCGAAGGCGGCAACGGCCATCGCAAGATGCAGAAGCTGAAGCGGAATCGGCCCCAGCATGACCAGATTGACTGTCCCGACCAGCAGTTGCACGGCGTAGACGGCCAGAAGCAGGTTACGGAAACGGCGGGCTTGTGGCGCGGGCTTGAGCCAGCCGGTGAGCGCGTGGCTGAACCAGAGAAAGACCCCGACGCCGATCGACAGGAATGGATGCAGGATCCGCAGGCGAATGAGCGGATGGGACTGTGAGCTGAAGTCCTCGCTCAGTCCCGCTTGCAGGGATTCCGGCGGAAACATGGTATTGCCCATGGCGGCGATGCCACCGGAGAACATCACGACCATCATTCCCAGCAGGCTTACACCGATAAGAGCTTTCAGGCCGGTCTGCCCTGCCCAGACGGGCGGCCAGGTTTGGCTGGGATAGGCGTGCACGGTGGTGAGCGCGAGCGCGCCGACCAGCAGCATGGAGTTGAGCAGGTGAAATGCGACCAGCAGGCCGCGGGCCACGGATACATTGTCTCCGGTGAGTCCAGTGAGGACAGTAGCCGCGCCGATCAGGGCTTCGAACAGGAGGAAGACGGCTGAAGCAGTGGCGAAAGGCAGGAAGCCGGGCAGGTCGCTCCGCAAGCGGATGGCTTTGACAAGCAGCCAGATGCCCATCAGCAGGGCCACCCCGGAGAGTGCTCGATGCGAAAACTCTATCCAGGTAGCCAGGCCGTGCTCCAGGGGAAGGATTTCGCCCTGGCAGCGGGGCCAGTCGCGTCCGCAGCCGGCGCCGGTGGCTCTCACGACGGCGCCCTGGAGGATGACGATGACGTTAACGGACAGGGTGGTCCAGGCGAGGGCGGGGGCTTTCATTGGGGTTTGGCTGGCTCGTTTCGTAGTGCTGTTGGCCGGGAAAGACGCAAATCGCTTCCATGATGCCATAGGTATGGGGTTGTGGGCTAAATTGGGGTGGAGGCGTGGGAGAGTGCGGGGGGGCCTGCCGAGGGGCGAAGTGTCCAGTGGCTGCAGCCACTGGACACTTTTTGCAGTGCTCCTACTCCTTCTCGAAACCGCTGTCGTTGAACTTCAAGGTCCGGCTGTTCTCGGTGACGATGCGCACTACGTTGGTGGGCGCGCCGTCGGGGATGTCGGCCTCGATCTCCAGGGTCAGTCTCACTGTGGCTCCGGTCAGCCCGGAGAGGTGAGAGATAACCTCCTCTGCGATCTGGCCTGCGTCGCGCCCGGCGCGGGTTGGGTCCAGCTTGACTGAGCCGTGGTAGCGCTTCGCCTTGTGTGTGTATTTTTCTCCAACTGGCTCGGTTCTCTCTTTCGTGCCTGTGACATCGCCAGGTTCAGTTTCTCCGTCAGGTCCGGCGCTGACGCCTTGACCCGTTTCAGACGCCTCTTCAACCGCCTCTGCGTCCATCTGCCTCTGCGCAACTTCCGGCTTGACCAACAGACCTGCTGAATTCTCATTGATAAAGAGCCCCTGGCCAGCCCGTAGACCGGGGTAGCGTTCCCTTTCTTCGTCGTATTCGTCGCCAAAGGCGAACGAGTCCAGCGACCAGGTCAAGAGCGAAACGCCGTCCTGAATGGCGCCGAGCAGGACGGATGGTTGCTGCAGGCGGGGAAGGTAGATGTAGCGAGCGAAGTCGTCGACAAGCTGGCGCACGGAGACATGATCGCCGCGCCAGAGGGGCACACGGTCCAACTCCATGCGGAGCCGGGTCCCGGCCATGGCGGTAACGAGCATTTCGTCGTTGAGCAGGCGGCGGCTGGCCTGCTGCGCAAGGGGGCCTGATCCGCGCAGGCGGATTTTTTGCCATTCCACGGATGCTTGGGGGGTCTTCTGGCTGGGTACCAACAGCCAGGGGAAGGCCTCGCCGATGCGGGCGTTGACGGCGCCGTCGTGCGATTCGGTCTGTTGTTGCGCCTGGCGAACCTGGTGCGGCGGCAGATCGAGCGCGTCGCTATCCTCGACGATGGAGCGCCAGGCCAAGTAAGTCCTGGCCGCCTGGTCGAGATCCTGCTGGCGGGCGCCGTCGGCTGCGAGGAAGATCAGGGCGTTGCGGTAGAGGCGGGGCGCGGTTCCCCTGGACTCAAGGATATTCTGGGCCGCGACGAGGGCTGGGCTGGCCTCGGAACCGCTGGTGTGGGTTGCCTGGACATTCAACACGACCAGCCCCACATCCATGTCATCCTGGACATCCTGACCGAATTCGGGGAAGAGGTGAATGCGTCTGAATTCGGCTTTATCCTTGAAATTCTCTTGCAGCCGTTTCTCTATCTCCCGTTCCACTTTGTGGGGGTCGCGGCGCAGTTCTTCGGCGCGGTCGGCGGCGAGGTTGGCGACAGTGGGTTGGGTCGAATACCAATAGCGGGCGCCGTCGCGGTAGAGGTAGGTGGCGCTGTCGGCCAGGCGGCGCAGGGCGTCGCCGAAGTCGGAGACGCTTTCGCCCGGCATGGCGCAGCCGAGCCTGATGCGCCGTTCGTCCAGCCCCTGATTGGCTACGGAGGGGGTGGGCGCGGAGCCGAGGAATACGGTGCGGGCGACGCGGCGGCAGGCGTTGTGGCGGCCGAGGTTGGGGAACTCGCCGTCCAGTTGCACAGGCCGCGAGCCGGCGCCGTCTATGTCGCGCTCGATGACGGGCGCCCAGTTGGCGGGCAGATAGCGGGTCATCTCGAACTGGACGCGGCCGTCGTCAAGGGGGATGCTGGCCGGCAGGATGAGCGGATTGTGATCGCCTGTCTCCCAAAGCGAATGGATCACGGCGGCCATGAGACGCAGCACGCCGCGGGTGCGCTGGAAGCTGGGCAGGGTGGACCAGTCCGTGTAGAGGCGTTCGAAGACCTCGGGGTGGATCGGGTATGCCTCGCGCATGCGCTTTTCGTAGTCGGCCTCCCTGGTCTCGGCGGGAAACTCCTCGGCCTTGGAGCGGTAGAGGTCGACGTAGGCGCGGGCGACGTTGTCGCGGGTGGTGAAGCTGGCGCCTGAAATCTGTTGGAAGAGGCGGCGGCGGACGATCTCGAAGCTCTCGTCGGCGCTGGCCGGACGCCAGGAGGAGTCGACGCGGCCGATCACGTTGCCGAGGCGGGCCAGGGCCTCGCGCCCGCGTACGCCGCCGACCTCGATATCGTCGGTCTCGGTGCGGTCGCTGGGCCGGTCGGACGCTGGCAGGCTGATGACAAGGAGGCAGTTGGGCGGCAGTTTGGCCGATTCGGAGAGGGCCTGGGCGAAGGTGAACTGGGTCTCGAAGGAGCCGGCGGGCAGGTCGCTCTCGTCGTGCAGCTGGCGGGCATAGGCGACCCACTCGTCGATGAGGATGAGGGCGGGACCGTAGTCGATGAGCAGCTGGCGGAGCGCGTCGCCGGGGTTGGTGGCCTTCTCGTCGTCGGCGCGGACGCGGTCGAAGGCGGCGCGCGCCTCGTCCGGGCCGCCGGCGGCGTGGCCCAGCTGCCAGGCGAGCTCGCCCCAGAGGGTGCGCACCTGGGTGCCGTCCGGCTTGGTCGCCGGGTTGCCGGGCGAGATGCGGTTGCCGACGAGAACGACGCGGTTGACGCGGGGCAGGTCGTTCACCTCGGCTGCCTGCATGATGTCGTCGATGCCGTCCAACTGGCCCGGTTGCGCGCCGGAAAAGAGGTGGTAGAGGGCGAGCATGGAGTGCGTCTTGCCGCCGCCGAAGTTGGTCTGCAGCTGGACGACGGGCTCGCCGCCCTGGCCGTTCAGGCGCTGCAGTCCGTTTGCCAGCAGGCCGCGCAGACTTTGGGTCAGGTAGGTGCGGCGGAAGAATTCGGTCGGGTTGCGGTACTCTGCGGAGCCCTCGCCGAGATGGACCTGCCAGAGGTCGGCGGCGAACTCGGCCTGCTGATAATGGCCGCTGGCCACGTCGGGGTGGGGGTTGACGACGTCGCGCCAGGCGGGGAGGCCGCTGGCGGCGGTCGCGGTGACAGGGGCTGCAGCGCGGCGGCGCTGGCTGCGGGCCTGTTCCTCGAAGCGCAGGGGCTGCAGCGCGGCGGCGCTGGCTGCGGGCCTGTTCCTCGAAGCGCAGGCGCTGCAGCTCGCTCTTCATCTTTTCGACTTGGGGCGCCTGCTTGGAGGAGACGGCGGTCAACAGCCGCTGCGCGGAGTCCAGCATGCGGATTGTATCATCGCCGGTGAATCGCTCCTGGTGGGCCCAGGCGTTGCGGTACTCCCGCAGTTCGCTCACCAGACTGCGTTCCATGCGGCCGAGCGTCAACGAAAAGACTTCATTCCATGAAACCCACATCACGCGCAGGAGGTCGGTAACATCCATATGATGGAACGGTCTGTTCGGCTCGGTATGGGAGAAGATGCGTCTCTGGTCATGGGGTCGGTCGAAGATCCGCGCCAGTTCGGTCTTGGCGGCGCCCTTGTGGCGGGCGACAAACTCGCGCGAAACGTAGGGCGCCAGGCCGGCCTTGAGGAGATCCAGCGCGAGACCGACGCGTTCTCGATTGGTGGGTGCCATAGTGTGTTCTCTCTTATCCCATTTCTGGGTACAGCTCTTTTAGCCAGCTTACAAATGCGGTAGTATTCGCGACTCCTATGGCCAGGTCATTCAGTCCGATAGCCGAACCCATCTTACGGGGTTCCTTTCTTGTGGCAAGCCACGCATGAATTTCTGCCCTCAGGACTTTGCCCTGCTTGAACTTGCGATCTCCTTCTGGAATGCTATCGATGTAATCTCTCGACAACGGCCATACAGGATCTCTGGATGGAATCATTTTTTCAATAAAGTCTTCAAGCTCCCCAGGCGATTTGTTATCAGGCATCAACCAAATGCCGATGCGGCAGTTTCCTTCAATTATCGTCCCAGTAGGTTCAGGTGTTTCCGGCAAGTCGGATTGGTCGAAAAAAGCACTCCCCAATTCTCTCAGCCTATGCGTTACCGCATTCCATCTAGCATTCAGATCATCGTCTGCGTCCAACACTATTCCTACCACGCTGCGCCCGGGAGCTTTGATTTCTGCTGGGATAGATCTGAGAAGCTCCCTATAGTTGTTCTTTTCCCTTATACAGAAGGTCTGCTCCAGGCCCTTGCGTGCACAAATGTGCCTGACTACATGCTTGTCATCTTGCCCTTCAACAAGAAGAACTTGATTTTGAGAGTCGGAATCTTGCATGGCATCACCTGACTTCTATGTTCTGCTCGGCGGCAGTTTGGAGGTCCTCTTCGGTGTAGCGGACAGCGCGCACTCCTTCATCCCCTTTCTCAAGGCGTACTAGCACTCCTTCTACGTTCTCATCTTCCGTAGCCGCTGTGGCGAAACCCCGCACACAGTCCCAGCTATGCGTCGTGGCAAAGACCTGCACGTTGTTTTCGTGGGCAGTTTGCAACACCATGCGCCAGTAGTCTCGCTGCACGCTGTGGTGAATGCCATTCTCTGCTTCGTCGATAAGGAGGAATCCGTCGCGGCTGTTGGCGAGCGCCAAAGCAATTCCGAACAGCCGCAGCGCTCCATCGCCTAAGCTTTTCAACGGCACAGGGCGAGCGTTACCCTTTAGTCTTACGATGGCCCTTCTACCCCCTCGCATAGACACTGAACTTTCGTCACCGACTACGGCGACTCGCTCCGCTTCACCGCCGTAAACTAGATTAAGGGCGTGGGTGGCTTGGCCTTCGTCTTCTGTCAAAGCCACTTTGTCCCAGAACCGGGACAACACATAATTATTGATCAGTCCCGGACCTATCTCCTCACAAGTTGTTGGGGGTGGCAATTTGGACTCATCCCACCGAATCCGATAAGAAAGATCTAGCCCCCGCCGTTTGTCGCCTCCTACAACAGTGGAAACACGCTGATCACGAGAAAAAAATGCTGGGACTGTCCAAGTATCACCCTGAAATACCGTTTTCAGAGTATGCGTTCCTCCTTCCAAAAAGGACTCGGGAAAAAACCTTCCTAGACTATCAAGCTCTTCATCGGAAAGTTCCGATAGGCCAACCGTGTCTATCTTGAGTTGGTCACGATGCTGGCTCGGCCCTATGAACAATCCACTGGTCTTAGCAGTGTGTCGGCCAAAAAAGAGAGCCCCCCAGTCGGGCTCAAGAATGCTATCACCATCTTCATCCGTGGCGACCGAAAATTCTTCCCGGCTGGTTAGCAGTGCTCGCAATACAGCATATCTCGCTCGCGTTGCGTAAACTTGAATGGCTTCGAGGACAGTAGTCTTGCCAACGCCGTTGCGGCCGGCAAGTAGAGTCACGCGCCCCAAACTAGGTATAGATAACCTCTTAATCCCACGGAAATTGTCTATCGACAGATCTGGGAGCAAGAGGGCGTTCTCGATCTGGTTATTGGTCATTTTGTCGTTTCCTTTCAATCCCCCACATACTATAGTGGTCGAAAGAGAAGTGATCTCGCATTCCTACTGCCTTGACATCCCTGGCCGTGTGACCACGAGTCATAGGAATCCCCAAACGCCACTCAATCTTAGTTCAGACTATAGACTTTGTCCTATCTTCTCACGATATGTCCAATGCCTCTACGTCATATCCCATTTGGTCTTGCCGGTTTGTAGTCAAGAGCCTTGTTCCCCTTTTTCGTATACGACCTTCCCCTCGCGCAGCGCAGCGCGGAGCACGCTGCCGACGAGGTGACCGCGACGCGCGATCTCCTCCGGCGTCGTTACCACGATGTCCTTGCCGACCGGCAGGTCGCTAAGCACGCGGCTTATTTCGACTGCGGCGCGGCGTTTGTCGGCCACCTCCTCCATGACGACGAGCAGATCGACGTCGCTCCAGCGGTTGTCCGTGCCGCGCGCCCGCGAACCGAAGAGCAGAATGCGCGACGGTTCAAAACGGGCGACGATGCGATTTACCATGGTGTCGACAATGGTTTCGGTCGTCATTGCGTCGGTTCAGCCCCGTCGATCAACTCCGCTTGCGCCACGCGCGGGCGCTCTCGGGCGAGGCGGGCGATCTCCGGCCAGCTTTGTACGAGGGCATTATACCCCAAGGCTTCCTGGGCGCGGTTTTTCTGTTCGCAGATGCGGTAGAGGCGGTATGCGAGCTCGCGGGCGGGCTCCGCGTCGGCGCGCAGCTTGGCCAGCAGGGCTGCGGCGCCCCCCTCCCCGGCTTGGTTATGCACGCGGATCAGGTGGTGGACCATCTCCCAGACGGTGCGACGGGTGTCGGTTTCGGGGTCCCAGTCGTCGGGCAGTTCGGCGGGGCGCAGGAGGCGCACCTTGCCGCCGCCGGCGCTGAGGATGCCGGCCTCGACCATCCCCTCCACACTATTTATCGTGGCTTTGGAGAGCTTTTCGGCCTCTCCAAAGTTCCCCTCGCTAAAGCCTTCCTGCTCAAACCACGTGATGGCCCAGCGTGTATCGTTGTCAAAGTTTCCCGTCTGCTCAGCGAGCGTCTCGTCCAGCGTCTGGCTGATGAGTGATAGAGCATCGCGAACCGAGAGCGGTCTGCCTCTGACGTCCATTACATGAGTGTAGCGGCTGAAGATGGAGATACCGGGCCCAATGGATGCCTGCTTCAGATCCACCGGCGCGATGCTGCCCGCTTGCATGGTACGGACCGCCTCGGGTAACTTTTCAGTGAGCGAATCGACAAACTGTCGGCGTGTTGATAACTGGGCATTTGCGGGTCTTGGCCGACACGCCAATACGATGCTTGAAGCGAGTGCGTTGGACCCGATCGCCCTAGGTCTATTGCCCAATTCCGTACGTATTGGCCACATGCCAGTGATCTGAAATCCCGTGCGAATTAGCCCTTCCAACATGGTTTCCCAACCAGTTGAAGTCGCACCATCTCTAGTAAATTCTGCCTGCTTATATGCGTAATAGACCGTCAAGGGATGAGTAGAAAGAGCCGACTCCTTCACGTTGGCGAAGGCTTGGGTCAAACCATTCTCGAAAAAGTCCCTCGCTCTTGATTTGCTACCTTCGAAACGGTGGGGAGTTGCCACCAGTTCCTCAACTCTGGGTACTGCCAACGTGGAAAAATTTTCCGGGAAGACGCCCTTCAGCGAGCGACGTAGCCAGACATAGAAAAAATCCGAGAGATCGGCGTACGGAACGTTGTCGTAGTATGGTGGATCAGTAGAAGCCATACAGTCTTTGCGGACGACTTGGGTTGCGGCATCTGCTTGGTAAGCCTCACCGCAAGGTCGTGCTGGCATAGTCTTTACCGATTTCCATACCCAGTCAACCATCGCCAAAAAATTGCCGGATGAACTGCAGAAGGGATTGCATTCTGCGAAGTCCCAAAACATTTGGATCGCTTGACGACTAAACGTATTACGGATTTTCTCGCCAGATTTGTGCCAACTGCATATCGACGACCAGTAGTCAGCAACCTTATCTACTACGAACGCCAAGTAAACGCCTACAGCTTCGGCGTAGGCAGTGGACCCAGTTCCACCATCCCGCAAGGGAACCCCGTCATCCGCAATTCCAGCGACCACCGAGTCTGCACAGGGCGATTGCATCTAAATTGGGTCAGAACATCGAAATGCAGCCGAATACTCTTCCAGGTCGGGGTAAGACACAGGGAAATGTACGAAAGATGGCACGTAGACGGAGAATTTAACTTATCTCGCCGACTGAGGGC
>JAJDZJ010000105.1 GCA_022824685.1 Caldilineaceae bacterium
CATACTTTGTGGGGCTTGTGTGCTCGACTCTACACCAAATTGACTGCACATACCCTCTGCATTTGTATCAACCGGCTCTTGGGCGTACCTGACTATCTGAAAATCAAGCGATTGGCCTTTCACAACTAGCATAAGGCCCTACTTGTCGTGTGGATAATGGGTACACCACAGCAATCGAAGTACGCCGATCAATGGACTTATCGACGGGGGGCATTATGCCCTCCTGAGTCGGCACGATCAAGGAGGGCTGTGGTGGCTTCCTACTCGACAGACCACAGGAGGGCACCATGAAACGCCCGAAGAACGCAGCAATCGCCGCAGCCGTTACCCTTATCCTTGCCGCCTTGTTGACGTTATCTCCATATATCGTGAATCCGGCCACCGCACAGACTGCATTGCCTGCTCCATCCCTTAACGTTGTGGCCGGAGACAGCTCTATCGAAATCAGTTGGACTGAAATTGAAGGGGCCGCCCGTTACGATCTGTGGGCATGGTGGGATGAAGGAACGGGCTGGCAACGGCTGGCCAACAACCTGACAGATACAATGTTCAGCCATACCGATGTTAGGGCAGGTGTCACGTATTGGTATTCAGTTGCAGCCTTTAACGCCAGTGGGGAGAGAGGCCCATACTCTGAGTATGCTTCTGCTGTAGCACCGGCGCAGCCTTCGCCAACTCCATTGCCGCCTACAGCAACACAAGCACCGGTCTCACCTACGCCGGTAACGCCTGGGGCTACAGTTCAGTCTACACAGACACCGTACCCGACATATACGCCTTACCCGACTCTGGAACCTTTGCCGACATACACGCCATATCCAACCTATACACCGATTCCCGTCGCGCCGACATCTACGCCTGCACCTACGCCTGATCCGTCTGAAAGGTGTGCCATCGCTAGTTATGCCGCAGGAGACGAACGTTGGACGACAATCAAGGTGCCTCTTATTCAGAATGGAACGCTCATCGCCTATCGGAACAAATACGGCGAAAACTTGGACGATTTGGACATTTTCTGGGTGAATTACCATGCAGACGGGCGAGTAGTGGTCTGGTATCAAGGAGATGGTAGCCCTTACTACATGAAACGGAGAGTAGGGGAGATTTATCGGGGCTGTCAGTTCCTCGGTCACACGGGCTGGCAGGATATTTCTTACAGATGAGGTAATGGGCATCCCCCGCCCTTTTCAATCATTCACTGGAGGAAATCAATGTCACTGCCTAGGTCTCGTTGACGTTTGATTTGTTCTGTCACAACAGCGACAGTAGCAGGATGTCTACATATAGAATAGGCAATTATCAGTGGCAGAAACTGCACGTGTTTCTGCAAGGATACCCTTGTGCCTACGCAGGGCAAGAGGAAAAGTGTCGCCGTTTCGTTGAGGCAGTTTACTAGATATTGCGCACCGACGCCTGATGCTCTATTGCCTGCCGACCCTGTCCCCGTGCTTGCCGGACTAACATAACGGGTGGTACAGGCATCGGGGGCAGGCCACAACCACGGGGGCACCACATGAAACGCACACCATACCTACTGTTGGCTGTCATTTTTCTGGTGTTGCTCGGAATAGCTCAAGTTCAAGCTCAAGGTGAAATCACTCTCGAAGGCTTGGCAGCTTCAATCGAAGCTCTTGTGAAGAGAGACAGTAACTTTGAAGAAAGAATTGTCGCGCTGGAAAACCGTATGAATATAGTCACCCCTACGAATACGGTGACACTCACCCCTACTGCAACGCCAACCCCGACGCACACCCCTACCCCGACACACACGCCCACGATTACGCAAACGCCTTCACCCACGTTCACGCCATCCCCTACGCTTACGCCTACCGCTCTCCCGCCAACTACAGACTTTGAGACAATCCGTGCAGACTACACAGGGGAGAGAAGCGCATTCGAAAGAAAGTACACAGGCAAATACGTCTACGTGAAAGGGAGAATCTCACGCATCACCAAGCGGAGTTCATTCTATGAGATTGAATTCAGAGATGGAAGTCTGTTGGATGTAACGTGCCACGCACCACTAAACACGAGAATGACACGAATTCGAGAGGGTAGCGTAGTCATCGTGTTTGGGCGGTCTGAACTTGACCTTAACGTATTCTCAGATGACGATTTGCTGATAAAGAATTGTGGTGTGGTTCTTGCTTCGGAAGAGGCAGCGCGGGCAAATAGATCGAAGGCGACGCCGACACCCCGATCAACATTGCCCACCTTTTTGGTTGAGAGCGGTAATGTCAACGTAAGAGCAGGTCCAGGAGTGAATTACAATGTGATCGGGGTTGTCTCTGAGGGGGAGTCGTTTATCATCACGGGGAAAAACGAACAAGGGGATTGGCTACGCTTTCCGTATGAAGGCAAGGAAGGATGGGTGGCTGCCTATCTGATGGACGTACAAGACGCTGATGATGTGGAAACGGTAAATGCAAAGCCCTTACCTACCTCGACCCCGAAACCACAATCGACTTGTGACGGAGATTTTCGACTGATTGATATTGAAGACCTTTCATACTCAACAGTCGTTAGAGCAGGCGTTAGAATCGAAATGACACCAGGGTGCAGTGAGGATGATGCAATGATATATGCCTTCCTCTATAGCGAGACTACAAAGGCTGAACTAGACATAAACGCGATAAGCTTGTCCTTTTATTGTGACTACGCAAGTTCGGGAGGTTATGCCAATGCAGGCATCCATTTTGCCCCATATGGTGAGTGGGAGAGAGCAGGGGAAGTAAGAACTGGTGATTACAGCAAGCACGAATTGAGCTTGGAGTTCTCCAGAGAATTGCCCTGCCCATAGTTGGCGGTACAATAGAAACGTATGGTCGAGTGAGGGCAGGGACGCGCAGGACTTGGTAACGCCTGACTTCGTTACCCGTTTTACGGGGCGCGGGAGGGTATTATCGTGTGGCTTGTCTGACCTGCCCCCGACGTTTGTGCCGCCGGTTATGTCAGTCCAACAAGCGCGGGGAGAGGGCCGGCAAAAGGGCCGCACACGGCTGTCGCCTCCTCAGCTTTTCTGAATTTGCTGACCACCTGCTCCTGCGTTTGTCTCCTCTTGGCCATCTTTCCCCTCACTGCGGCCCAATACTAACATCACAACTGGACCAGTTCTTGGGGGGCAGGTCAGGTACCAGACATGGTTTCGAGGTTGCCGAGGTGTATTTCAATCAATGGAGCAACAGTTGCCTGATGGCACTGGGCCACTTCTTCCTTATCTTCCTTCTCAATTTCCAGCCACTCCTCGATTATTTGACGCAATTCTACTGCCACTTGTTCGCAGGAATCTCCGTGACAACAGGGTCCAATTACACCTGGGCAATGACCAATAAAGCACTGGTCATCTTTTGACCATTCAATGACTCCATAATACACAAGGGGTTCGGTCACTCTTGAGACTCCTTGATTTGTTCTCTGACTGCTTTTTCTTGATAGTGTTTGGCGTCGTCACCAGGATTACCAGAAACGGTTACACGCATCCCCTTTGGGTGCTTGTAGTTTCTATGGCTTCCTTTGCCCTTTCGTTCTTCGAATCCAGCACTTTTCAAATCGCTTATCAATGCTCGAATCTTTCGGGGCATTTTGCTTTATTCAATTCAGTGATGATGACAGGACATAATGTAACGCAAGTTTATGGGGGTGTCAAGAGTTATGTGCATACTCTTTGGGCTGTTGAGGCATGTCCATCTGACCTGCCCTCGACGTTTGTACCCCCCGTCACGTTAGCCCGACAGGCACGGGGAGAGGGCGGGCAGGCAAGAGGGCCTCAGGCGCCGGCGGCATGTAGCCCAAAGAGTTGTGCTGCCCTCGGCTACTGCCGCCTCAGCCTCTCTGAACTTGCTGATCAGTTGCTTCGGCGTATGTATCCTCTTGGCCACCGTTCCCCTTACTGCGGCCCAATACCAACCTTATACCTGGACCAGTTTTTGGGGGGCAGGCAGCTTCTGCGCATCGGTCACACGACAGCCGATCTCTCGCAGGGCAACCAGCCACTGATCGGGATCGATGAATCGTGCCGGCATCTTCAAACCTTCCAGGCATTGCGCTTGCAGTTGAAACCAAGTAACATTTACGTTTGTATTGATAACTCGTATCAATTCTGATAGCAAGATGAAAATGAAGGGGAGCGTACTTTGAGTCCGAAATCTGAACTCCAACCGATTCCCGTGACAATCATTACCGGATTTTTGGGTTCCGGAAAGACCACGCTGCTCAATCGCATTCTTCATGCAGAGCATGGTCTGCGCGTGGCCGTTCTGTTGAATGACTTTGGCGCCATCAATATTGATACGCAACTCGTTGTGGGTATGGAGGAGGACACGATCAGCCTTGCCAACGGCTGCATCTGCTGTACTATCCGGGACGACTTCCTCCAAGCCACGCTCGACCTGCTCCAGCGTCCACAGCCACCGGAATATATCGTGGTGGAAACCAGCGGTGTCTCAGACCCACTCGAAGTCGCGCGTACCTTTCGGGCGGCCCGGCGCGTGCAGGTTGACAGCGTCCTGACCGTGGTGGATGCCGAACAGATCCTGAGCCTCGACCGGCGCTATGAGGCGCTGTCCGTCTATCAGGTCGGCATGGCGGATATCGTCATCCTGAATAAGGTCGATCTGGTGAATGGGGCACAGCTTCAATCGGCGCGGGATTACATCCGGGACATCGTCCCCCAGGCGCGCATCTTCGAAACAACCCAAGCGGAGGCGCCGCTTGAACTGCTGCTGAATGTGGGTCAATTTGAAATCGAGCGTTTGGCAAGCCGCCAGCCACACGATATTCATGTTCATGCCGAAGATGAAGAACACGGGCATGAAGACGACGGATGCCACCATCAGCATACAGACCACACGCTGGTTTTCAGCACCTGGAGCTGGCGCAGTTCACAACCTGTCTCATTTCACGCCCTGCAACGGATGGTCAACCGCCTGCCGGAAACGATCTATCGCGCCAAAGGGATCTTCTTTCTGGCGGATGCCTCCGGTCAAAAAGGGGTTCTGCAGGTCGTAGGCAGACGCGCCAGCCTGACTGTAACGCAGGATGGTTGGGAAAGTGCGGCGCCACACTCGCAACTCGTCGTCATTGGCGCGGAGGGGAGTGTAGACGGGGACAGTTTGAACCAGCGCATGGAAGCCTGTCTGGCAGTCAACGCCCCAAAATCAGGATGGGAATATATCACGGGGGCCGCCACTGAATGGCTGCGCCTGCGTCTGCCCGGCACATCATGATTCACACTGATAATCACATGCCACCACAAGGTACTGCACGTATGCGCATCGATCCCAGGATCCTCCTCCTCCTCCTGACACTCCTAAGCCTCCTGACCGCCTGCATAGACACCGGTTCGGAGCCCCAATCGGACCGTCTGCAGGTCGTCTCCACCGTCTCCCCGATCACAAACATCGTCTACAACGTCACCGGCGACCTCGTCGACCTAACCGGCCTCGTGCCCGCCGGCGCCGACTCGCATACCTTCGAACTCGCGCCCTCCGACGCCGTGACCCTCGCCGGCGCAGACCTCATTTTTATCAACGGGCTGGACCTGGAGACGTCCGCAATGAGAATGGCCGAGGCCAACCTGAAAGACGGCGGCGAAATCATTCTGCTGGGTGAACTGGTGATCGATCCCGAAGATTACGTCTACGACTTCTCCTTCCCCGAAGAGGCCGGCAGCCCCAATCCACATCTGTGGACCGATCCCATCTTTGCCCTTGAATATGCCGGGATCGTACTCGAGAAGGTGACCGCCCGCGACCCCGGCAACGCCGACGCCTACCAGGCCAACTACGACGAGTTCGCCGCCCGCATCGAAGCGCTGGATGCCGCCATTCAAGCGACAACCGCCAGCATCCCCGCAGAAAACCGCAAACTCTACACCTATCACGACTCCTTCGCCTACTTCGCGCCCCGTTACGGCTACACCGTGCTGGGCGCCGTCCAACCGGCCGACTTCTCCGAACCCTCCGGCCAGGAAGTGGCCGCGCTCATCGACCAGCTACGTTCCGGCGCCATTCCCGCCATCTTTGGATCCGAGGTCTTCCCCTCGCCGATCCTGGAGCAGATTGCCCGCGAGACGAATGCAGAGTATGTAAGTACTTTGAGCGATGACGATCTACCCGGCGCCCCCGGCGATCCTGAACACTCCTACATAAGCATGATGGTAGAAAACCTGAAAACAATGGCCGATGTGCTTGGCGGCGACCCCGCCCTCATGGATGGCGTGGAAACGGGCAACGTACCCGGCCCCGATACGTCTGTTAATCAGTAGGATCAGCGAATCTGCGAAACGTTTACTTCACAACGTAACATGATATAGAGTCGATGACGACCGGTATTGGGCCAGATATTGATAGAGGAGTTTCCGTCAAGCGGAACGCGCGCCGAACATTAGTCTGCTCTCCTGGCGCTGCTGCGCCTCATGTCCGGCTGCGTCCCCTTAGCCCCTGAAGAGACCGCCGGCGAACCCGCCCCACAGGGAGAAGCCGTTGCCGCCCTGAGCGGCCGCCCTTAAACGGTGTCACGATGGGCAATGTACTGGCCAACCACATCGATAACGTCGCCGCGACAAAGTCACCATCAAACGCCTCGTTTCCAGCCAGCGCCGACACCTTTAACGCAAACGACGACGCCTATCTTGTCCGACTTCCAGAGCTCGACGAGGCCATTCAGTCCGTCGCCGCCACCATCCCGGAAGAAAACCGCCAGCTCTACAGCTATCACAACTCGTTCTCCTACTTCACGCGCCGCTACGGCTTCACAGTCCTGGGATCAGTTCAGCCGCACGATTTCTCTGAACCTTCCGCGCATGAAGTGGCCGAGATCATCTACGCTTTCACCGGCTATGGAACAGGTCAGCCGCGAAGCAAACGTCCAAATCTACATGATCGATGACGAGGACCTGCCGGGTGAACCAGGCGACCTTGCGCGCTCCTACACAACTATGCGGGCGCAAAACATCGAGATTCCGGCCGAAGCGCTTGGCGGCGACGGCTCACATGCGGTTCACATCGAAGCCCGCAATATCCCAGGCGCCAAATGGCGCGATTCTGCGAAAAAGGGACTCGATGATAGAATTGATGGGGAGCCTGAAGTCGATCAGTCTTGCCGGCACGATAGCAACGCCGGCGGGACTGACTTTGAAAAGAGAAGACAAAACACTGGAAACCCCATTGACACGGCTGTGCGCGTGTGTTACCCTTTGCCTTGTTGCGAAAATTCGCAATAAGAAAAATTATCATGAGCCAAAACACGGCAGAGATCAGTCGGCATCTGCGCAATTCCGGCTTCCGGGTCACCCCTCAACGCCAGCTCATCCTGGATGCTGTGTGTAAACTCGGCGAGCATGTCACACCTGAAGCCGTGTACGATCACGTACACCGCATCGCTCCGACCCTGAGCCGGGCGACCGTCTACCGGGTGCTGCATTTTCTCACCGAACAGCGCATCCTGGCGATGGTGTATATGGCCGACGGCCACCTTGCCTACGAAATGGCCGGCGCCGAGCCGCATCACCATCTCGTCTGCCGCACCTGCGACAGCTTGTTTGAGTTGCCGCACAGCGTCTTGCGGTCGTTTCGCCAGACAATGGACGCCCAGTACGATTTTGAGATCGACGTAAGTCATCTCTCTTTCTTCGGGCACTGCACAGACTGTCGCGATTCTACGGGCGCTTGACGCCTCTTGTGGCTGCACAACGCGCAAGTCCGGCGAAAGCGTACCCACAGATGCACGACCGACTCCGAATTCTGTCCTCGCTGCTGGCAATTCTGTTTCTGCTCGCCGCCTGTAGACCGGCCGCCCCCGCCGCGACCGGCGCCTCCTATGAGGCGGAACGGCTGCACGTTGTCGTTTCACTCTCCCCGATAGCGAATATTGTCTACAATATCGGCGCCATCCAGCCGAACGATACTGCCCAGCCGTCGGCGTAGGAGATAGCCGCGATTATCGATCAGGTCCGCGACGAAGGCGTGCCGGACAGCGAATAAGGAACGTGCAGAAAGTCAACTAAAATGGAACTCCCTCTTCCCTTCACTCTCTCTTTCCAACAGACGCTGCGGCGCGCCAAACTGTGAAAAGCAGGCAGAGGGCGATTTGGAGTGAGGAGTGAGAAGCATCTCTCTCCCCACTCCTCTTTACTCTCTCCTCCGAAGGAAGATTTTATGCAGCCGCTTATCGAACTTACCGGCGTCAATTTCGGCTATGGCGCCTTCAATGTTCTCGAGGACATCGATCTGCACCTCCATCCCGGCCAGTTCGTTGGCCTGGTCGGTCCCAGCGGCGCCGGCAAGACTTCGCTGCTGAAGCTCGTTCTCGATCTGCTCACGCCCGGAGAGGGGCGAATCGAACGCGTGCGATCCAATCTGCGCGTAACCTATGTGCCCCAGATCGAGACTGTGGACTGGAGCTTTCCCGTTACAGCCGAGGAAGTCGTCCTCATGGGCCTGGACCACCGCCAGAACATCTGGCCCTGGCCCCGCCGCAGCGAACGTGAACGGGCGCGCGCCATCCTGGACCAGCTGGAGATCGGCCAACTCGCCGAACGGCACATCCGCGATCTTTCCGGAGGACAGCAGCAGCGCGTCTTCCTGGCGCGGGCCCTCGTCGCAGAGCCGGAGATTCTCGTCCTCGATGAGCCGACCACCGGCGTCGACGTGCGCAGCGCCGAAAACATCTTCCACTGGCTCACCCATCTCAACCAGGATGGCATGACCATCCTCCTGACAACCCACGACCTCAACATGGCCGCTGCCCACGTGCCCTGGGTCGTCTGCCTCAATCGACGCATCATGGCGCAAGGCCCACCCCAGGAAATCTTTACTGAATCCATTTTGGAGGACGCCTACAAGGGTGAATTCATTGTCATCCGCCAAAACGATATGATCTTTGTGCAACAGAAGCCTCATCCTCACGGTCTTAGCGAGGTGCTGCCGGATCCGGTGGAGGGAGGATTGCCCAATCATGACAGCCGCGAGAAATCCGCGAAACCCGATCCCGCCCTAAAGGAGTCCTGACCGCTATGGACGTTCTGTTTGCTCCATTTCAATATGAGTTTTTCCGCAACGGCGCCATTGCCGCCGTCCTTGTCGGCGGCCTCTGCGCCATGATCGGTGTCTATATCGTCCTGCGCGGCATGAGCTTCATCGGCCACGGTCTCTCCCACGCCGTCTTCGGCGGCGCGGTCGTCGCCTTTATCCTTCAGTTCAACTTCTACGTCGGGGCTGTTTCGTGGGGTTTCGTCGCCGCGCTGCTCATCAACCAGACCGTACGCAAAACGACAATTAGCGCAGACGCCGCTATCGGCGTGGTCACAACCGCCAGTTTCGCGCTCGGCGTCGCCCTGATCTCACGTTACCGCCGCTTCTCCCAGTCGTTCGACGCCGCTCTTTTCGGTAATGTCCTCGGCGTTACCCCGACTGACATCGCCGTGATCGTCTTCGTTACCCTGGCCGCGACCTTTATGCTCTTCTTCTTCTACAAGCAGCTGCTGTTTACTACCTTCAACTCCGAGGTGGCCCAGGTCTACGGCATCCCCACCTTCTGGATCGAGACCTGGTTTGCTCTGATCCTCGCCGGCGTGATCATCGCCGCAGTGCAAATCATGGGCGTGACCATGATCGGCGCCGCGCTGGTCGTTCCCCCCATCACCATACGTCTGTTGACAGACAGCTTCCACCGTCTCATCATCTACTCAACAATCCTGGGCGCGGTGACCGGACTGATCGGGATGTACCTGAGTTTCTACGTGGATGTGTCCAGCGGGGCGTCTATCGTACTGCTGCAATCGGCGCTTTTCTGCGTTACCCTCGTCTACGTATCCCGCGTGCGCAGCAGAAGCCGGCTCGTCCCGACACCAGTCTATGGCCCGACCTGAAGGCGTGAGCGTGATGTGGAGGCAGCTGTGGGAGAGGCCGTTCACAAGGCTTAGCCGCGTGCGTGCGGCCACGCCGCCGGCAGCGGGAAAACAGCCTCACTGTTCGCTCGCCATCTCCTGCGTCTCCACAGACGCCAGTTCATATTCCTCCGCCAGACCGCTGTCCTCGTAGCCGGGAATATTCTGCCCCAGGCGAAAGAGCGCCATCGACGCCGCGGCCTGCTCCGCCTCCTGCTTGCTCTGCCCCCGGCCAACGCCAATTGGCTGTCTCCCGATCGTCACTTGTCTCGTGAACAGCCTCGCATGATCCGGCCCCTCGGTGTGGACGGTCCTGTACCGCGGGGTCTCGCCCATCTCCGCCTGCAGCCACTCTTGCAGGCGGCTCTTTGGATCTTTCGTCAGCGCATGGTCCGCCACGCGGTCAATTTCCGCCGCTAGGCGCGGTTCCAGAAAGTTCCGCAGCGTCCTGAGCCCCTGATCAAGATAGACGGCGCCAAGAAACGACTCAAACGTATCGCACAGCGTCGTGTGACGGCCCCGCCCGCCGCTCTCCTCCTCGCCCCGCCCCAGTAGCAGAAACTCCCCCAACCGCAGCTCTTGCGCAAAACGCGACAACGTCTCCCGCTTGACCAGCGCCGACCGCAAATTCGTCAGTTCACCTTCCCGCCGCTCAGGATAACGCCGAAACAGCAACTCGCTCACCACAAAGCTCAGCACCGCATCGCCCAAAAACTCCAAACGCTGATTGTCTTGCAGGTCGCTGTCTTCGTCGGCCTCATGCAGATAGCTGCGATGAACAAAAGCGCGTTGCAGCAGCGCCCGATCGTTGAAGCGGATGCCCACCCCCGCCTCCAGTTCCTCCACCAAATCAAACTTGCCCTCCATGCCAGCTGTCTCCTCAGCACAGAAAAAGAACGTTAGAATGCCGGCGAACGCTTCAAACCCAGACCGGTGAGGTTGACAACAACGGTTTCCGAAGGCTTCAATTTGGGAGCCAGCCTCGTGAGCGCCGCCGCAACCGTGGCGCTCGTCGGCTCGACAAATAGCCCGCGCTGGGCCAGCCGCTCCTGCGCCTCCAGAATCTCCTCATCGTTGACCACGATCGCCGTTCCGCCCGATTGCCGCAAGGCCCACAGTATTGAGCGGTTCCGCACAGGCCTTTCCACCGCGATGCCGTCGGCCAGTATGCTCGGGGCAACCTGGCGGCGCGGGACGATCTCGCTGTGCCCTTCGTGAAAAGCGTCGCAGATCGGCGTGATCGGTTCGGCCTGGACGGCAACCATCCGCGGCAACCTGTCAATTACCCCGCTGCGGTGCAGGTGCTGAAAACCGCGCCACGCGCCCAAAAAGAGGCCGCCATACCCGACCGGGCTCACAAACCAGTCCGGTATACGCCCGCCCAGCTGCTCCCAAATCTCCCAGGCATTCGTCATGAAGCCCAGCAAGCACGCCGGGTGCCAAGCATGGGAGGCATACACGACGTCGCCCCCCGTCTGCGACGCCTCCGCAGCCTGCGTCGCCGCGGCTCGCGGCCCACCGACCTCAACCAGCTCCGCCCCATAGACTGCAATCTGCGCCTTCTTCGGCTGCGGGGCATAGGCCGGCACAAAGATGCGCGCGAACAATCCCGCTCTCGCCGCGTAACAGGCCAGGCTTGCCCCGGCATTCCCGCTCGAATCGTCCATCACCGTCCGCACGCCCTGCCCTACCAGCCAGTTCACGATCACGCTGACCCCGCGATCCTTGTAACTGCCCGAAGGCATCAGCCCTTCAAATTTCCAATATACCCGCTGGCCAGCCCAACTGTCCCTGATGAGAGGGGTCCAGCCCTCCCCCAGGGAATACAGCTCGCGCCCCTCGGCCACCACGGGCAACATCGCCAGGTAGCGCCAGTGTCCCGGCTCTCGACCATCAATCTGGTCCGGGTCAAATGGGGGCAGGTCTCGATACTCCAATGGTTCGCCGCTAAGGGGACAGCGCAGGGGAGCTTCTTCGGCAGCAACCCGAAAGCTGCTGCTGGGGCAGTAGGCGATCAACCGTCGATTCCTTTCCGGGGGGTGGGGTGGAGAAGCTGCACACCGTTCAAGCCGGGGGCGGTTTACCCATTTCTTCTGTTCATTTGTAACCGAACTCAGGCAATTGGTCAAGTGACAGACTGGTCAGAGCGCAGGGCAAAGTTGGGGGCTGTCATGCGAAGCGGGCTGCAGGAATCAGCGTATGTATCCATAGGTGGCCTGTAGCTCGCCCCCATTCTGGACCGCATCCTCTTGGATCTGCTTTCAGCGACTGTGGAATGCGTAAACAGAAACGGGCTCCTGCACCACAACTATGCAACCCCCCAACCGCGCCCTACTGCAGCCGAACAACCATCATGTGTTAAAATCGGACCGTTCCCAAGACAGTCCATGCGCTCTGCGCCACCATGCGCCGTCTGCAAATTAGAGGTTTCGAGCCATGAAAATCAAGCGCATCTCCGCCTATCAGGTCGATCTGCCCCTCTACGAAGGCCGCTACGCCTGGTCCGGCGGCAAATCGGTCGACGTTTTTGACAGCACCATCATCCAGGTCGAGACAGACACCGGCCTCGTCGGCCACGGCGAAGTCTGCCCCCTCGGCCCCTTCTACCTGCCCGCCTACGCCGCCGGCGTGCGCGCCGGTCTCACAGAGCTTGCCCCTCACCTCATCGGCCTCGACCCGCGCCAGCTGGCAATCCTCAACGAGCGCATGGATCGCGCCCTCAAAGGGCACCCCTACGTCAAATCCGGCATCGACATCGCCTGCTGGGACATTCTGGGCCAGGAAGCCGGTCAGCCCGTCTGCGTTCTCCTCGGCGGCCGCTACGGCGACGACTTCGTTCTCTACCGCGCCATTTCCCAGCGGCCCCCCGCCGAAATGGCTGACTCCGTCGCCGCCTATCGCGCCGAGGGATACCGCCGTTTTCAACTCAAAGTCGGCTCAGACGCCGACTCCGACATCGCAAGAATCCAGGCCGTGGCCGCAGTGCTGGAACCCGGCGACGTCCTCATTGCGGACGCCAACACCGGCTGGCTCGTCCACGACGCCGCCCGCGTCGTGCGCGGCGTCCAGGATGTCGACGTCTACATAGAACAGCCCTGCCTCAGCTACGAAGCCTGCCTCTCCATTCGCCGCCGCACATCCCACCCCTTCGTCCTCGACGAGACCATCGACGGTATCGACGCCCTGCTGGCCGCCCATCGAGACGACGCCATGGATGCGATAAACATAAAGATCAGCAAGTTCGGCGGCCTGACCAAGGCCCGGCAAGCCCGCGACCTCTGCGTTTCTCTCGGCATCGCCATGACAATCGAAGACAGCTGGGGCGGCGACATCACCACCGCAGCCATCGCCCACCTGGCCCACAGCACGCCCCCCGAATTCCTCTTTACCGCCACCGATTTCAACAGCTACGTCACCGTCAGCACCGCAGAGGGAGCGCCCCAGCGCCGCGATGGCCGCATGGCGGCATCCACCGCCCCCGGACTTGGCATCGCCCCCCGTTGGGAGACGCTGGGCGAACCTGTGCTGTCGATCGATTCCTGAGGTAAACCCATGTCGATTCCAGGGCTTGTCGCGCCCGCTCCATCCTTTCCGGGTCTCCCTTTTCACTCTCTCCGCTACAACCTCTGGGATTTGTATAATCACGGCTTCCGCGCCTATACTACGCCATCGGCGGCTGGGTTGAGCCTCCCCCCTCACCGGCAGTAGAAATGAATCAGCCCTTCCATCAGTGGCGTTATGATCGGATTGCTGGCCCTCACTTGCTGTTCATAAGGATGGCAAGCGCAGCCTGCGCTTTCGCTGCTTTACAAGGTCGCTGTCGGGCTCTGCACTGCTGACAGAACTCTCTTTTTCGCCACGAGCCAACAACGAGGACAAGTTTCCTTTGTCAACCAAGACACGGAGCAACGGCGCTCATCAGACCGGTTCCGAGATCGTTCCCCCTGCAACTGACGCCCCCGCCGTCCCGGCGGACTTGAGCGACCGCTACCGGCTCTTCGCATCCTTCTTCGAGCAACTCTATCTTGAGAAAGACGTCTACGCCCACGAGGACAGAATCGTCCTGCGCTGGCCGCGTAAACTCGACGCGCCGGCCGACTATAATGCCCGTCTCCAACTGACCAACGGGCGCATATACGCCGAATCTGAGGGCAAAGAGGGCGACAACGGCGACCGCACGCTGACACAGGCCGTCTCGATTCCCGACGGGGAATACGAGCTTATCCTGATGCCATCCCCCAGCGAGTACTATATCCGCGGCGTTCGCGTCCAACGCAAAATCCCCTTGTCAGTTGTCGGGTCGGATTATCGGACCGCTCCGTACGGCACCTATGTTGACCGCCAGATCGAACTGCTGCGTTACGCCGTCACCCGCGATGATGGCTTTTATTCCGAGATAGCCAAGATGACTCTGGCTTGGTGGGATCGAATCAACACGCGCAAAGCCGCTGCCGCCATCGACACCGTCGCAGCCTTGAAAGAGGATCACCTTTCCCGCCTGATCGCACTCCTTGGCATAGCCGGCCGCCACCGCGATAACGACCAGTTTCCCACCGAGATCACACAACAACTCGATGACTGCATAACCGCTTTCCCTTACTGCAGGCAGGCCTATGTCGAGAAGACAGGCAAGGCAATCGATGGCGCCGAAGAGCTGCTGCTCGCAACCAGTGAGCTTTTGGCCGGGCAACTCTACCCCGAACACACCTTCCCGTGCAGCCAGCACCCCGGGCAGTGGCACCGCCAGCGCGCCGAAGAATCCCTCACACGCCGCCTCCAGCGCGCCGCCACCGCCGGTTTCGCCGATTCGTCTAGCCACAGCCTGGCGCTCTTGCTGACCGCCCTCCCTTACCTCATCGATCTGGCCGATTCGCAGGAGATTTGGGAACTGGCCGCAGCTGTTATCGATAAAGTCCTGGTAACGCTGGCGCTGGACTCCTTCCAGGGCGTCTACGGCGCCGGCCATATCGCTGCTGACGACAGCGCTGCCGCCCCCAGCGGGTACGCATCGCCCCTTGCCGGCGTTGCCCGCCTGAAGTGGGGCATCGGCGCCTGGAACTGGCATCTTGCCGCTCCGGTCAGCCTCTGCTGTTGCCATAGCTACGAACAACCGCCCCTCATCGCCTCGCTGGCAACACAGCCTGACCCAGCCGCCATGTGGGCCAGCGAACGGCACGCCATCGCAGGTGCGTCTGAGGAGGAACAGCAAGACAGCGAAGACCCGCCAACCCGGACGCTCCATAAAGCAGTCTACAAAACGCCCGACTATCTGCTCAGCAGCGCCCAGGACTTTCAGGCCGGTCAACGCGGCGACGGCGGGCACAGCTGGCAGGCGACCTTGAGCGCCGACGCAATCGTCTTTGTTAACCATCCCTGTGCCCAGGACCATGAGGACGATGCCCGTGGAAACGGTTACTGGCGCAGCGAACTGCTGCCCCGTGTCGCCCAGCATCAGGATCTCCTTATCGCGCTCTTCGACCTGCCCGAAGCCGATCCCTTTGGCTTCACCCGCGCCTACTTCCCCACCTTCGCCTTTGACGAACATCAAATAGGTAAAGAGTGGGCTTTCGCCGCCAAGGGGAACGCCTACATCGCATTGGGCTGTTCCGCGCCGATCCAACTGGTCCAGGAGGGTCCAGCCGCCAACCGGGAGCTGCGGGCAACGGGACATAACGTAGCCTGGCTCTGCCAGATGGGGCGCAAAGCTGACCACGACTCCTTCGCCAACTTCCGCAAACGGGTCCTCGCAGCCCGTCTTACCTGTGACGGCCTCTCTGTAACATATCGCCAGCTGCAGGGCGACACCGTTACCTTCGACTGGAACGGCCCGCTCTGCGTCAACGGCGAACCGCAACCGCTGCAACATCCCAATCACTACGAAGGCCCCAACTGTGTCACAGACGGCTGGCCGGCCTCCCAAATGGTCGTTGTTCATGGCGACCAGGCCCTGCAACTTGACCTGGCCAGCGGCCAGTGATGGCGAGCCGGCCTGTTTCGTCGCCTTTTTATACTCAAGTCTCAATCCAGGAGGACAGCATGACCCAACGAAAGATGCATCGTCGCCGCTTCCTGCAGCTGTCGGGAGCGACAACCGCGGCCGTTGTCCTGGCTGCATGCGGCGGCCCCGAACCGGAAGTGATCACCGAGGAGCCGGCCGCCGCGCCGGCGGCCGAAGAAGAGGCGCCGGCGCAAACCGTGATGGAAGAGGCCGAAGCCCCCTCCCAGTACTCGGAGTCACCGCGTCTGGCCGAGATGGTTGCCAATGGCGACCTGCCCCCCGTCACCGAACGCCTGCCGGTCTCGCCGCTGGTCTTGCCGCGCGAAGCCATCGGCGAGTACGGCGGCCTCGTACGCCAGATTCACCTCGATCCGTCCAGCTTCGTCAGCCAGTACGGCTGGTTCGCCGAACGCATGCTGACCTACTCCGATCAGGACCTCAAGACCATCATCCCCAACCTCTTCGCCAGTTGGGAGATCAGTGACGACGCCACGCACTATACCTTCCATCTGCACGAAGGCATGCGCTGGTCCTCCGGCGACCTCGTCACCACCGGCGACGTCGATTTCTGGTGGAACTCGGTCGCCACCCATCCCGATGTCGCCTCCAGCGTCTGGTGGGTCTACCGCCACGGCGGCGAGAACATGGTTGTCGACATTCACGACGACTACAGCTTCTCAATCACCTTCGCCGCCCCGTTTGGCAACTTCCCCGCCTACCTCACCCGCCGTATCCAGGGCGACTTCCTGCTGCCCAGCAACTACCTCAAGCAGTTCCACGGAGACTTTGCCGACGAGGACGACCTCAACGCCATGCTCGAAGAATCCGAGTATGAGACATGGGTACAACTCCTCAGCAACATCCGCAGTGGCCGCAGCGTCTGGGGCACACGGCCCAACTCACCCGAGTACCCCATGCTCTCCGCCTGGATCGTAGACCAGGAGCCGCAGCAGGGCCTCGTCCTGATGAAGAGGAACCCCTACTACTGGAAGGTCGATACCTCCGGCCAGCAGCTGCCCTACGTCGAGGATCTGCGCATCGACTTCGTTGCCAATCACGAAATCGCCACCCAGAAGACCATCCAGGGCGAACTCGACTACGTCGGCCCGCATGATGTTTCGATTGCCCGTTATCCCCTCTACAAGGAAAACGAGCCGACTCAGCACTACCAGGTCATGGACTACACCAGCTGTATGACCGACCGCTACACTCTCTATCCCTGCCACACGCTGACCGAAGACCTCGTGCTGCGTGACATCGTGCAGCACCCCAATTTCGTCAAAGCGCTGAACGTCGCCATCGACCGCGAGGAGATCAACCAGAATCTCTTCTTCGGCCTAGCTAAGATGGGCCAGTTGGCGCCGATGCCCAACTCCCAGTATTACGAACCGAAATATGCCGAAAACTGGTCCCAATACGACCCCGACTTGGCCAATCAGTTGCTGGACGACATGGGGCTGACGGAGCGCAACGGCGACGGCTTCCGCCTGCGCCCCGACGGCGATGTGCTAAAGTTCAACATCGAGCACGCCGGGCCGCGCGTTGGCGTCGCCACCCACGAGTTCACCGAGATCGTCGTTACCTTCTGGCGCGAGGTCGGTATCGAGGCCTCCACCAAAGAGATCCAGATCTCGCTCTACAACGAGCGCTGGAGCCAGGGCCTGGTTCACTGCGGCTGCTGGCACGCAGACCGCTGCACCGATACCTTGCTGCCGGTCGAAATGCGCTGGTTCATCCCCACCAACATCGGCCAGGGCGGCCCGGCTCCCGAGTGGGGGCGCTGGTTCAGGAGCAATGGCCAGGACGGCGAAGAGCCGCCGGCCGAAATCCAGACGCTCTATGACCATTACAACACCATGAATACCGTGATCGATGATGCCGAGCGCGTGGCTGCCGGTAAGAAGATCTTCGACTGGCTTGCCGACAACCCGCTCGCAGTCGGCTCCGTTTCCGAGAGCCCGGCTCCGCTCATCTTCCCCAAGACCATGCGCAACCTGCCGGTCGCAGGCAAGCCCGTCGGCTGGGATACCTACGGCATCTCCACCTACCATCCCGAAGCCTTCTACTACGAAGGCGGCGGCTCGTAAACTGCGCGAAGAGAGGAGAGAGACCCTACTCTCTCCTCTCTTCTCTTCATTCTCTTCTCAACCTTAAATATGTTCTATCGGAATACAATTCTTTGGCAAAAAGCGATGGAAGCGGCACGCGAGACATATTGACTCACACCACGTTTGCCAAGCACAGAGAACTACGGCATGCGTTCGCAAATCACCCGCGTCGCTGTGTCCATGCCGGCCAATATCGCTGAGGGCTGAACGCGAGAGACGGTTAAGGACAAAGCGCGCTTTTTGGCAATAGCTCAGGGCTCTTTGGCCGAAACTGAAACACTTCTTACGCTATGTGAAGACCTGGGCTGGTTTCCACACTGCGAAACGCAAACGTTGCGCGGTTTGTTGGACGAAGTAAGCCGAATTCTGACAACCCTGCACTGCAAAATGAGAAGCGATACTGGGAGAGGCTAAACGTGAGTAATGGGGGTGGGAGGTTTTACTCTCTCCTCTCTCCTCTTCACTCTCTCCTCAAAAGGGGTTTCCAATGATCGTCTACATCCTCCAGCGCGTCATGCGAATGATTCCACTGCTGTTCCTGCTCTCTCTCGTCGCCTTTCTCATCATTCAACTCCCCCCTGGCGACTATCTGACTGAGCACATCAATGCGCTGCGGGCATCGGGCCGCGATGTAGACGAGGCCGAGGTCGAGCGCCTTATGAAACAGTACGCCCTCGACCGGCCTATGCACGTACAATACCTGACCTGGATCCAGAATATCCTTTTCAAAGGTTCATTCGGACAATCCTTCCAGTGGGGCAGACCGGTCAACGAAGTCATCGGAGACAAGATGGCGCTCACCTTTCTGTTGGCCATCTTCACAACCATCTTCGTCTGGGCCATTTCGGTCCCGATCGGCATCTACGTTTCGGTACGGCAATACACTTTCACCGATTATCTCTTTACCATGATCGGATTTATCGGGCTTGCCGTGCCAGGCTTCCTATTGGCGATGGTCGTCATGTACTTCTCCTTCGCCTGGTTCGGCCTCAAAGTGGGAGGACTCTTCTCCCCGGCTTTCGAGCTCGAACCCTGGAGCATCGCCAAATTCCAGAATATGCTCACCCGTATCTGGGTGCCCGTCCTCATCCTCGGCATCGGCGGCACCGCCCACATCATTCGCATCATGCGGGCGACCATGCTGGATGAGCTGCGCAAACAGTACGTCACCGTGGCCCGCTCCAAGGGCCTGTCCGAGTTTGCCGTACTCATGAACTATCCCGTGCGCATCGCCATCAACCCCCTGATCAGCTCCCTCGGCTTCCTGCTCCCGTGGATTATTTCCGGCGGCACCGTTGTCGAGATCGTGCTCAACCTGCCCACCGCGGCAGTCGTTCTCTATCGCTCCCTGCTCTCCCAGGACATGTTCCTTGCCGGCAGCTTCATTCTGCTGGTCGGAACCCTGGCATTGGTCGGGAGCCTTCTGGCCGACATCGCCCTGGCAGCGGTCGACCCGCGCATCCGGTTTGGCAGCGTGGAGGAGATGTAACCGAGACCATGACTTCAATCGTCGCCAGTATTCTGAGGCTCATCAACCCGCGCCAGCGCGCCATTGAGACTGCGCCGAGCCCGGCCACCACCTTTTCCGAATCGGAGGACTTCTACCGCGCCGGTCAGTGGCAGCTCGTCTGGTGGAAGTTTCGCCGCCATCGCCTGGCCAAGTCCGCGATGTGGGTGCTTGCCTTCTTCTACTTCGTCACGCTCTTCGCCGAGTTTTTCGCGCCCCACGCGCCCTTGACCCGCTACAAGGACCTTGCCTCCGCGCCGCCCACGAAGATCCGCCTGTTCGAAGTCGTCAACAGAAGCTACCGCAGCCCCTTCATCTACACCATCGTGCGCAGGCGCGATCCCGTGACCGCACGCCCGATCTACAAGGCCAACGCAGCTGAACCGAACACGATCCGGCTGTTTGTGCGCGGCGATTCCTACAAAATGTTGGGCCTGATCGAGTCCGACCTCCACCTTTTCGGCACTGAAAAGGACACAATGCCGCTCTTCGTCTTCGGCACAGACCGCATCGGGCGAGACATCTTTTCCCGCATCATCTACGGCGGCCGCATCTCCCTGTCTATCGGCCTGATCGGCGTCGCGCTCACCGCCGTTTTTGGCGTGCTCCTGGGCGGCATTTCCGGGTACTTTGGCGGCGCCGTCGACGAAGTCATCCAGCGACTCATCGACCTGCTCTATGCCCTGCCCTCCATCCCGTTGTGGATGTCGCTCGCCGCAGCCCTGCCCCAGGACTGGCCCAATCTGCGCCTCTATTTCGCCATCACCATTATTCTTTCTATCCTCAACTGGACGCGGCTGGCCCGCATCGTGCGCGGTAAAATCCTCAGCCTGCGCGAAGAAGACTTTGTCATGGCCGCCCGGCTCGATGGCGAAAGCCAGTGGACCATCATCACCCGCTATCTGCTCCCCGGCTTCACCAGCTTCATCATCGTCGAGCTCACGATCGCCATTCCCTTTATGATTTTAGGCGAAACCGCATTGAGTTTCCTGGGAATCGGCTTGCAGCCGCCCACCATCAGCTGGGGCGTCATGCTTCAGGACGCGCAGGACATCATGTCGGTCGCCCAGACGCCCTGGACACTCTGGCCGGTCGTCTTTGTCGTCATTGCAGTCCTTATGTTCAACTTCCTCGGCGATGGCATGCGCGACGCTGCCGACCCGTACCACTAGCCCGCGATCAGCCTGCAGTAGCCAATGGCAGCGCTGGCCGCCACCCGTAGACCACAAGGGTTACACGCTATGGCGTCAAATGAAAACGGTGCGGGATCGCAGGAGATCCTGTTGGAGATCAGGGATCTGAAAACCCACTTCGCCCTCGATGAAGGCACCGTGCGCGCCGTCGATGGCGTCGACCTCGATGTCCGTCGCAAACAGGTGGTCGGCGTCGTCGGCGAGAGCGGCTGCGGCAAAAGCATGACCGCCATGTCAGTTATGCGTCTGGTCCCGCCGCCCGGCCAAATCGTCGAAGGCGAGATTCGCTTCCACCGGCAGTTCGACGATCGCGTCGACGCCAAGGACATCGTCGACCTCGCCCAATTCGAGTCCAACGACCGCCAGCTCCGCGACATTCGCGGCAATCAGATCTCCATGGTCTTCCAGGAGCCGATGACCGCCCTCAGCCCCGTCCGTACCGTCGGCAAGCAGATCACCGAAGCGATCCTCCTCCATCAGGATGTCAACAAGGCCGAGGCGCGCGACATCGCCATCGAGACCCTTGCGCGCGTAAAGATGCCCAACCCGGAGCAACGCTTCGACGACTATCCCTTCCAGCTGAGCGGCGGCATGCGCCAGCGCGCCGTCATCGCCATGGCGCTCGCCTGCCGGCCCCAGCTGCTCATCGCCGACGAACCGACCACCGCACTCGATGTCACCACCGAGGCCCAGATCCTCGACCTGATGCGGGAGTTGCAGGCCGAATCCGACATGGCCATTCTCTACATTACGCACAATCTCGGCGTCGTAGCCGAAATGGCCGAGGAAGTTGTCGTCATGTACCTGGGCAAGGTTGTCGAACGCTGCGACGTTGACTCGATCTTCTACAATCCCAAGCATCCCTATACAAGAGGGCTGTTGAACTCGATCCCGCGCCTCGAAGATGTCCTGCAGGACAGGCGCGAGAAGCTCAACGCAATCGAAGGCATGGTGCCCAGCCCCTACCAGCGGCTCCAGGGATGCACCTTCCATCCCCGCTGTCCGGACTTCATGCCCGGCGTCTGCGATGAGGCCGAGCCGCAGCTGATCCGGCTCGAGGAAGGGCATGCCGTACGCTGCCACCTCTATACGTAGGAGCGCAATCCAACTGAGTACGCGTAACAATGCAGCAGCGCAATACAGCGCTCAAATGGCGAAGCGGCAGCGCATTATAGACTCCTGAGACCTATGGCAAGCCAAAACGGAAGCAATACGCCAAACCCATCTTCATCCCTGCTCCTGGAGATCCGGAATCTCAAGAAGCATTTTCCGATCAAGCGCGGCTTCTTCAAGCGCACCGTCGGCTACGTCAAAGCCGTTGACGATGTCAGCCTGCAAGTTGAAGAAGGTGAAACCCTGGGGCTGGTGGGAGAAAGCGGCTGCGGCAAAACAACCACCGGACGCATGATCCTGCGCGCCATTCCTTCCACCGAAGGCGATGTATTCTTCCGAGATCCGGAACTGGGCCGCGTCAATGTCACCGAGCTGAACAACCAGCAGCTCAATCAGGTGCGCCGCAACATGCGCATGATCTTCCAGGACCCGCACGCCTCCCTCAATCCGCGCATGACCATCCTGGAGCTGATCGGCGCCCCCCTGCGCGCCATGGGCATGGCAAAGGGGACCGAACTCGAGGATCGCGTTGCCGACACGCTTGGCCTCGTCGGCCTCGCGCCCGAAGTGATGCGCCGCTACCCCCACGCCTTCAGCGGCGGGCAGCGCCAACGCATCGGCATCGCCCGAGCCCTCGTCTGCCAGCCCAACCTCGTCGTCGCCGATGAACCGGTCTCCGCGCTCGATGTCTCCGTGCAGGCCCAGATCCTCAACCTCTTGCAGGAGCTGCAGGAGCAGATGGGGCTCACCTATGTCTTTGTCGCCCACGATCTCAGCGTCGTCGCCCACATCTGCGACCGCGTCGCTGTCATGTACGTCGGCAAACTGGTCGAGATGGCGTCGACCCTTGAACTCTACACCAACCCCAAGCATCCCTACACCGAAGCGCTCCTGTCAGCCATCCCCAAACCGGATCCCCGGCGCAGGGGTTCGGCGCGCATCCTTCTGGAAGGCGAAGTGGCCAACCCGGCCGATCCGCCGTCCGGCTGCTACTTCCACCCCCGCTGCGCCTATGCCCAGAACCTCTGCCATGAACAGGAACCTGCCTGGGAAGAGGTCGCGCCCGGCCACTTCGCAAAATGTCACTTTTCCCATGAGCTGGAACTGGCAGGCGTAGTGGCTTGAGCGGCCTGGGCCTCCAGGGCAATCGCATCTAAATCTGTAGGCCGATTCAGTTGAAATTGTGGCCAGAAGAAAGCGAGAATAAGTGGAAATCACCCTGCGCTTACTGAATATCGACGGGAAGACGCCGCGGATCAGGCCCTCAGTCGGCGAGA
>JAJDZJ010000154.1 GCA_022824685.1 Caldilineaceae bacterium
ATTTCGACGCCTGACGGCCGGTGCCGCGGCAACTTCTGCTCGCGATCCAGCAACCTGAAGCCGATTTCCACTTATTCGCGCTTTGTTCTAGCCATGATTTCAACGGAATCGGCCTACAAAATTAGATGCGATTGCCCTGCTCTTTCTCTGTCACCCGGTTGACGAAGGTCGACTGACCTCCTATACTTGGAATTCATTACCTCATCCGATGGACTCGAGCGGTTCATGCAAAGAAGAAGCTGCCCAGGAAAACGTTAGAACGCGAGGCGTTTTCACTCATCGAAGGCTCCTGTTCCTTTCACTCTCTACAACACCCAGGCAAAACAACCATGAAAGTTCTCTACCTGCGCGCGTCAACCGGACTCGATGGAGCCTACCCGGATTTCGTCAAAGCCATCGAAGGACGCTTCCCCTTCGCGGTCTACGACCCCGACAAGCCGATGGCTGAACAGTTCGAGGGCGTGGAAGTCGTTGTCGATCCAGGCGGCGCCGTTGGCACGCGCGCCCTGATCGACGCGGGCCTGGCCGCCAATGTGAAACTGTGGCAGGTCACCACCAACGGCACAGATCACGTCGACGTGGCCTACTTTCTGGAGCAGGGGATGCCGCTGGCCAATTCGCCCGGCCGGCTGAGCGCGGTGCCGCTGGCCGAACATGCGCTCATGTGGATCCTCTGCTTCGCCAAGAACTTCAAACAGAATCAAGCGGCCGGCTGGAAGCGCGAGTTAGTGGAAGAGCTGGCCGGCCAGAAGCTGGGACTGATCGGTTTTGGCGCCAGCGCGCGTGAACTGGCGAGGCGGGCCTGGCCGCTGGGACTGCGCATCATGGCCATCGACGCAGTCAGTTTCCCGCAGGCTGAGCTCGACGAGTTTCACGTCGAGTTTCTGGGACAGCCGGAGCAGCTGGACCATGTGCTGTCTCAAGTCGACTATCTGTCGCTCCACGTCCACTTAAACGCGACGACACGGCACATGATCGACCGCCGCGCCTTAGGGTTGATGAAGCCGAACGCGGTCCTGATCAATGTAGCGCGCGGTGAACTCGTCGACGAGGCGGCGCTGGTGGAAGCGCTTCAGCAGCGCCGGATCAAGGGAGCCGGTTTGGACGTTTTCGAGGAGGAGCCGCTGCCTCAGGACCATCCGTTGCTGCAGCTGGACAACGTCTTTCTCACGCCCCATTCATCGGGATACACGCCGGACACGCCCCGCAGGCGGATGGAGGCCGCAGTCGAGAACGTGGAGCGCATCGCCAGCGGGCAGCCGCCGGGCGACCTGGTCACCGAACTGGTGCGCTAAACCAGCAGGAACGTAATGGGGGAGCAACACCCTGATGCGTAGTGCCTCTTGAATGGCAAATCGTGACCAGGGACTGCACACATAGGAGAGAACATGACGAAATTCAAAGTAGCCATGGTCCATATGGATCCGGAGGAACTGCCGGACTGGGTGCCCGAGACCATGGCGAACCATGACATTGAGTTCGTTTTCCAGGAATGTGAAACGCGTGCCCAGCTGGCGGCCTGCGCCGGAGACGCCGACGTCGTGTGGGTCTTCGGCGGCAGCCATATAATCACCGACGAGAGCCTGGCCGATATTCCCCGCTGCGGCGCGTTGATCCGCACCGGCAGTGGCACCGATAACATACCGATCGACGCCGCCACCGCGCGGGGAATCATCGTTGCCAACACGCCGGAGGCCTTCAACGACGGCGTCTCCGACCACACGATCGGGCTGCTGCTTGCGGTCGTACGGCAGATCGCCATTCAGGACCGGTTGGTGCGAAAAGGCATCTGGGACCGGAACGCCGCCTTCCCCGGCTGGCATCTGCAAGGACAGACGCTGGGGCTGATCGGATTCGGACACATCGCCCGCCTGGTAACGCGCAAACTGAGCGGGTTTGAGATGACCGTCCATGCCCATGACCCGTATGTGAGCGCGGAAACGATGGCGGAGCACGGCGTGCAAGCGGCTTCTATGGAACAGGTTCTGTCTGGTTCTGACTTCGTATCACTTCACTGTCCACTGATGGACGGGACCCACCATCTGATCGGTGAGCGTGAACTGCGGATGATGCAGCCGCGGGCGATCCTGATCAACACCTCTCGCGGTCCGGTGGTGGATGAACCGGCGCTGCTGAGGGCGCTGACCGAGGGCTGGATCGCAGCTGCCGGTCTCGATGTGTTGGAGCAGGAGCCGGCGGCCGCAGACAATCCCCTGTTCAGCCTGCAAAACGTTGTCTTCACCCCGCACATAGCCGGCTATTCCGATGAATCACTGGATAACAGCTGGCGTTTTTCGGTCGAGACCGTCCTGGACCTTGCCCGGGGCCGCTGGCCCCGTTCTTACGTTAACCACAGTGTCAAGCCGCTCTGGCAACTACAAAGGAGATGAAGGCATGAAAGGTTCGGACCTGAAGAAGCGCCTCCACGGCGGTGAGGCCGTTTACGGGACCTGGTCCGTGTCGACCGATCCCCTGGTGGCGGGAACGGTGGCGCGCGCCGGCTTCGACTGGATCAGTGTTGACATGGAGCATTCGCCGCGGAATGTGGAATCTCTGCGTTACGTCTTGTGGATGATAAGGGAGACACCGACGGTGGCGATGGTACGGGTGAAGGACAACCGGCCCGACGAAATAAAACAGGCGCTCGACAGCGGCGCAGACGGGGTCGTCGTCCCGCTGATCGAGTCAGTTGACGACGCCCGCCGCGCTGTGGCCGGCTGCAAATACCCGCCGGACGGCGTGCGCGGCTACGGTCCTTTCATGCCGTCGTTCGGGGGCGATGACCGCGCCTACCAGAGCACCGCCAACGACGAGACCTTGGTCTTCGTTCAGGTCGAACACTATCGCGCCGTCGACGTTATCGAAGAGATCGCGGCGCTCGATGGCATTGACGGCTTCATCATCGGCCCCAACGACCTGACGCTTTCGATGGATATCTTCGGCGCGTGGGAGAGCGAGGCGTTCATCAGCACGATTCAGCGGATCGTCCGCGCCGGGGACGCCAACGGCGTTCCGGCAGGGTTCCCGGTGGATGTGCTGGGCGGGGCTGAGGCCGGTATCGCCTGGGTAAAGGAGTATGCGCCGAATTTGCGGCTGCTGACAATTGGGGGAGACCTTGGCTTCGTCTCCACCGGCGCTGAGGCCGCGCTGCAGCAGTTAAGGGAACCAAATTCATAGATTGACACACTGCGCCACATGACAGATCGCGAAATCATATTCGCTTAGAGGGAATATAAGGCAAGAGCCGGGATCCGCGGTCAAACTCAGGGAGTTGTGCCAAAAGCATTTCGGACTATAATGCCTCCTTGTGATTGAGAGATTGCAGCAGAATTCGGCAAAGTAAAAGCCTTCCGAGCCGACTTACGCTGGAATTCTGATTGAGGTCAGCCGAGGAAAAATTATGACGCAGGAAGACTATCGCCTTACCGAAGAGCAGATCCAGCTATTTGAAGTTTTCGGGTTCCTGGTCCGGAGAAACCTGTTCAGTCCCGAGGAGATGAATAAGATAAACGAAGAGTTCGATCGTCGCCTTGCATCCATTCTGGAGGAAACCGAGCCCGAAGAGAAACGTATTTTCAACAACTGGGGTAACCGGACCCCGGAAACACCCTTCATTGCCAGCTTGCTTGAGGACCCGCGTATTTATCTGCCCGCGGAACAGCTGATAGATGAAGATTCCATTCCCGTCCATTCTAACGCCAACAGCTATGAGAACAGTACCGAATGGCATCCGGATTGGAGCGATCCTCATCTATTGGCAATCAAGAACGTCATGTATCTGCAGCCGACAACCGCTGACCGCGGCGCATTGCGTGTCATTCCCGGGTCGCACAAAAACCCATTGCATGAAGACCTTCATAGCATGGGATTGCGCAGTACGTTTGGCCCCAAAAAGGCCCCGTTCTTAGAAGAGTCTGGTCTGAGCGGTGAAGATATTCCCTGCTATGTATTTAGTTCGAATCCGGGTGATGTCATTATCTTCAACCAGTTGACCTGGCATGCTGCCTTTGGCGGCTATAGAGACCGCCGCACCTGCACCTTTAATTTCTATGGCGCCCCAAGGACACCCGAAGCGGCAGAGTCGATGCGCAAAGTGGTGGAACACATTCCTGAAATCAAGAAGAACCTGGGAACGGTGGGGTTGCAATACCATCCCTGGGGGCTGGCTAATCCTGAAAATAACCCCAGGCGCGCGCGCTGGATAAGTTGGTTGGAGGAATGGGGTTTCGTGGAAGCTTATAATGACTAAACACCTGGAAGCGTCAGGTGTGCGCCACCGCGCTGGACGCCGGCCTCTGGCTCAATTTGAATAGCCGGTGTGACATAACAGTTTAATTCGGGGATCTCCGCAGCGCGACCTAAACTCACTTCCTCCGAGGTATTCAGATCTGCGGTCACTTACCAACGCAATGCTGGCGCAAGTTGCTGGAGCCTTGAATTCAAGGCTTGATGAAGCAGATCATCGAGCGAGGTGATGTTGCTCAAACGCATGATCGCATCCGACAAGTCCCGCCATTCGGCTTGACCATTAGTCTGCGTATCTTGTTTTGACAAGACAGTTGCCATCACGACTAGCTCTTTCATACTGCCTTTGAACCTTCACAAAGGTCTAGCCTTCCAGGTACTGGAGCACCCCATCCCAATCACAATACGTGCCGCCGACCATCTTTTGGGGCTCCGGGCGCGGTATGTGCATGTCCGAACCACCGGTCTTGACCAGTCCGAGGCGATCTGATATCCGTACATAGTCGTCCTCTTGGGCCTTGGTGTGCGCGGGATGGAACACCTCGACACCGTCGAGTCCTACGTCAGCCAGGGCAGCGATATTTTCTTCGTCGAACGTGAAAACGACGCCCGTGTCGTGGCCGGGATGAGCGACCACCGCAATGCCGCCGGCCTCGTGAATAGCCGGAATTACCTCCGGCATCGGTGGGTGGAGAACCCGGACGCCGGACTCCTCCCGCAAGGCCATGAACTCCTTTTGATTCGACACAACGCCTTTTTTCAGCAGCAGCTCATATAATGCTGTCGACTCGGAATTTTCCTGAGCCTTCACCTCGGCGTCGTATTCAGCGATGGTTACCTCTGTGCCTTTCCCCTGCAAATATTCCAGCATGGCGAGACTGTACTTTCTTCTCACCGACCAGATTTCATCGGCCAGAAAACCTTCCAGAGAAGCAAGCGGACCATCGCGGAAAAAGCCCAAAACGTGGGCCGGTACCCCGCGCCACGAACTTGTGATCTCGATGCCGGGCAAAAAGGTCACGTCGTATACGGTCGAGAGTCGTTGGCCTTCCGCGATGCTATCGATGGTGTCGTGGTCGCTGAAGGTCACGGCCGTCAGTCCGCGCGCCAAGGCAATGCTGAAGACCTCCTCCGGGTCAAACGATGCGTCGGAGGACGCATGAGTATGGACGTGCAGATCTGCTCTTCTCACGAGGTTAATCTCCTTACCTGCTGTGATTCTACTCGAATTGTGTTGAGCCCGTCGATGACAAAGAGTTCGCTGAGAGGTTGCCTGCGTCCACCTGGGCTCGGAAACGACTTGGGGGCACGCTCATTACAGGAAATCCTTTCGTTTCGGCGCTCAGTCGTTCCGGATTTGCGGGTCCAGCTAATCTTTCAAGAGATCAACGAGCAAATGAGCGAGACTATTGCTGTCGAAGGGGATCGAAGACATCACGCAGCGCGTCGCCAATGAAGTTGAAGCCAAGCACACAAAGGATCACGGCAAGGCCCGGCGGTATCCAGAGCCAGGGACGGATCTGCAGAACGACCAGGTTATTGGCCTGAAAGATCAGGTTTCCCCAGCTTGGCGTCGGTGGCTGCACACCCAGACCGACAAAGCTGAGGCTGGCTTCGAGCAGGATGAAGCCGCCGATGCTGGTCACCATGCTGACCAGGATGATGCCGGACAGGTTCGGCAGGATGTGCCGGAGGATAATGCGACGGTTGTCTACCCCGATGGATCGGGCAGCCAGAATGTAGTCCTCTTCCCGCACTGTCAATATCTGGCCTCGAATCAGGCGGCAAACACCGTGCCAATTCAGGAGTGCAATGGCAATAAACAGATTGACCAGGCTGGGTCCCAGCAAGGATACCATGATCAGGAGCATCATGAAATCGGGAAATACCTGCATCACCTCGACGAGCCGCTGGATCACGTTATCCACCCAGCCGCCGAAGAAGCCCGATATGGTGCCCATGATCGTGCCGATGACCGTCTGCAGGATCACCCCCAGCGCACCGACCAGCAGGGAAATGCGCCCGCCATAGACGACGCGGGACCACATGTCTCTGCCGATCGCGTCCGTACCCAGCCAGTGTTCGCTGCTCGGCGGTTTGACCAGGTTGTACGCGTCGGTTGCGGAAGGCTCATAGCTCGTCACCAGAGGCGCAGCCAGCGTTATGACCAACAGCGCGCCGATCATGATCGCGCCGAGGACGCCGAAACGATTGCGCAGATAGTCCTTCCAGGCGCGAGATTGAAACAGGCCCTGTCGGCGCGTCAACGCGGCGTCGCCGCTAGCAGAGGGTTGCTCGCGCTGTGAGGAAGGTCGTTCCAATATCTCTGTACGTTTGGTCATAATGGTGAGCCCCTGTCCATGCCGAGTAACTCACGTCGCTGTGCAGCGTTGTCCAGGCCAGAAATGAGACCTGCGCCCGTCATCCTGAACGCAGCGAAGTATCTCATCGGAGTCCTCGCGAGATCTGCAGTTCATTTATAGGCGATACGAGGAAGCTCAGTTATAGGCGATACGAGGATCGACAAACGCGTAGGCGATGTCGGCGATTAAATTTGCGATCAGCGTCAGGATGGCGATGACGATCACGTTGGCCATCATAACGGGGTAGTCTTTCGACAGTGCAGCGTCGAGCACCCAGCGACCGATGCCCGGCCAGTTTGCCAAACGTTCTACCAGCACTGAGCCGGCAAACAGGGCCGGCAGCCGGTAGCTGATGATCGTCACGATCGGCATGAGCGCGTTGCGGAAGGCATGGCGCATGATCACGACACGATCTGGGAGTCCTTTGGCCTGCGCCGTGCGCACGTAGTCCTCGCCCATCACCTCCAACATGCTCGTGCGCGCAAAGCGGATAAAACCGGCGGAACCACCCAGCCCGAGCACCGTGACCGGCAGGATCATGTGCTTGAGGCTATCCCACAGACCTCTGTCGCCACCTACGGAATACATTCCGCTTGCGGGGAGCCAGTTGAGCTTCAAGGCAAACACCCATATGGCCAGAAGCAGGAAAAAGAAACCAGGCAAGCTGAGGAAGAGGAAGGAGATGACGGTGGTCACGACGTCGAATAGCGAGTACTGGTAGAGGGCGGAGAGGATGCCCAGCCCAAGTCCTACCAATAGGCTGACCGCTAGGGAGGTCACCGTCAACCTCAGCGTCACCGGTAGTCTTCGGACCATCTCCTCGAACACATCCGCTTGATCAATCATCGAGCGCCCAAAGTTGCCCTGGGACAGGTTCCAAAGCCAGCGGAGGTACTGCACGTGGATAGGTTTGTCCAGCCCTAGCTTCTCCTTAAGGTAGTCCTCGTACCCCTCTTTTGCCTCATATTTGTAGCCATGTCCGTCAATCGTGATTTCTATGTGTTCGAACGCAATATCGGGCGGCAACATGAATTGGGTGGGATCACCGGGCGCCAGGTGCATCAGTCCGAAGTTGACGATGGTAATGATGAAAAGGATCGGGAAGATGAGCCATATGCGCCGGATGATGTAAGTCGTCATCAGACCCCCTGCGGCGGACATAGGGGCACGAGGACTGACATCCCTATGCCCCTACCCCTACCAATCAGTTTCTACACAAACTCAGTTCGGGCGCGACTATTCCTCATCGCAGATGTACCAGTCTAAGAGGCCATAGTCTGCACCGCCGCGGTGCACCAGCCCGGTTGTGGTGTTGGGAACGACACCGCAGATATTGGATCGCGTGCCCCACACGCGCATATTGGTGGAGAAGGTGATCCAGGGGCCATAGTCGTACCAGATTTTGGTGGCCCTGGCGAGGTTTTGCGTGCGTACTTCATCATTGAGCGTGGCCCGGGCCTCCTTGCACAAGGTGCCGAATTCCTCGTCGTACCAGCCGGTATTCTCATAATTCCTACCAAGTGGTCGATGGAAGTAGTAACAGGCTCGGAGGCTATATCCCCGAACGGTTCCGCCCCCCCTTCGCTAACGTCGTACTCGCCAGCGAGCAGCTTGTCAGGGAAGGCCAGGCCGACGATCTCCATCTCGACGTTCAATCCCACCTCGCGCATCATGTCAATCCACAGGTTCCAGATGGGTTTTTCAGCGTCATCGAGGAAGATGATAGTGCGGTCGGGATCCCCCCATTCGCCCGCGTCGATGGCTTCCTGGATCAACTGCTTCGCCATTTCGGGGTCGTACTCGCGCCACACCATGTCCTCGGCTCGATAGGCTCCTTCGTTGGCCATCCAACTGTAGGTCTTGCTGCCATGGCCCAGCGTGTGGGCGGCGACGATGGCGTCGCGGTCGGTGGCGTACTCCATCGCGTAGCGGATCTTGTCCGGCAGAGACCCGGGCCGGCGATTGAACTGAATCCCAAGCATCCCCAGGGATTCGTCCACGAGGATCTTCAGGTCGGGATTGCCCTCCAGGCCTTCGATGTCGCTCACCTGCAGGTACTGGGTGACATCCAGGTCGCCAGCGACCAGAGCCGGGAGCTGCGCTTCGTGTTCCATGGTGATGGCAATGATCTTGTCCACCTTGGGTTCGCCGAAGTACTTCGCGCCCCACCAGTCATCGACCGCAACAGCTTCGAAGAACACATCCCTCTCCATGTCGCCCAGACGGAAGGGGCCGCTCACCACGGTGGGATTCATCGACTCGGGATTCTCGCCGGTGATGAGAGTTTCCAGGGGAAATTGCTCAAAGATGTGCTTGGGAACAATGCCCACTCTGGGGCCGTACTCCTCGTGGTGGGGCGTGCAGTTGTTTCTGCCCTCCTGCATGTTAAAGCGGACCGTGTGGTCATCCACAATCTCGATGCCCACGATCTCGTCGGCTTCGCCGTTCACGTATTCCTGCTCGCCGACCCACCCATAGTTCCGGTTCATGACGTCCGGATGGGACAACATTTCGAACGTATACTTGACGTCTGCTGAGGTCAGCGGCGTGCCATCGGACCATCTGGCATCTTCATACAGGTAGAAGGTGGCGGAGACGCAGTTCTCCGTGAGTTCCCATTCCCTCGCCAGCCACGGCACCGCCTCGAAATCTCTGTTGTGGAGGAGTAACGGCATATAGAAGTAGGGCTCTATGTCGCCCTGGGCCTTATAGGTAGGATAGGGAAAAATGTTGAACCCTTGGGCCCAATTGGAACGGAAGCCCACGCGGATCACGCGTTCAGCATCCTCATCCGTAGTGGTGAGCGCAGCCTCATCTCCGGATGTGGTGTCCGCAGCAGGCTCGGTCTGCGTGCAGGCGGCCATGACCATGCCGAGCGTCACCAGCATGACGATAAGCGTGAGTTGCCACTGCTTGATGTTCATCTCGTGTCCCTCCTTTGTGCAAATGTCTTGAGATTGTTCGGAGTAACTACACGTGAGAAGGCCAATGACGACCGATAGCGGAACGGTATGATTAACGTAAGGAGAGAACCTTAAGGCCGAGTCGGCCTCCCACTTACGTTGAACACTGCCATTACGTTGAACACCGCGAGGAATCCCACTGCGGGCAGAAACAGCCAAACCGCTCAATGAACACCCAGATCGCACTCATGAACATCGTCATCTGGCCGTCCAGCATTCGCGCCGCCACTGCTGGCTGATTCCTGATCAGGCGCCGCCGTCTCGGCTAGTCATCCTTACAGTGTATTTTTATTATAATATATACTTTAGCATGGTAAAGACAAGACGTCAAGAGCGATTAACTAATGGGTAAAGTTCATATTTGGGGTGGAGACGGTCAGGTCGGGGTCTCATGACAGCGGTGGCTGGAATCGTTTACTGTCCATTTGTTGGGAGGCATTGGGCAGGCACAAGGCCTGCCCCTACAGTGGTGGCACTGGGATTCGGAGACCGGTCGCTGTCTCAACCTTTTGATATTTCCACAAGGTCGGGCAAACGAAGGGGGGCGTTGCGGGGGGAATCCTCCAGCACAGAATTGCAGTGGTCAGTGGTCAGTGGCGACGGCAGTTGCTCTGCGCGGGGACGGGAATAGGCTTTAGCTTGGTCGTTACCAGAAGTGTAGGAGAGTTCACCTCCAATCTGGACGGCGTCTTCATCTAATTCTCATATACCTTCGCCGAAAGAAAATGGTCCAAAAACGCGGTTTTTGGATAGCCTACAATATGGGCAATCACAGTTTAGTTCTGACGTACGCCCTCAAATTTTTCATTAACGATGAGTCCTGTCTTCTCATTCAACACAATCGTTACTTTTTCCGCTTCAAATGACATTCTGAGTTCGAATACGTTGATATTGGCCATCTCATCAATGGTCAAAAGAAAATCACCATTTTTATCCCAGTTTCCTTTTATTCCCGTAGACAGCCCAAATCGTCCAGGAACGATGGTGTAGATACCATCAAACCTCAGTGGCGCCACAAGTTGTGTGAATACTGGCGCAACAAGTTGCTTGAATTTTCCGGATTTGGGATCAATCATGGAAAACCTGACTTCTGCTTCGTCTTGACCATTGAAACGCAAAGAAATCGTCTTGAAGTTAAGAAAGTTTTCATCAAGAACAAAAATTTCGCCTGATATGATTTGCGCTATTTCTGGCAAATTTATCTGTTCGGGAGACGACGCGGCTGAGATCGCTTCTGTCTTCTGCTGAAGATTCTTATTGCCTTCTGGATTTTCCGGTAATGCCTGATCTGATATCGACAATATGAATTCACCAATTTTTTCTCCATCATATTCCAACAACTCATTCTCTCCACCAGGGCAATCGCATCTAATTTTGTAGGCCGATTCCGTTGAAATCATGGCTAGAACAAAGCGCGAATAAGTGGAAATCGGCTTCAGGTTGCTGGATCGCGAGCAGAAGTTGCCGCGGCACCGGCCGTCAGGCGTCGAAAT
>JAJDZJ010000116.1 GCA_022824685.1 Caldilineaceae bacterium
TCTCGCCGACTGAGGGCCTGATCCGCGGCGTCTTCCCGTCGATATTCAGTAAGCGCAGGGTGATTTCCACTTATTCTCGCTTTCTTCTGGCCACAATTTCAACTGAATCGGCCTACAGATTTAGATGCGATTGCCCTGGCAAGGGGCGCCCCTACAGGGGGTGGCGGGACGGGTGAGTGCCGCGGGGCGGGCGCACGTGGCGTGACGGCGTGTCGTTGGGGGTCGGCGGGAGGTGATAGTGTTTGGAGTCTTACCGGGGCGGCATCCAGGCCCTGGGAGCGATGCCTTCGATGTGCGTTTTGACGTCGACGACAGCGGGGCGGCCGGAGGAAAAGGCGCGATCGAGAGCGCCTGCGAGTTCGTCCGGCGCGTGAACGGTAATGCCGAGAGCGCCGAACGACTCGGCGATTGCGGCAAAGTCGGCATCGTCGAAGAGCCAGAGCTCGTCGGAGCCGGTTGTCCGTCCACCGTAGGTCTGCTCGACCCCCTGCTGTTCCTGGTTGAGAGAGTGGTTGTTGTTGACCACGGTAACGGTGTTGATGCCGCAGCGGACGGCGGTTTCGATCTCGGCAATGTGATACCAGATGCCGCCATCGCCGGTGAAGCAGAGGACGGGGCGGTCGGGCTGGGCGCACTTGGCGCCCATGGCTGCGGGGAGACCCCACCCGAGCGAGCCTGAACAGCGAATGTAACTTTGATCGGCATGCTTCAGATCGATCATGGTACCGGTCCAGATTCCGGCGTGGCCGGTGTCTGAGACGAGGATTGAATCGGACGGCAGGTAGTTGGTCAGTTCGCGGCAGAGGCGTTCGGGGCGCATGGGGCGCGTCTCGGAGTCCACAAACGGCGCGACATCATTCCGCCACTCTTTAGCCAGTTGCTGAACACGGGCGATCCAGGGGCGGTTGGGGTCGCCTGGGGCTGCGCGGTCGATCATGGCGCGGAGGCTGCTCTTGACATCTCCTTGCAGGCCAACCTGGACGGGATAGTTGCGGCCGATCTCCTCGGGGTTTATGTCAAGCTGGATGATTGGGGTGCCCTGGGGCGGAATCTGGTAGGAGTTGGTCACCTGGCCGCCAGTGTGGCTGCCGATGAAGAAGACGAGGTCGGCTTCGCAGAGAGTCTTGTTTGAGGAGGCGCGGGAGTATGAGCCGGGGACGCCCACGGCAAGCCTGTGCTCGGCAGGGAACATCGCCTTGGCGTTGAGAGAGGTTGCGACAGGAACGGCGAGTTTTTCTGCCAACTCGATCAGTTCTCTGCGTGCGTCGGAGGTAACGACTCCGCCGCCGGCGACGATGACAGGTCGTTCCGCGGCAGCCAGGAGCCGGAGTGCCCGGTCGATTTTGGGCAGCTCGGCCTGGGGCCGGAAAGGGGGCAGTTGGGCGAAGTCGTCTTCAACGATGACTTCCAGAACCGCCTCCTGTTCCACCACGCCCTGACCGGCGATGCCCTCCAAGTCCAGATGGGTTGGGCCGGGGGTCCCTGTCGCGGCGGCGCGGAAGGCCTGGAGGAGGTAGACAGGCAGATGTTCGGGCGCGGGGACGTATGCGCTGTACTTGGTTACGGAAGAAAACGGATTGACGTGGTCGACTTCCTGGTATGCGTGCCGCTGCTGGTTGATGAGGAGCTCCCTACCTGTCAGGGCAACGACCGGAGAACAGGATAGGTAGGCATCCTGCAGCCCGGCCGCCAGATTGACGGCGCCGACTGACTGGGCCATGCAAAGGCCTGGCCCGCGTCTGATACGGGCGTAGGCGTCTGCCATGTAGGCGGCGGCCTTTTCGCCGTGGGTCTGAACGCGCTTGATACCCAGTTTCTCCATCTCCATCAATGCCCTTGGCCCGATATAGGGCATGAAGAATACATGGGTAACTCCGTAGCCGTGGACTGTTTCGGCGATAAACCGGCCTCCGGTCATGCTAGGCATAGGAAGCCCTCCTGATGGGCGCTCTGATTGTGTGAAGAGGTGGTTGGATGGGAATGCTCTATTGATAGCATCAGTTGGGCAACTTTGCAATGTGGGGAACGGCAGGGGAACGGCGGGGGATCGACCGGGTGGGGGCACTACAGGGGGGCGCGATTCGTGCTGCATAGGGGAAGTTAGGCTGGATCTTGCAATTCGCTTCTCCTGGCGGGTACAAGACTGGGCTGGATCTGAGCACAGATTCGGGATTGAGCGGGCCTGTCATTCGTGCTATGATTTCGGGAGGATTTCTGCTCGATGCCAAGTAGCTGGATTTAGGCTTCGGCGTCCGTTGTGGTTGCGGTTAGTCGCAGGCTGGGAGGGCTGCAATTTGATGGGGGAAACTGCAGTGCTCAGTGGTTAGTGGTCAGTGGTCAGTAACTGTGGCGGTCAGAGGTGAGAGAGCGTTGGTAACGGGGTACTGAAGATTGGGGATGGGACGGGGCTCCACCATTTGGCGGTTGTGGTAGTGTGGGCACGTGTCTGGATGGCTGGCCGATCTGTGGGGATGGCGGCGCGCTGGCGGCAGGAAAGATGCTAGCGGGACTTGCGGGCCGGCGCCGATGGAGGCTGGCGTGACAGGGGTCTTGGTTTAACAGCGGCAGGGTAGTTGCCGTATTGGGACGCTTACTGAAGACCGAAAGGAAGTCGACGTGTCGAAACTCTTGAAGGTGGGGGTTGTGGGGGTGGGCGGCATCGCCAAGACGCATATGCCGGGCTGGGCGGCATCGGAGCATGCGGACGTAGTGGCCGGCAGCGATATTTCAGCGGAGGCGCTGGAGAGCTGGGGCGCGGTCCATGGGGTGACGAAGTTGGCGAGCGATCCGGCGGAGCTGTTTCGCGACCCGGACATTGACGTAATCGATGTTTGCACGCCAAACCGGTACCATGCGCCGATTTCGATCGCGGCCCTGGAGGCGGGCAAGCATGTGTTATGTGAGAAGCCGCTGGCGCCGACGCCGGGGGAGATCGAGGCGATGATCGCGGCGCGGGATCGGGCAGGCAAGCTGCTGATGACGGCGCAGCACTTTCGTTTCAGGGGAGATTCCCAAGCGCTGAAGGCCGAGGTAGCGGCGGGGGCGCTGGGGGAGGTCTACCACGCGCGTAGTTGGATGCTGCGCCGGGGCTGGCTGCCGGTCCGGCCGGGCTTCATTTACAAGAAACACAGCGGCGGGGGTCCGACTATTGACGTGGGCGTACACATTCTGGATTTGACGCTATGGCTGATGGACAACCCGCAGCCGGTGGCGGTATCCGGGGTGGCCAAGGCTCCTCTGGCGTTGCGAGAGGGAGCGTTCAGCCAGTGGCGACTGGATCCGATACCGCAGGATATGGATGTTGAGGATTTCGCGGCGGCGTTCGTGCGCTTCGACAATGGGGCGACACTTGTGTTGGAGACCAGTTGGCTGCTGCATCATGATACGCCGGGGGAGGATACGCAGATCTGGCTCTACGGCACCGAGGGCGGTTGCCACTGGCCGACCACGAAGATCCTCGAGACGAACTACGAAACCAAACAGTTTTCAAATCGATTCCTGCAATTGACGCAGGACAAAATGGAGCCGCACGCTTTGGAATGCATTGCGTTTGCCAACGCGATCACGGAGGGTGCGCCGTCGCCGGTGCCGGCGGAGGAGTCGTTGCAGGTACAGCAGATTCTGGACGGCATCTACCGAAGTCAACTGGAGGGCGGAGAGGTGCGCGTGGGGCGTTAGGCGAGAGGCGCAGGTTACGCTCGGGAGGCGGCCATACAGGCCGGCCTTAGGCCGACCGATATGGGAACATTGCTTACGGCTGGGGCTTCATATCGGCCAGACCCGGCGAGGTCGAAACTTTACTGGGACCTTTGCGTAATGCTTGCAGGAGAGTCTATCGCGGCGCGACGACAGAGGGTCTGCCGCCAGCCAGTACGCAAGGAGCCAGCAATGACCGAGACCAGGCCAAGCCAGAGTGCGCAAACAGTGGGCCTTGATGTAGATGAGAGTTCGGATTCCGAGGTCCACGGGGAGGTGGGAGAGGCGACAGTTCCGGTAGAGACAGTAGAGGAGGAGCAGTCTACGCGCGCGGAGGGAAGGCGGACATCATTTCTCTTCCGGCACCCGGAAGACAAGATGATAGGCGGGATATGCGCCGGCCTGGGCGACTATTTTGGAATCGATCCGATCCTGGTGCGCCTGATGTGGGTTGTCTTGACACTGGGGACCGCCGGGACAGGCTTGTTTGCCTATGCGGCGCTGTGGCTCCTGTTGCCTGTGGGGACATCGAAGGCCGGTCAACGCGCGCCGGCGGCGCTGGAATTGAATGAGCGAAACGTAGAGCGGGCCGGGTTGGCTTTGGTCGTGGTAGGGGCGTTGTGGCTGCTGGCGAACCTTGGTGTGCTGCCGGCTTTGTGGAACGTCTTCTGGCGGGTAACAGCGCTGGTCTTCTGGCCTCTCCTCCTGATCGGCGCGGGATTCCTGGTGCTGAAGAATCAGCGGGCATGGCGGGGTCGTTTCGTCGGGGCTGTAGACAGGATGAGGAGTGGGAAGGAGCGGGCCGCATCGGGATTGAATCGCGAGTCGGCGAAGGCGGGATTGCGACGGGCCAAGGAAGGTATCCCACTGAAACGCAACCGTGAGGACAGGCTTGTTTTTGGCGTTTGCGGCGCCATAGGCAAGGCGATCGGGTTAGACTCCAATCTTGTCCGGCTCATCTGGGTCGCATTTGCCATCGGCAGCGTGGGGACCGGGGTTCTGGTCTACGTATTGGCCGGATGGATCTTGCCGGAGGAAGAGGAGGCCTTGAGGCCGGTACCGATTCAGGAGGCGCAGGAAGTCAAGGTGATTGACGGCACGGTCGGGTGATGCGGATGATGGCGATGCCGATTAAGGGATAGCAGGCACTTGCCGGCCGTAATGGCACAGTTTGAGTGAGCTGGGGGTTCTTCACAGTGGGCAAGAGTGAGAATCTGGTAATCGGCCTCCTTCTGGGGGCGGTAGCGGGCGCGGCGGCAGCGTATCTATTTGGCCCTTCGAGGGCTACAACCTTCGACGGGCGCTACCAGTCGCGGTGGGACCGGGCGGTTGCGGAAGGGAAAGAGGCAGAGTTGGAGCGAAAGGCGGCGCTTGAGGCTGAGCTGGCCGAAGCAAAGCGCCGTCATACGCCGGGAAGCGGGACCTGATAAAAGAAGGCTGGTGGAAGCCTTGCAGGCTTGTCCGGATGCCAGGATTCGAATCGGGTACGCCATTTGTGGTGACGTGAGCGTGTCATTTCTGACAAGCGGGGCAGAAGTGGGTGCTGCGCTGGGCAAGAACAGTTCGAGTAACCGGGGTATCGCAGCGAAAGCAAGGCTCTCCGCCTCGGCGAAAGACTTGGAACTGTTCTTGAAAGCCGCCCTTGGCCCCGCTGGGCGGCGCGTAGTCCTGGAGAGAGCTGCCTTGGGCTTCGATTCCGGCCCACAGAACTTTGCGCAGGGCACGATGGAGACTCTCGATTTCTTGGAATGAAAGGGAGCCGCCAGGCCGCCTGGGGTCGATTCGGGCGTGAAAGAGCGACTCATCGGCATAGATGTTGCCGACGCCGGCCAAGAGGGTTTGATTGAGCAGAAGCGATTTGACGTTGGCCTTACGTCCTGCCAGCGCTTGGGCCAGGGTCTGGGGGACGAAGGCGGCATCCAGGGGTTCTGGGCCTAGTTTTCCCACGACCGTTTCGGTGTTCTCCACCAACCAGATGCGCCCGAATTTGCGGGTGTCGCGGAATCTCAACTCCTCGTCGGAATCCAACTCAAACACAACATGCGTGTGCTTATCGGGGCGTAATTCGGCCTGAACCGGGCCGGCGCGGGCTGGGCCGTGCAGGCGCAGCTGGCCCGTCATGCGCAGGTGGATGATTAGCGTCTCTTCGCTGTCGAGACCGAGGAGGATGTATTTTCCGCGCCGTGCGAAGGAGGTGAACCTGCGTCCGCGGATGAGGTCGCCGAATCGTGAGGGGTCAGGCGCAGCGATGGTACGGGGCCAGCGAACATTGGCCGACAGGATGGTTTTTCCCTGCAGAAGAGGTTTGAGGGCCCGAACGTAGGTCTCAACTTCGGGCAGTTCAGGCACGGCGGCTTCTTGATCGAGTGCGGCTGAGCAGCCAAAGCGCGATGACGGCCAGGACCAGGAGGACGCGCGCATACCTGAAGACGGTGAGGAGCGGCTGATCGGGGCTGTCGGGCCCGGCGCTCTCGGGGATCAGTTGTTCGCCGGCGGCGGCGTTCGTCTCAGGCTGGATGGCTACGGGCGCAGCTTGCTCGGGCGCGGGGGCGGCGGTTTCCTGGTCGTCTTCGGAGGCGCTCATCACGCCGAAGACGGGTTCTTCGTCTTCCTGTGGAGCGCCTTCCTGGCTGGTCTGCGCTGAACTCTCGCCGGCGCTGGCGGCGGTCTGGTCTGAGAGGTCTCCTCCTACTGCGGTGACCTGCGCTTGCGGGGCGGCGGCGCCGCTGGAAAGCTGGCCGTCGTCAGCGGAGGGAATTCCGAGCTGGGACTGCTGCCACTGGAATTCAACCGCGGTGACGACGAGGAGCAGGACAGCGGCGAGGGCAGCGGCATTGCGGAGGGCGAGGTCGCCGCCGTTGAGGAAGTTCAGAAATCTCCGCCAGACGGATTCGGTTGGTGTTTGGGTCTCATGGGGCGGCGGCGCGGCCAGGTTGGCGCGGTTGCGCCGTTCGATCAGGACGTCCTCGACCTGGTCTTCGGTCAGGGTGAAGGAACGGGGCAGGGGGACGCTGGGCAGATCCTGTAGAAGCTCAACCGTCTGTCGAAGCGTGTTTACTTCCCAGGCGACCTGTTCGTCGGCCGCCATGGCGTTTTCAACGCGCTGGCGTTCCTCAACGGTGACATCACCGTCGACATATGCCGCGACCAACTCTTCATCGATTGAATGCGGATGTTGGGGCTTCATATTGGTTTGCTCTGTGGTGGCGATGCCCTGGAAAGACCATCCGGTTGAGATTTCACGGCATTTCCTCTGCCCGATAGGAAAGGGGGCGGCGTTTGGCAGGCCCTTGGCAAAACTGAAGGGAGAACGCAAATCCCCTACTTCAAAGAATGACGATAGACTGCGGGCAAAAGTTCCGCGTGTTTTCCCAGATAGTCGCGCACACGTCCGCGGGCCCGGTTGATCCGAGACTTTACGGTGCCCACGGCAGCGCTTGTGATGTCGGCGATCTCATCGTAGGCGTAGCCTTCGACATCGCGCAGGACGATGGCCGTGCGAAGGACTTCAGGCAAAGAGGTAATCGCGGATCCTATCAATGCTTGCAACTCCTGCCGTTCGGCGAACTCGTGGGGCGTTTCACTGCGGTCGGTGAGTTGAGGGATGTACTCTTCTTCCACGGGCATGTCATCCAGGCTCTCGGTCCGTTTCCGCTGCCGGCTGCGCAGATGGTCGTAGCAGGTATTCACGATGATTCTCAACAGCCAGCTCTTGAAGTTTCCACCCCGGTAGTTTTCGAGCGCATTAAACGCTTTGATGAAGCTGTCCTGCAAGGCATCGGCGGCGGAGTCTGGGTCGTCGAGAAGTCGATAGGCGACACCGTAGCCAATGCCTTGGTATTCGATTACCAGTTGATTGAACGCTTCCAAGTCGCCTTGCAGCGAGCGTTCTATCAGATTGTCCTGGTCCATGAACTGTCCGCTTAGAGAATGGGGCAGCGAGCGAAAAGCTGACTCTGGCGTGCGGGTCTGATTTCCTCTTGCGCTCTGCTGCACGTTTCGTCAAGAACCGTTGCAGATGCGCTTACGGCCAACGTTTAGGGAGTCAGCATAGTCGCTGGCAATTTGACTGTAACTGACCCCAACCGCTATAATTTTGGCGTGCCGAAGTGGCGGAATAGGCAGACGCGCACGACTCAAACTCGTGTGGGGAAACCCGTGTGGGTTCGACTCCCACCTTCGGCACCAACTTTTTGAAACGTCTTCCTGGCTCCGGAAGCGCAGGTTTCAGGAAGAAAGCCCCCTGTCGGTCACAAAAGAGAAGCGGGTACATCGTTGGGGAGATTTCCATGTCCCCGGCAGTCCCGGATGAAGTCAGGCCAAGGCTTGGCCCGCCGCTTCCTGGTAAGGACTCCCGTCCTTAATCAATTATATCAGGTGCGAGGCCGAATCTCCATTACATGCAATGCATCCTCAGGGCAATCGCATCTAATTTTGTAGGCCGATTCCGTTGAAATCATGGCTAGAACAAAGCGCGAATAAGTGGAAATCGGCTTCAGGTTGCTGGATCGCGAGCAGAAGTTGCCGCGGCACCGGCCGTCAGGCGTCGAAATC
>JAJDZJ010000120.1 GCA_022824685.1 Caldilineaceae bacterium
GATTTCGACGCCTGACGGCCGGTGCCGCGGCAACTTCTGCTCGCGATCCAGCAACCTGAAGCCGATTTCCACTTATTCGCGCTTTGTTCTAGCCATGATTTCAACGGAATCGGCCTACAAAATTAGATGCGATTGCCCTGCCCAAAACCATACTTGATCCCAAATCCCGAATGATGATACGATTAAATCTCTCAACTTACAGTGGTCCCAAACTTGAGGCCCGCATCTCGTGTATCCCGTTCCACCCTGCAACGCCTGCACCAGCAGACAATCAAAGGAAGAAAACCGCCATGAAACGACCATCACCTCTGACACGCACACGCCGCATCGTGCTGCCGCTCGCACTAGCGCTGCTCTTTACCTTGGCCCTCACCGCGGCCGCGTTCGCGCAATCGGGACCGCCAAGCCGCCACCCGAACCAGGGAAGCGGGCCCCCCGGCATCAATCCCAACGTCCAAAATCCCCCTGGAAGCCCCCCGCCAGGCGTCCCGCCCGGAGGACCGCAAAATGCGCCCACTGCCGGTCCGCCTGCCGACCCGCCCGGCGCCACCGAAAACAGCCACCCCAGCGCCCCCTTCACCCCGCCGGCGAACTGCATCGTCGCCCACGCCGCCACACCGGCCCAGCTCTGCCCCGTAGCCGGCGGCCTCCAGTACTACTTCATCGGCGCCGACGGCAGCTCCAGCGGTGGACCTTGGATCGACTCATTCACCGAACTCGCCGGCCACTACGCCGCCGGTGGAGGCGTCTCCCTCTACTCCGGCTCCAATCCCCTGACCGGCAAACAGGTGGACATAACCTACCTGCCCTCCGAGCAGAAGCTGCGCATCAGCACCTACTACCCAGACAACCAGTACGACGTCAACAAGCCCTACGTCTTCACCGTCGACACCGGCAACGCCATCAAACACGAGGCCTGGTAACGGCACGCCCCCAACCCCCCTCTACACGAGACGCGCATCCTGAGTAAAAAGAGCGCCAGGGACACCCTCCCTGGCGCTCCTCCATTTCCCGCTCAACCCCTGCTCCTCTGCCGCCGGGCTTCTCTCCCGAAATCCAGCCCCCGCCCCGTCTGGGCGTGCTTCCCTGCCAGAACCGGATCAACCGGCCCTCCTCCGCTTCCCCCCTCGCCCCTGACCGCTCGCCCCTGACCCCTGCCGTTCTTCGCGCCCCTTCGCGGATCACCCGTAGTTCCCCTGCCCTTCCCCCGCAGTTCCCCTGCCCTTCCCCCGCAGTTCCCCAGCCCTTCCCTCAAGGAACAAATCCGGACCCGGCGGCGTCATCTATATGAGGCGCATCTCGTGTACCTGAACGGTCCAGGCAAAGCCCGGGCCCGAACCCTGAGAAAGGAACTGAACCGCCATGAAACCATCATCAAGCCGGAAGATCTTTCGCCGCATCGCGGCGCCGCTCTCATTTGCGCTGCTCTTGACACTGGCCCTTGCCGCGGCCGCTTTCGCGCAACCGCCGGGTACCCCGTCTGGAAACAACCAGCAGAACAACAACCAGCCGAACAGCAACCCGCCGGTGAACAACCAGCCGAACAACCAGCCAAACAACCCGCCTGGAGACCCCGAGCCAGGCAACCCGCCGGGCGGTCCCAACGGGAATCCAAATGGCCCGCTAGCCAATCCGCCGGGCGCAACCGAAACCAGCCACCCCAGCGCCCCCTTCACGCCGCCCGCCGACTGCATCGTCAGCCACGCCGCCACCCCGGCCCAGCTCTGCCCCATAGACGGCGGCCTCCAGTACTACTTCATCGGCGCCGACGGCAGCTCCAGCAGTGGACCCTGGCTGGACGCCTTCACCGAACTGGCCGGGCTTTACACCGCCGGAGCCAGCGTCTCCCTCTACGCCGGCTCCAATCCCCTGACCGGCAAGCAGGTCAACATCCACTACCTGCCTTCCGAACAGAAACTCCGCATCAGCACCTACTACCCCGATACCCAGTACGACACCGACAAGCCCTACGTCTTCACAGTCGATACCGGCCACGCGATCAACCATGAGGCCTGGTAACAGAGACGCCGGCTGCGGCCCCCACACGAGACGCGACACTTGACCCGAAGAAGCGCCAGGGACATAATCTCCCTGGCGCTTCTGTCCAATCTCCCTGCCCGCCGCGCACTGCCCCCTTCGCCCCCCCCCCCGCCTCCTGCCCCTCTCCCGTCTTTACCTGCGCTGAACTTCACCGGAAACCCAGTGCCAGCGACGGCAAACTGCCCATCTGCGCGCAGAGTTGACCAATGCCGCCGTCAAAGTCTATAATCAATTGGCAGATTTTCCCCTGAATGTTTTTTGCCCAGATCGAACGCTGGCCGTTGACTGGAGAGTGCCGTTTCATGATCAGAAAGACCCAGCCCCGGAACGCCCGCTGCATACTCGCCATCGCCGTCTTTGCCCTCCTGCTGGCCGTTGCCTGGCCCCTTGTTCTGGCCGCGCAGGGACCCCCGTCAGGTCCGCCCGGAACCAATCCGCCCATACGGCCTACCTCCAGCGGGCCCAATACCAACCCGGGCGGCAACCCCGACCCAACGCCAACCCGCACCCCAATCCCACCGGGCGATAGGCCTCCTCCCATCACGCCCCCCACTTCCACGCCAAGGCCCGGCGCCACGCCCAGCGGCGACACGCCCACCCTCGAAGAGGCCCTCGCCGAGTACGAGCGCATCAAGGCCCTCGCGCCCAACCGCATCATCTTCCACGCCGCCACCCCCATCCAGCTCTGTAAAGTAGAAGACGGCCTCCAGGTCTACTACATCGGCAGAGACGGCAAAACCCGCCTCGGCCCCTGGGTTCCCGGCTTCGCCGAGCTCGCCGCCAAATACCCCGACCCCGCGGGCCCCGAAGCCTCCATCTACCTCGGCTTCAACCCCCTCACCGGCAAACGCGTCAAAATCGACTACCTCCCCTCCGTCAAAAGAATCCGCGTCGACACCTTCTACCCCGACCGTGAAAAAGATATAAACAAACAGTATATCTTCCACTTCGGCCCCGACCACGACATCACCTACGACGTCTGGTAACCCACCGTCCTCCCCCCCCGCAAGGGCACCCAAACGGGCGCCCTCTCGCCACCCACCCCCCACTCCACGACACAGCCTTCAATCCCAACTCCAAGACCTGTACAACACGCATAGACGCTCATCAAACACTCGTCCAACACACCTCAACTCCACGCAAATTCCCCCAAATCCCAGTCCCCCCAATCCCCGTTCGGACATCAGCCGGCATACCCACCGCCCACTGAATTAGGCCTTCAACCTCCTTCATCTCGCGTCGCGCGCGCACGTTGACGCGAAACCAACTGAAACTGGTTCCTTTCCACCTCAACCCAGGACTTCGCCCTCGAAAACGCCCATTCCTGGTCCCATTTCGGCCTGCATCCGGCTCCAATTCCACGCCAATCGCCCCAAACCCACCCGCAGACCCGCCCCCGCGCCGCCATAAACCCGCGAAAGCAAACATTCAGCCGCATATACCTTTCATATTTCCATATAGTCCATTTTAGCTTGACATTTCGGGTCCTGCTCCCCCACCAGGCTGCCTTAAATGTGTCTCCATCTTTGGGCGCGCCCGACCTGCGTCCGGCTGCTTGCCAATTGCCGGGACGTAACAGCCATGTCCGTCCGGTACGTGGGCGGTAGCCCTCACAACTGAAGTCAGGAGATCACACCGTGAAGCAGCCGCACCGTACTATCGCCTTGAGCGCCCTCCCCCTGGTCGTCATGCTGGCCGCCTTTGGCGCTATCGCCTTCTCCATCCCGAACGCCGCCCATGCGCAAACAGATGAACCGGACCCGACCCCGGCCGCGCCGACCCTCACCGCGCAAGCACAGGGGGAGACCGCAATTCATCTCTCTTGGAACGCTGTTCAGGAGGCCGCCCGCTACGAACTCTGGGCTTGGGACAACGTCAACAAGTGGCAGAAACTCGGCGGTGACAACCTCGCCGCCACCTCATACACCCACACCGGCCTGACCAGCGGCACGACCTACTACTACCAGGTCCGCGCCCTGAACGCTGACGGCGAAGACGGCGCCTGGTCCGTTCGCGTCAACAAGATTGCTGGCGTAGCGCCCGATCGTCCCGTCCTGACCGCAACCGCTGGAATTCTGCAGAACACCATATCGTGGCCCGCGGTCACCCGCGCGACCAGCTACGAACTCTGGGCCTGGGACGTCGACTGGACACAGCTGCTGACCGCCGGCAGCGCCATCACAGACACCGTCTACATCCATACCGGCCTCACCGGCGGCAAAACCTACTACTACCAGGGCCGCGCCGTCAGCGCCAGCGGCGTCAAGAGCGTCTGGTCCGCTCAGGTCAGCGCCACCGTCATGGCAACGCCCCAAGTCCCCGCCACCGTCATAGCAACGCCCCAAGTCCCCGCTCCGACCAACTTCAGCGCGTCCCGCGGCAACAGTGAAATCACCCTCTCATGGGGTGTCCCCGCCACCACGCCCGGCCTCACCATCGCCAGCTACGAATACCGCCATGCCGCCGCGAACGCGACCTTGCCCGCCACCTGGACGAACGTCGGCAACGTGCTGTCCACCACGGTGACCGGGCTCACCAACGGCACAACCTACGGCTTCGAGCTCCGCGCCCGCAGCGCGACTGATGCTGCAGGGACCGCCGCCAGCGCGTCGGGCACGCCCTCCACCGTGCCCGACGCGCCTACGCTCACAGCCACCGCCGGCTACCAGCGCATCGTCCTCACATGGACCGCGCCCGCCAGCGACGGCGGCGCCCCCGTCACCGCCTATCGCATCGAGCGCGTGAACGACGACGGCCTCTGGATCAGCCAGACTTCGTTGCCCGGCAGCGTCCTCACCTGGACTGCCACCGGCCTTGGCAACTCCGTCGAGCGCGTCTACCACATCTTCGCCGTCAACGCAGCCGGCGACAGCGACTGGACCTCGGCCTCAGCGACGACCCTGGTCAACCCAGTCCGGGCGCCATCAACCCCAATCGGTGTCAGAGCGGTGGCAGGTCATGGCAAAGCCGATCTCGGATGGGGCGAACCGGCCTTCAACGGCGGCGCCCCGGTTACCCATTTCTCCTACGCCTATAAGGAGACAAGAGGCGGCTCCTATCCTGAAAGAAACCGCTGGGCCGACACCGGAGCCGACCTCAAGGTGGAGATAACCGGCCTTACCCCCGGCGTCGAATATACTTTCGCCGTGCAGGCGCACAATTCCGCCGGCATGAGCGATTATGCAGAGTCAGAGAGTGTGGAGATTCTGCCCACAGGACCCACCGCGGCGCCGACGCTTCGGGTTATCCTCGGCGACGATGGGGAATCCAATCCGAATCCTCAGATTACCCTTACCTGGAACGTTGTGCCCCCTGCCAGCAACGGCGGGTCGCCAATCTCCGGCTACGAGGTTGAGTACAGGACGTCCGATCAAACGGACTGGACCACCTGGGACAACGCCGTCGCTGGCTTCGACGGTCCGACCGAGGATGGCAGCGGCCAGTCCTACTCGGCCGCCCACGGCAATCAGCAGCTTGTTCTCGCGCCGGGGACCACCTACGAGTACCGCGTCCGCGCCTTCAACGACGCCGACAGCGCAACCGATGCCAACTCCCCAGGCGAAAGCCCTGATGACGCCAATGCCGACGCAGGCCAGGTGGAAGAGAACGGCCCGTGGTCGAACACGGCGGCTGTAAGGACCCACGCGGTTGCCCCGGGCGTTCCGATGCTGAATCCAATTGCAGGCCAGGTAACGCCGCCCCTGGCCGCCTGGACGCTCGCCGCAACTTCCATCACCGTCCGTTGGACCGCCCCCTCGAACGGCGGGTCTCCCATCACCAGCTACCAGCTGCGCGTGACCACCAACGATGACGCCGATGCGCGCTTCGGCAGTTCCGACACCGAGGACGCCGTCATAGCCAACCTGCCCGGCACGGGCGCCGAGTACACCCACACAGGACTGAAACCTCTGACCGGCTACTACTACAGCATCCGCGCCCTCAACGACGCCGACGGCGATGGCATCCCCGGCGAGGATCCTGCTGACGCCAATACGCCCGATTCCAACATCCTGGAGGCAGGCGCATGGTCGGGCTCCTCTGCTGAAGCGACGACCGCCGACGCTGCGCCGGGCGCGCCTGGTCGGCCCGGAACGCCTGTCACGTCTGTATCAGGCAGCACCGTTACCTTCTTGTGGGCGGCCCCACTCAATCAGGGTACATCGCCAATTACTCGCTACGATGTTCAGTACCAGCGAGACGACGCCAACGACGAAAGTGACTGGAGCGATGCAACCACTGTCGTTCCCGTGCCGCCGACAAATACGAGCTTTGTTCACCAAGATGTCGCAGGTGGATCGAGGTACGAGTACCGGGTGCGGGCGGTGAACGCGTCCGGAGAAAGCGATTTCACTGCGGAAGTCGAGGCTTCCGTCGCCGCCCGCGCGCCGGAAGCGCCAACCCTCACCGCCTCCGCTGTCGGCGCCGCCGAAATCCTGCTTGAGTGGAACAAGCCGGAAGGCAACGGCACAGAGTACACCGGCTACGTAATCCAGCAGTGGGATCCCGACGCAGCCCCAGCCGCATGGGATACAAACACCGATCTGCTCGAAGGCGATGCGGACACCGCCAACACAACCGCGCTCAACGTCGGCGGTCTCGATGCCGGCGCGACCTACTTCTTCCGCATCCGGACTTCAGGCGGCGCAAACGATGGCGAGTGGTCGGCCACGGCTCGAGATGATGGCGCCTCCGCCGCCACCTCCGCCGGCGCTGCGCCCGCCGCTCCCGGCCTGTTGGCAATGCCCGGCAGCGATGTGGGCTCGATCACGCTTACCATCACTCCGACCATTGGCGCCACCAGCCACGAACTGCAGCGATGGTACGACGGCTCCTGGCGCGTCATCGCCGCGCCCGCCAGCGACGCCGCTTCCTACACCGACAGCGGCCTCAACGCCGGAGACAAGTACTACTACGCTCTCCTTGCGACCAACGCTCACGGCAAAGGCCCGTGGTCGGACGTCGTCGGCGCAATTGCGACGGCCGGCAGCCCCGACGCGCCCGCGCTGCGGGTCACCGACACCGACGAGACCTCGGTCAGCCTCGCCTGGAACGTGCCCGCTGACAACGGCGCCGCCATCACCGGCTACGAGCTCCAGGTATGGGACCGCGCCAGTGACGAATGGGCGGCAGTCCCCGGCTTCGATGAAACAAGCGCTGTGACCCAGTACATCCACACCGGGCTTACCGCCGGCGTCACCTACGCCTATCGCATCCGCGCCCTGCCGCAGAATATCGATACCGACGATCCTGCCAACGGTACCGATGACGAAGGCTGGTCAGCCGAAGAAGAGGCCGACGCAGGGCAATCGCATCTAAATGAGGGGTGTGCATAAGTCATTCTCAATGGCGGAAGTGCGAAAATGACGACAAATCTGCATGATTTCTCTCAATAAAATTGCCAGATTCGGCTCATTTTATGCGCCAAGAGTGCCAATTTCA
>JAJDZJ010000143.1 GCA_022824685.1 Caldilineaceae bacterium
CTCGCCGACTGAGGGCCTGATCCGCGGCGTCTTCCCGTCGATATTCAGTAAGCGCAGGGTGATTTCCACTTATTCTCGCTTTCTTCTGGCCACAATTTCAACTGAATCGGCCTACAGATTTAGATGCGATTGCCCTGTCTCAATTGCCCTCCCGACTGGACTGTGCTATCGTTAGTGGGCTATCTTGGAGTCGAAAGAGGGCCGGTAGGCCACCCCAGCTGACAGTCCATCCTAAAGCCTGAACCAGGCGGCGCCCACACCAACTTGCGGACACCGCCGCTGCCGCCCCTATTTACGAAAGCCGCATCGAAACGGTGAAGAACGAAATAACGCAGCCAAAACCTTCTATCCCGGACATCGTAATCGGGCGACTGCCCGTCTATCTGCGCACGCTGCGGCTGCTGGCAGACGAAGGGCGGGAGGTGACGTCCAGCCAGGAACTGGGAGAGCACCTTGGAATCAGCTCAGCCCAAATTCGCAAAGATCTCAGCCACTTCGGTGAATTCGGCAAGCAGGGAACGGGCTACAATATCGACTTCCTTTGCCGGCAACTGCAGATTATCCTCAACGTGGACCGCATCTGGCCGGTGATGCTGGTCGGAGCCGGCTCCCTCGGCACCGCCATCGCCAACTATCATGAGTTCGAATCAAGCGGCTTCCGCATCGTTTCCGTAATGGATGAAGACCCAGAGAAAATCGGGCAGCCTATCGGAATCGGCCTGGTCATCGAGGACTTCGCAACCCTTCAGCGTCGGGTCCATGAACTGAAAGTGCAGATTGCAGTGATGGCCGTCCCTGCCCACGCCGCCCAGCGCGTCGCCAACCAGCTTGTCGAGGCCGGGCTGAACAGCATCCTGTGTTACGCGCCCATCACACTTGCTGTCCCCGCGCACGTTCGAGTCGAATACATCGATCCGGTCGTCCATTTCCAACACATGACCTACTATCTGCGCGCGGGATGACAGGCGCGTTCCCTTCCCGCGCCATTCATGGACGGCTCGCGCCTATGGCCGAACTTCAGCCCGAATTCAAAGGGGAGCTTTGCGAGGCAGGCCCTGCTGCCTGGGGTACTGTTTGGGGGTCTTTCGCAGCTTCTTCACCAGGAGGATTCGCCGCTCTTCATTCAATGACGGCACCATTACAGGAGTGAATCGGACCGTTTCGCCGCCCAGCAGTTCAATCGCCTTGCGCGCCTCCATGAACTCCTCGGCCGCGTTCGGGCCCTTATACAGGAGCGCCAGCCCGCCTTGGCGTGCAAACGGCATTACATACTCCGTCAGCGTATTGAGCCGGGCCACGGCCCTGGCCGTCACCAGATCGAACTGACCGCGAAAACGTCGACTGCGGCCCAATTCCTCGGCCCGGCCCTGGATCAACCTGACATTGTCAAGCCCTAACGCGCCCACCACCTCGTTGAGAAAGCGTATCTTCTTGGCCGTTCCATCCACAAGGGTCAACTTAAGGCTGGGCCACGCGATCTTGAGCGGCAAACCGGGGAAGCCCGCGCCCGTGCCAATGTCGACGCAGGCCAGCGCTCGCTTCGGCGGCAAAGATGAACCGTACTCCTCGGCAACCAGCGGCAGGCCCGCCAGACAGTCCAGAAAATGCTTCCTCTGCACGCCCTCGCTGTCCGCAATCGCCGTCAAGTTCATCTTCTGATTCCATTCGGCCAGCAGCGCCGCATACGCGCGAAACTGCTCAATCTGTCCGCTATCTAGTGGAATGCGCAGGGCGTCCGCGCCAGATTTCAATGACTGCATAACTGCATTGTAGCACAGGAGTTTAACCTTGAAGACGATCCGATACCGCGCCGCCGGCGGGGTTGTCGTGCAAAGAGATCTCGTCCCCCACCTGCACCCGACGGAAACTTTCTTGCTCTTGCTGGACAGGCCCGGCCGCGGCGAAGTCCGACTGCCCAAGGGGCATATCGATCCGGGCGAGAGTGCCCAGCAAGCCGCCCTGCGCGAAACACGCGAAGAAACCGGCTTCAGCGACCTCCGCATCCTGTCAGACCTCGGCAACCGCACCGTCGAATTCGACTTCAAGGGCGCACACTACATTCGGGATGAGCACTACTTCCTCATGCAACTGCTTTCGCCAAAGCAGACGGCACGCCCTCCCAAAGACGCCAAACAGTTTCAGGTCCTCTGGGAGCCGCTCACTCGCGCCGCCGAACGGCTGACCTTCGAAGCCGAGCAACGCTTCGTTGCGGACGCCGTGAAGGCGCTCCGTTTGCTGTCCCCTCTCTGATTCTACCCATACAAAAACCGGAAACGTTCCCATTCCCGGTTCGATGGATCCCGAAAATCTTCGATTCTTGTCAGGGGCTCGCAACGTCCCTGCACGCAGAAGCGTCAGCCGTGCCTGCGTGCCGCGCGCACGGCATTCCTCCCACCGCAGAGCGTCTGCTACTTGCGTCGATATGTGATGCGTCCCCGGGTTAAATCATAGGGACTCATATCGACTCGCACCCTGTCGCCGAGAAACACCCGAATGTAGTTCCTGCGCATCTTGCCGGACAGATAAGCCAGCACAACGTGTCCGTTCTCCAATTCCACCCGAAATTGGGCATTCGGCAGGGCCTCGACGACTTTGCCTTCCAGTGTGAGCGTTTCCTCAGCCATATCTCCCCATCAGTTGACGCGTGGCCGACTGCTTGGCAGCCTGGTGTCTATAAATTGCTCTAACGGAAAGATCGGGCAGCGTTCCGCCTCGCTTTCCGAATCGCCTTCTGCTTGTTGATGCGGCGCACCTCACTCTTGGACGTAAACCAGCGCTTCTGACGCACAATAGGCAATATCCGCGCCTCAGCCACCGACTTCCGGAAACGCCGCATTAGACTTTCCTGGGATTCTCCAGGCCTCAACTCAACGCTAATCGAACTCACCCCCCTTCAAATCATCTTCTTTTCTGACAAAATAAAGCTGCCAGTCCATTTCACATTTGAGACTGGCAGGCTGTCCAAGTATATACGACCCAACGGTGGGACTGCAAATGCCGCATCAGAGATTTTCCTCCGAACTGTTCGCATCCTCCGTGGCGGGCGCCTCTTCTTCGTCCTCGGCGGCATCTGCATCCGCTTCGGCAACAGCCTCAGGTTCAGCCGCTCCGTCCTCCGCCGCAGGCTCAATCTCCGCCGACGATTCAGCCGCCGCCTCGACCTCCGGCTCCCCGACCTCCGCCGCAGGCTCAACCTCTGCCACGGCTGCCCCAGCCTCCGGTTCCCCGGCCTCCGCCGCAGGCTCAGCCGCTGCCACGGCTGCCTCGGCCTCTGCTACCTCGGCCTCCGGTTCCCCGGCCTCCGCCGCAGGCTCAGCCACTGCCTCTGCTGCCTCGGCCGCCGGTTCCTTAACCTCCGCTACGGCTTCAGCCTTTTCCTCTACAGCTTCGGCTTCCGGTTCAGCAACAGCCGCTTCAGGCTCGGCCGCGTCACTCTCATAGCTCTCCGCTTCAGACTCCAGCAACGCCTGCCCGACAATCTCATCAGCCTGCCGCCGGCTCAACCCGATGCGCTGCCTGTCAGGGTGAATGCGCAAAATCTTCACTGGAACGCGATCACCGCTGCTGACCATCTTCAACGGCTCTGCGACCGTGATATCTGCCAGTTCGCTGATGTGAATCAACCCTTCAATTCCGGGCTCAAGCTGGGCAAACGCGCCAAAATCAATCACTCTTGTAACCGTGACCAATATCGTGTCATTCACCCGGTACCGTTCTTCTATGCTCTCCCATGGATTCGACAACAACCGTTTGCGGCTTAATGCGATTCGGCTTCGCTCCGGGTCCAGGCGCAAAACTTCGACCTGAAGCCGGTCTCCCACCTTCAAGACATCACGCGGATGGCTAACCGGCGTCCACCCAATCTCGCTCACATGCAGAAGCCCGTCCGCCCCCCCAATATCCACGAACGCGCCAAACGGCCGCAGGCTGCGAACCTCGCCATCGATCACCGCGCCGACCTCCAGCTCCTTGAACAACTCGGCCTTCCGCCCAGCCCGGTACTCGCGTTCGGCCAAACGATAGGAGAGCACAAGTCGACGCCGCTGCCGCTCCACCTCAATCACTTTGACAGGCAGCTCCTGGCCCACAACCTGCTGCAGCCGCTCATTCCGCTGCTCTTCGTTCATGTTGCGGGGCAACCCCACAACATGTGAAGCCGGAATGAACCCGCGCAAATGATCAAAATCGGCCAGCAGGCCACCCTTGTTGTAACCGACCACCTTCCGCACCGTGATCTCGCCGCTCTCCAGCATCTTTTCCGCAACGAGCCAGTCCTTCTTCTGCAGGGCGTCCGCTATGCTCAGCACCAGCATTCCTTCGCTGGTCGTTAGCTTGCTCACCACAACTGGCGCCGTCTCACCTTCGCGCAGCGTGCTCACATATTCTTCGTCGAGCCGATTCAAGTCCGATTGGGGGACGATCCCATCTCGCTTTGCGCCGATGTTCACCAGCAACTCATTCGAGCGTACCTCGACGATGATCCCTTCCCGCAGATCGCCGCGCTCCGGCAAACTGAGATCCTCCTCTTCCGCGAGGTACTGCTCAAATAGCATCTCATCAGCCTGCCGCTCTTCACTGGCTAGCCCATTCTCTGTGCTCTCGGCCTCGTCGCCTAACTGCTCTGACTCTGACATCATCGAATTTTCCACCTGTGAATTGCGTAGAGGTTCAAAGTGCGGACGGCCCGCTCGATATGCAGAATAAACCCGGGGCTGCATATACAGCCCTGTCCAGACTATCTATATCCCTATATTATAGCCATTTGCACTTGCGCAGTCAAACGCAAAAAAACCATCATGCCTGCCCAACATCATGCTACAATCCCCAGAATTTCCGCGCGCAGAGAGCGCTGCGCAAACGGCGCAAAACGAGCCTCTCGTCCCAAAAAAAAGGCCCGAAAGTCCGCCGCCAGTCAACCTTAAGAACGCAAAACAGGGCAGCGTTTGAATAAGACCGAAAAATCCAAACTGCCCCAGTCCAGCGCCGACTCCGCCAGCCCCTATCTTTACCCAAGGCAGAAAAGTTTGCACTGGGATGCGCTGCGAGCCCGCGCTTCAAACCTGATCAATCTACGCTTCAGTCAGTCCGCGTCCTCGTTGTCGGCCTTCTTCTCTTCTCCTGCTTCCGCCTGCTCTTCCTGCAACCCCGCCAAAGCGCCCCGGATCTGTCTCCACGCCCTCTTCAGCAGCGGAACCGCCTTTGCTTCCGTCCTCTGATGCGCAAATTCGATATTCACAAAACCCTCTGTCAAACGGGCAACGGCCGCCTCATCCTCTCCTTCAATCCGGTCCGCCAACCGCGCCTGAAATCGGTGCGGTGTCTCTCCCGGGCGCCGCCGCAGCCCGTGCTCGGCAGCGCTTTCCAGCGTCGAAACATAGAAATACCGCACCTGCTCATCGGCCGGCAGACGGCCGAGCATCAGATCGTTAAGCCAGCGCCGCACACGCGAACGCCCCGTCTTGCCCTCCTCCTCCTCCTCCGGCTGCAGCGCACGCGCCCGCCACTCGTTGAAGGCGTCGCCTATCTGCCGCCAACCTTGCAGGAACTGCCGCAACCAGGCCAGCAGGCGCTGGAAATTCACCCCCCGCCCCTGAAGATAAATGTACGTCGCATAACCCAGCAAGAGCGCGACAATGATCCAGAACACCGTCCCGCCAAGCCAGGCCGGCCCGTCCGCCTGCTGAACCTGCTCGAACGGCAGATCCCCCATCTCCGGCTGCTCGCGCGGCGGCTCCTCGACCACCTCCTCGTCTCCCCCAAACAGAAGCGCAAGGAGCCCAATCAACAGGCCCAACAGCCCAAAGACCGCGCCGGATAACAACCTGATTCCCCACCCCATCAGCTGGGCGAGCCGGAAAGTGCCCCCCAGAGGCATCAGAAAGGCTGCCGCCGCCACCACCGCCAGCAGGCCAAAAGCGTAGAACGGCCAGTTGCGCACGATACTGCCTTCGCTCGGCAGTCTAGCCAACTGCCACCTGGCTCGCAAGGCCGCCAGATGCCCAAATGTCAGCAACAGCAAGCCTAGAACGAAATAGACGACCGCAGCGCCAATCACCCCCCCCGCAATGTCCTGGCGAACCAGCGCGAAAAACCCGTTCGTACCCATGCCAACCTGGCTGCCTGCAGTCAGCGCGATGAGAAGCATGCCGCCCAACGCCCAACGTTCACTGAATCGGCGTACCAGCGCCCCGCGATCACTCTGTATCCGATGATCGTCGCCGCTGACCGGCCTCGACGCAGCCTCCAAATCGGCCAGTTCGTCCGTCTGCAAACCCATCGACAGAAAGTCATTTGTCACCAGAACCGCCATCCCCCATGCAATCAGAATCATGACCGCGTTGATGACAAAGCTGAACGTCAGGAATACGCCGATCGGTTGCAGTAGCATTGAGGACGGCGCCGGCCAGCCTTCCACCGTCGCCCACAGCGCCAAACGCGCCGCAAAGAGAATCAGCCCAATTTCCGAAAGGCGAAATGCCAGTGTACGTCGGTTCCTCTGCTCCGGTCGCACCAGAATCGTCGTCGTATAGCCGCCGACCAGCGCCGCGCCAATCGAGCTGATTCGTAAAATACCTAAGTATGTCGGCGGCAGCCCCGGCCCGATGTGCCGGACAATTGATGTCATGGCGACCATCAGGCACCCAACCAACGCCGCAATCACGGCAGGACGCAACAATGAGTCCTGCCATGCGTTGTCATAGTCGATATACTGTTGGGAACTGCCTGCCTCTTCCATTTCTCTCCCGGCTATCTCTGCAACTTCATCAGGTCCGATTCCCAAATCGTCTGATGCGATACAATGCCCAGCGCCTCCGCCTGCTCTTGCATCCGCTTGAACTGGGGCTGCAGTGTGCAGGCAAGGGCAAACACGTTGATCCCCCGCCGGTACAGACCGTGAAGAACCCATACGAGGCCTTCGGTCAAGCGGGGCGTCACGACCACCAGTGTCGAGCCCCAACTCAGATGCGCCGTCCGCGCCGGCAACCAGGTCGACAGCGCAATCGGCGAAATCCAGTCCTCCCTTCCCGGTTCTCCCTCGGCCGCCTCCGCATCACGCCCGCCATTCCGGCGATTCGTCTCCCCTTCAGCGTTCCGCGCGTCCCGCAGCTGAATCCGAGCCAGTATCTCGAGAATGCCCATCAAATGGCCGCGCCCGTTTCGGGAAGGCACCTCCAGCACCTCCGCGCCAGAACGGGGATCCTCCCCGTTGCTGAGAAATCCCACCTCCTGCCTCTGCTCGGCCACATGACTCGCCACAGACGCCGCCAGCACCACCGCCCATTCGCTGCCGCTGTACTCCTCCCGGTACGGAAACGCGCTTCGGTCCAAATCAAGCACAACCGTCGTGCTCAGGGCCATCGAAGGCTGGAACTTCTTCACTAGAAGCGCGTCCTCCCGTGCGCTCGCCCGCCAGTGAATATGGCGCATACTGTCCCCGCTGGCGTAGGGGCGGACCCCCGCCATCCGCGTCGGGTCCTGAAAAAGCCGGTGGGGACTGCGCATATCGCCGAACGGCAGCAGACTGGGCAAACCCAACTCGGCCAGAGAATAGACCTTGGGATAGACCGTCAAGAGGTGGGACTTCGTCTCCTGCCAGGAGGACTCGGCAAACCCGAACAGGTCTCCCGTCTGGAGGTTAAGAGGACCGATCTCATAGTAGCCGCGCCGGTGACAGTGCAGCGAAAACCGGCGGTTTGTCAGCGAGCGGCCCCCAATGCTGATCACCGTGCTGTACTCATCGACCGCACGCAGGTCGATCGGGATATTCTCCTGCAGCCGCAACCACGGGATCGGCAGACGGCTGCGGTTCTGAAAACTGACATCGCTGCGAATTGTCTCGCCGGCAAACGCCTTGGCCGGCGCTCGCCGCGAAACCTTCAAATTGCGAAGACTGCGCCGGGTCCACCAATGACTGATCAGCCAAACGCCCCCAACGACATAGAAGACGTAGTAAATCCAGTCCATCCGCAGAAAGACGGCAAACCCAAACAAAAAAAGGAGAAGAAAGAAAAGATCAAACAATCCTTTAAGCCTCTTCCTCGACGGCAGGAGCCCCAGACCACTCCTCCGTCGTATCGCCCAGATCGAGCGTGGTCTCTTCCAGCAGCTCGGAGATGATCTGTTCGGCCGTGCGCCCCCTCAGCGCCGCGTCCGATCGCACGATGCAGCGGTGCGGCAAGGCCAGCGGAGCCAGCGCCTGCACGTCGTCCGGAAGCGCGAACTCACGCCCCCGCAACGCGGCCCGCGCCTGCGCGCCTCGATACAGCGCCAGCGAACCACGCGGGCTCGCGCCCAACGCCAGGTCCGAGTGGCTGCGCGTCGCCTGCACCAGCCCCACAATATAGTCCCGTATGCTGTCAGCCACCGTCACCTGCCATATCTGTTCCGCCAGCTCCGGCAGATTGTGGCCGTCAACGACCGCATCCAGCGTCTCAATCGGGTGTCGATGCCCTAAGTTGACCAGCATCTCCCCCTCCTCCGTGTCCGACAGATAGCCCAGGTTCAGTTTGAACAGGAAGCGATCGAGCTGTGCCTCCGGCAGCGGAAAGGTGCCTTCATACTCAACCGGGTTCTGCGTCGCAATCACCATGAACGGGCGCGGCAAAGGCCGCGTTACCCCGTCCGCGGTGATCTGCTGTTCGCCCATACACTCCAGGAGAGCCGCCTGCGTGCGCGGCGTGGCGCGGTTTATCTCGTCCGCCAGCAGAATATGGGTGAATGCGGGCCCGGCGATAAACTGGAACTGCCGCGTCTCCTGGTTGAATATGCTCGTGCCCGTGATGTCGCTGGGAAGCAGGTCAGGCGTGCACTGCAGGCGCCGAAAGTCCACGCCCAGGCTAACCGACAGCGCCCGCGCCATCATCGTCTTGCCCACGCCCGGAACATCCTCGAGCAGCACGTGGCCTTCGCACAACAATGCGATCAGCAGATGCTCGATGACCTCCTCTTTGCCAACGATCACATCGCCGACATTTTCCTGTACACCGCGAAAAAACTCCTGCGCGTTCTGCATGCAATGCCTCTATTCCTGGATCGGTGAGGGCTTCGCCACGGCGCCGAATCTCGCCGCGCGCCACTGTCTCGACTGCCGGAAATTGCCTGGCGCAGGCGGCGTCCCTTCAGCGCGCCATACAAACGTGGTTGGGCGACTCAATTCGCCCATTCTACTTTACTCCCATGATTTCTCCGAACTTGCTGGCCCCAACCATGCGCCGCCCCGCTGTTCCACTGCAGTACGCCCGCCCTTCCCCCCGCAGTGCCCCCGCCCTACCCCCCACAGTTCTTCCCGCCGCTCGCCCCCAAATCCCCCAAATCCCTCTAATCCCCCCAAATCCCCGTCCAGACAGCCAACCCCTGCAGTTCTCGCCGCGCCCAAGATCCACCCTGCTTCTTTTGACCTCGAAGGTCCTTTGTGCTATCGTCAAGAAGGTGCGCAGGGCTTCCTGCCCCCGTAGCTCAGAGGATAGAGCAGAGGTTTCCTAAACCTTGAGCCGTAGGTTCGACTCCTACCGGGGGCGCTCTCCTTCCACAAAATTCAGAGGGAAATCGGTAACGAAAAAGAGAGTCGCGGACGCGACTCTCTCCTCCCACTTCTCGCTCGCCAAAACAACAAGCTAACCCAGCTCAAATCCAGCCCTAATCCAGCCCTAATCCAGCACTGTGAACGGATAGAGAGCGCGTCCCAGCCGCCGGAAGGACAGGTCGGCCAGGCTGTGCACGCTCGGCTCCGCCACCACGTGGATCGCGCCCGCCCACGACGCAAACCCGGCGCGAAAATGCGCGCTCGATTTCACGCAAACATACCGCATCTGCCGCGGATCCAGCCCGAGCGTCCGCGCGAAAGCAGTATCAAAGGGTTGCTCCCGCTGGCTCACCAGCAACACGTGGATCCCTTCCTGGACCACATGCGCCGACGGGCCCATATCCCCTCTCAACCCCGCATACATGGGCCCGTCATACCGAAACGCCCCGTCAGAAAGCGCCGCGACATCCACCTCCATCGGCACAGGGGCCCCCTGCATCGGAGACGACTTGCCGCCCACCTCCAGGGCCGCGTGCCCGCCTACACCCGCCTCCTGACAGATTGCAACCGCCTCGGGGTCGACAATATAGAGCACGCACGCATCCTCTAACTGCATGTCGATGAAGGTCCGCAAGACGCCCGTGCTGTCTCCCGGCGATCCGCCGCCCGTGTTGTCCTGCATATCGGCCAGAATGACCGGGTAAAGTCCCTCCTCCTGCGCCCTTTCCAGCGTCGCACGCGCAGAAAACAGCGCCAACTGCCAGTCTTCTCGCCGCGCAAATATCCACTTCCCCAACTGGTCTGCATAGGCCTGCGCCAGCCGTTGGTTGTCCTCCGTCACAACATAGACCGACGCGCCCATATCCGGTACATCCGCCAGAAAAAAACAGGTCGCGATCGAGCCGCACACGACCCCTGGCTGAGACTCGATCCGGTGCAGTTCAGCGATCGCTTCCCGCATCGGCGGATGCGCCGTCACCTGGTTCAGCCCCCATGCCATAGGAATCCTGTGCAGGGCCATCGTCGGCCGCAGGCCCTCTCTCAGAATTCGCGCCAACACATCCGCGCACTCTCGGCCCCGCGCCGCCATGTCGACCTCAGGAAATGACTCCCGCCCGATCAGCGCATCGGCCATCTCGACCATCTGCCGCGAAACATTCGAGTGTATGTCCAACTGCGCCAGCACCGGCACGTCCGGGCCAACCGTCTCCCGCACCTTCGCGAGCAGATGGCCCTCCGCATCCGCCAAGCCGTCAGGCCCGTCGAGATCCCCGACCGCCATCGAACCGTGCAGCTCCAACAGCACGCCGTCCAAAGGCAGCGCATCCGTCAGCCCGTCCAAAATGCGCCCCAGCAGCTCATCATACAGCGGCCGCGGCGTCGGCGCGCTCGGCTGCGGTTCGCCAAACAAGGTCGGTGCCAGCTCGAATCCGTGCGCTCGCGCCCCCTCAATAAACCCGCCAATCGGTGTATTCGTCCCCGCAAACGTATGCAGGATCTCGTCGCCTTCAAGCAGGAACCGTTCCTCGTAGCTCGCCCGCGTCGTCGGTACCGGCGTAAACGTGCTGCTCTCGTGGCTGAGTCCCCCAACCGCAACTCTCATTCTGTCCTCCCGGTGGCCATTTCCTGCCTTCTCTCCTAAGCTCCAATGCAGTTCTGGGCCTCCCCCAACCCCCACCCAGCAACGGGGTAGCCTTGCGCTGTATCGGCGGCCCCTCCGCGCCCCGCCCTTCCCGCGGCCCGCCGCCGCGCCTATCCGACAACACCCCGCCAGCAACCAGGTGTCCGTTCGACGGGGCGGGGCAGTGCCTGGACCTGGTGGCCTTGCGCCGAACCCCGGCGGCAAACACCCGCCGCCGGGCCGGGGGACACCCCCGGACCCCCCACAACGCTGCCCGGCGCCGCTGCGTCAACCCAGCGGCCTTCTCCGCCAACCGCCACACCAGCCGCTATCCACCTTCCTCCGCCGCCTCCGGCAGCACGAGCCCGTGTACAAAACCGCCGTCAACGCGCAATATCGTGCCCGTCACGTAGTCGGCGTCATCGCTCGCAAGATAGGCAGTCGCTTTCCCAATATCCTCCGGCACCCCTATCCGCCCCCAAGGAATGCGGCGGCCCCCCTCAGCGATATCTTGTTCACTGTAGAATTTACGCTCGCCCGGTGTATCGATCCAGCCGGGATTGATCACATTGACATTGATCCGGTCTCCCGCCAGCTCCGCCGCCATCGTGCGCGCCAGGTGGTTGATCGCCGCCTTCGACATGTTGTAGGCCCCGCTGCTGGGGAATGCGATCTCCTCGTGAACCGAACTGATCACCACGATCTTGCCCCGGCTGTGCCCCGCAAGCGGCTGCTTCAGCATCTGCTGCGCGGCCAATTGGCACGTGTGATAGACGCCGAACTGGGTCACCTCAAACGTCCGCATCACGTTCTCCCACTTCGCCTCCACCACCGGCTCGCGCACAGAGACCGCCGCATTGGCCACCGCCACGTCGATCCCCCCAAACCGCGCCACCGCGCCCTCGATCATCGCCGCGATCGCATCCCGGTCCGACACGTCCGCCTGCCACACCAGCGCCTCGCCGCCCATTCGCCGGATCTCTTCCGCCGCGCTCTCAGCCTCAGCCTCCGACGTGCGGTAATTCACCACCACATTCGCGCCCTCTTCCGCCAGGCATAACGCAATACCCCGCCCAATACCCAGTGACGCGCCCGTCACCAACGCCGTCTTCCCCTCAAATCGTCTCATCTCCAAACTCCATTCCTGGTGTATTTTCCTCCCTGCCGATAAATCGCTTCACTTCATACCTTCCCTTCGTCCCCCATCCCCGCCGCTCCCACTACGCCCGCGCCGCGGCGCCTCCCCACTGACCACTGACTACTGCAGTTCCGACCACTGCAGTTCCATCCTCAACTAAACCAGTACGAATAGAGCTCCGCCTGCCACAAATGGAACTGCAGCCGGACCGTCTGGCCCGCCAACTCCTTCAGACTCCGCCCATCGCGCCATTCAACCCGTTCGTCAATACTGTCCTTGATGGCCGGAATGCAATCCTCTTTCGTAAAGCCGGGAATGGGCGCGCCGATTCCCGCGTCAATCACCTCTACCAGCACCCGCCCCCGCCACGAATCCGCGTTCACGTGCAGCGTATCGCCGCCCACCTCCACCGGACGTGTAAGGACCGACCCCCACTCAACCCCGCCCTTAAGCGAAACAAAGCCGTCCATGCGCAGCCTCGCCAGGCACAGCGCGCTGGCATCCAGGTAGCGTCTGTTCAGCGTATCCTCAACCGAAAGGCTGCGATAGCGAATCCCCAGATAGTAGAACCACAGCTCATTGTTCCGTTGAACCGGGCGGTTCAGGATCAGGATCTGGCCCGTATCGTACGTCTCACCGTCCCCAACCGGCGACATCTCCATAAATGGCGCCCGGTCCGCCGCCCGCTCCCAGTCCAGCAGATTGCGGCTGGAAGCCAGCTCCACCGACTTGCGGCTGTCAACGTTCTCATATATGGGGGGATGTTTGCCCGCCCAATGGTGCATCACCGGCATCGCCAGGTAGAGACCCTCATACGGAAATATGGGGAAGTTGTACACATCCGTACGCCACTCCTCCGGCCGGTTGTAGATCGGCGTCAGATACGCCGGGTCGTCAAAGAACCTCTGCAGCCGAACAAAACCGTTCTCCTGGTCCGTCTGGTCCGCATGGAATATCAGCCCGTGCTCATCCCAGTTGGCGAAGTCCTCGCTCGTATACAGCTGCCAGGATCGCCCGTAAGGCCCGTTCCGTTTGGCCGCGGCAATGAACAGCCTCTTCGTCTCGTCGTAAGTCAGGTGCGATTCATCGTGGCTGTGAAGCGACGGAACGTCGACCTCCTCCCACTGCAGAAAGTCAGCCGACACCATCGAGCGCAGCTCATTCCCGCCGTAGCGCAGTCCCTTGAACCGTCGCCCAGGATCCGGATCGTGCGGGTCATAAATCGGCCCCTGTAGCATTCCATTCGCGCTGGGAAGAATATTGTTTTCGTGCCCAATCGGCGTCCCACGCCAGTGCAGACCCTGATAGTCATAGAGCCCCAGTATTGGCTTCTCCCAGTTGACCCCGTCCTCCGAAGTGGCATAACAGGCGTATCTCTCCCCGCCGGCCGGCGCGCCCGTCACGTCCAAACGGACTTCGGAATTCAACCCCTCGGTGCCGGTCAGGTAGATCATCTTGAAAACACCCTCATCCGGAAGCCATACCGGTGTCGTCCGTATCTGAATCGAACTGTTCTCCCAGCGGTATTCAGGTCGGATGACGACATTGTCACGCGCCTTTCGCGGTTGGTGCAGCTTGCGCGCCAGATTGTCGATCGCCTCGACCTCGTGATCATCGATAAAGAGATGTTTCATTGCCGTCCCTCCTTCCTGCCCTAAGCCCGACTCAGAAGTGCCCTTCGTCCCGCAGCATGTACAGCTGCGACGAACGGTCGACCAGCGGCAGCTCCACTGGGCAGTTCCCCCGGCGCTGTGACTCGTAAATGGCCATCACCATTTCCAGCGACGCCACCCCGTCCTCTCCGTTCGAGCTCGGTTCGCCGCCGTCCTCCATGCAGCGTACCAACTCCTCCACCGCCAGCTGGATCGAGCTTGCCTCTTCAATCGCCGGAAAAGGCTGAGGCTCCAGCGTAAACCACTCGATACGCGAGTCCGGCTCATTCAGGCGGTCGGTCGTGTCCACGCCCAGCAGCCATTGGTTGCCCGCATACTCCAGGCTGATCACCCCATCAGTTCCCTGCAGCTCCAGACCGAATCTGGCATACCGCGTCAGCTCGTTTGCCATGCACACCGCGCTGACGCCCGAATGGAAACTGAAGATCGCGTCGCTGATGTCCTCCACCTGAAACTCATGGCGGTGGCGCCGGTGCGCCGTACCGACTACCAATTTAACGTCGCCCGCATAGATGCGAAATAGGTCAAACGTGTGCACTGCATCGTGGATCAGCGGCCCCTCTTCGTCCGCCGTCCACGCCGGGAACGGCTTGACCCCCTGGCAGATGCCCAACATCGAAATCAGGTCTCCGATTGCCCCCTCATCGACCATCTCCTTCGCCTTGATAAAGGCAGGATTCCAGCGTCTTGAATGATTGACTGACAGCACGCATCCAGTGCGTCGGCACGCCGCCACAATCGCGTCCCCGTCTTCCAGGCTCAGCGCCAGCGGCTTCTCACACAGAATCCCCTTGGCCCCGTTTTCCACCGCTGCCTCGACGATATCCCGGTGCAGCCCCGGATGTGTCGCCACGCACACAATATCCAGCTTCTCCTTCTCCAACATCTGCCGGTAGTCCAGATAGAGCGCGTCCACATCCCACATGCGCCCAAACACTTGCAGATGCTCGTTCCCCCGGCTCGCCCCGGCCACAAGCTCCGTCTGCGCGCACACCGCCACGCCCCCTGCATGCGTCAGCGGTGTCGGCGGGTCCGTCTCCCAAAGAGTGCCAATCCGACCGCATCCAACCAGACCGGCGCGATAAGTATTCATATGGTTCCTTTCTGTGGATGTTCTGAGAGGGTTATGTTACTTGCGTGCTATTCTGCGCGGCGGTGAGTCTCTCTCGTCTAGCCCCTCAAGGCAGTTGAGGATCGTAATCGTCCTTCGCCTGACGCGACGTTCCTGGCCATCACGCCTGGTCAAACGGGTTCTGTGTTTTGAGTTCCGGAAACAAAGCGAAGTCACGATCACGAGTAAGAAGCGCTTCTGTACCGTGGGCAAGGCAAATCGCGGCAATCCTTGCATCATGGACAATCGCGCCCCGCACCTGCGGACGCTGTACAAGCCCGCCCAAAATTTCAAGAAAGCCGTCGGTCTCTCCAATGAGATGATTCACCGGTGACGCAATCCATACTTCGAGTTGCTGCCATGCCAGTTCCGGCGACGTAGCGGCCTCTTTCCAGATACGCCGATTTGTCACGATGCTCAGAAACTCAAAGCAACAGGGCCAGGGTATCGCCCAGCCCCGGCTTCCTTCAGCCAATCCGCGGACTATGTCGTACGCAGCCCTATGCACTTCAGATTCCCTGCGATGTGCGTAAACGAGTAGATTCGTATCGACCGCGATCACGGGGACTCCGGCTCCCCGTAAACGGTCTCCCGCAAATCCTGCCATGACATCGCATTGAGGGGGTCCACCGCGTTCGGATCCCCCACACTCATATCGGGCAGCTTGTACTCTCTCCGTGGTTCAGGCGCGGTAAGTGCGAGGCGAATGCCATCCTCGATCACGGCGCGCAGCGAACGGCCCGTGGCCTTCGCGTGCTGCCGCGCCCGACGTAGCAGTTCATCTTGAATTTCAATGGTCGTTTTCATGGCAGCAATCCTACCAATTTTCTGGGGATATGAGCAAGTGCGCTATCACGTTCAACATGAGCGAAGACTGACCCATATCGTCGCTACGCAATCTCGGCCACGGCCCCGCAGTTCATCAACGCTTTCCGCGGGACTCGCCGGCAGCGCCCGGATCGGTAGACTGCCCCTCTCCAGCGAACACCCCACCTACACCCGCGAAATCCGCCGCCGGAACGGCCACCGGTACCGCAGCCTCTGCCGCTCGCTGTATCCCTCATCACCCGGCGCCGGAGCCTCCACCCGGCCAAACATGTACCACCCCAGCACCGAAAACAGCACGCTGAGCAGGAAGATCGCGCTGTGTGGCGCTCCCAACCGCAACAGCCCTACCGTTATTACGGGGGCAACAAGTCCCCTTAACCCCACCACCGTCGACTGAATCGCAGCGTACTCCGTCACCCTGTCCGGGTCCGCCAACTGTATACCCGCGCTGATCCGCCCCAACTCAAAACCCGCCATCCCCAATCCCCGCGCGATAGCCGACGGCATCAACATCCACAGGCTCTGTGCCGACATATACGTCAGTGGCGTCACGATCGAGATCGCCGAGATAGCCCGAACGACAAAAAGGCCCCCCCGCTTGTCAATCGTCCGCCCCCACAGCAGATAGCTGAAAAACCAGGTTAACGACTCAACCAGCCCCAGTAATCCAATATCCGAATACGAGAGTTGCAAGCGGTCCACCTGCACGACCGGATAGAGCGGCCAGCTCAGCAGCCCCCCCAACCCAAACAATGAATAACTGAGTAGATAGACCGCGAAGTTTTTGTCGCCGCGTACGATCTGCCACAGCTCCGAAAACGCCTTCGTCTTGCGCCGCGGCAACTCCCCCTCGTCAAAGTCAATGCGTGTGAAAAGATATGTGGCCAGAATCCCAAACAGCGCCCCAATCGGGAAAAGCACCTGGTATCCCACCTTGTCCAGAGCCCATCCCGCCAATGGGGTGACCAGGAGAATGACGGAAACGCGCCCCATCCGCACCGTCGACATCACCTTCCCCCGCCCGCTTTCAGGATAGATCTTCTGAATAACGCGCGTGTAGGCCGGGATCACAAACGCTTCCAGCAGCCAGAACACAATGCCGACCGCCATCAGCTGCGCCGCGCCCGTCACGAACGCCGTCAGCAGGAACAGCGAACGCCCCAGCAGCCAGCAGAAAACGATAATGTTGATCGTGCGCCGGCGACGCATCAGAACGATGCTGAACGAAGTGAAGACCGAACCCACAAAGAGAAGCGCCGTATAGAGCGCCAGCATATCAACCGAGGCGCCCAGACGTCGCAGCACAACCTGCGTGAAGGGGATGATCGTAGCATAAAAAACGCCGTAGGCCAGCGACATCGAGAGCTCGATGTGCATGACCCGGCGCACAGAGGGCGAAAGCGATCCGGCCAGCGCCGTCTCAAACCAGATGACGCTCCGGCTCAGTAATTCTCTTGTTTTCATCTCGCTCCAGCCTCAGGCGTTTCCGATACCTGGCCTCTTGCTTGCGAACTGCGATGACCAATCTACTCTCAGGCCGGAGCGGGACCCGCAGTCCATCAAGGTCCCTTATCCGCTGCCGCGACATGCCGCAGCGTCCAATGCTCGGTGACGGTCAAACTCGTCCCAGAACGGTTCTCCCCGCGCCGCGCTGAAGGCAGCCAGGGACATTCCCCCTAAAGTATCACAGAGCCCGCCACACAACAACCTGGGAAACCGCCATCCGACCTCTATCCGATGCCTGACCCCGTGCTGCTCAATCGCCCTTGCCCCCCTGCCTCGTATACGCCCCTCCACCCACTGACCACAGACTACCGCCCACTGCAGTTCCGCCCCCGCCGCTCGTCACCAATTCCCTTTCCAGACACCAACCCATCCCCCAAATCACAAAAATCCCCCCAAATTTCCGTACAGACAACAGCCTATCCCCCAATCCACGTCCAAATCCCCGTCCCGGCCACTGCGCCCTCCCGCGCAAAACGAATTGACATCTATCCCAATCGCGTTTAGCCTAGTCACAGGGTGCCCCCAACCGGGTATGCCCGCAGAATGCAGATTCATGTATCGCGTTCAACAGTAGGCGACAGCCCGATACACACCGCGACTCTCTCGCCGTGTTTGAACCCCTACGGACCAGCGATGTCTGCCTCACCTCAACCGATTCCCTGCTTTCGCTCCCGCCCCTCAATCCGCCTCCTTCTGCTGTTGGCCCTGCTGGCAACCGCCGTCGCCGGCTGCCTCACGCCTGTGCGCGTCGTGCCCACTCCAACGCCCTGGCCCACGCCCGTTCCCTCAGAACGGAATCGGTATACCGTGACGCGCGGCGCCATCGAAGATCGCTTCCAGCTCATCGCGGAGGTGGCCCCCCTGCGCTGGGAGCCTCTCGCCTTCGCCGTTGATGGCAAACTCGGCGCCGTTCTGGTCAGCGAGGGGGAACAGGCTGAAGAGGGGCAGATCCTTGCCGAGCTGATCATGCCCGACCTGCTCGAACAGCTCGAACAGGCCCGCCTCGACCTTTCACGAGCGGAAAGTGTCCTTTGGGTCTACGAAAATGAACTCAGCTTCGACCTGGAAAGAGCCCAACTGGAAGTCCGTCGCGTTGAACTCCTGCTCGAACACGCCCGCAATGACGGTGACGCCAGCCAGGTAGCCCTCCGCGAAGTCGAACTCGAACTCGCCCAACTCAACCTGCGCGAGGTCGAGAGCCGAGTCGACCCATCCCTCGTACAATCGGTCGCCCGCGCCAATCTGTCTGTCGTGGCCCTCGAACGCCAGGTCGAAGAACGCCGCATCCGAGCCCCGTTTTCCGGCCAGGTCGTGGCCGTCGGAATCGGGCTCAACAGCATGCGCGGCCCCTTGGAGCCGCCGCAACGCCGCGCCGACGTGCCCGCCTTCTCTCCCTTCATGGTAATCGTCGAACCGCAACCCGTTGAGCTGATCGTCTCCAGCCAGAGCGCGCGTGCCTCCGAACTGAGCGTCGGCCTGGAGGTGACCGCAATCCATCGTTGGGCCCAGGACGAACCCTTCCCGGTTCAGGTTTCGCAACTGCCGACAATCTCCTCCGGTGATCGCTTTACCCCCGGCTTCCCCGGCTCAATCCACCTCGCTGTGGAAGGCGAAACGCCGCCGCTCGTCGCCGGAGAATTCGTCAACATCGAAGTCGTCGCCGCCGTGCGCGAAGATACACTCCTGCTGCCCGACGCGGCCGTGCGCCGCTTTGGCGGCCGCACCTTTGTCGTCGTCCAGGATGGAGACCGCCAGCGCCGCATCGACATTCGCACGGGCCTGGAAAGCCAGGGCATGGTCGAAGTGCTGGAAGGACTCGAAGAGGGCGACGTCATTGTGGGACGTTAGATGCCTGCCCGTCTCCCCTTTCTCGGTCTTGCCCTGCGCCGCCTATCCAGCCGGCCCAGCCTGACCTTACTCTCTCTGCTTAGCATCGTCCTCGCCATCGGCATGGTCGCCAGTATCCCCATCTTCTCGCAGGGGGTCAGCTACCTCCTGCTTCAGGGCGAACTGACCAATATCGCCAACATCTTCCACCGCCCGCCCCTGACGATGCGCTTCTACTACATCGTCCCCAAGAACAGCGCATTGTCTCTTGACAACGCCCTGCGCCTGGAACACGACTTCACCCGCATCGTCGAGCGAGAAACGGGCCTCGCCGTGGCCGACACCCTCACCTACGTCGCCAGCCCCGGCATGACCATCCAGCCCCTCGACGACAGCCATTCCTATTCCGAACTTAAAGAAAACGTCATCGTCGAAAATGTCCAGTTCGCCGTCGTCACCGACATCGGGAATCGCATCGACATCATAGAGGGCCTGCCCTACGGCGTCACGAGCGGCGGCGCCTCCGTAAACGTCTGGCTCTATCACGAAAAGGCCACAGAACTGGGCTTCCAGGTTGGCGAATCCTATCATATGATCGAAGGCGCCTCCGGCAACGCCATCCCCATTACCGTCGCCGGCGTCTGGAGACCCAGCGACCCCTCAGACTTCTACTGGTCTGCCACCACAATCTCATGGCGCAAACTCCTGCTCGTGCCCGACGACGTCTACCGCGGCGCCATCGAGCCCAATATCAGCCGCAGAACCGGCATCGCCGTCTGGTATCTCAGCCCTGACGAAGAAACGCTCAAACTCCATCAGGCAGATACCGTCGCCAACGGCCTCCGCACCGTCCCAAGCAGAGCCGATCTGCTCTTCCCCGGCTCCAAAATGGATGTCTCCCCCGAACTGCCTCTGAACCGGTACCTGCAAAGAAGGGCCAGCCTGTCCGCTCTTCTTGTCGGGTTCAGCCTGCCCGCCTTGGGTCTCCTGCTCTTCTTCCTGTGGATTCTTTCCCACGTAACAGCCCAGTTCCAACAGGAAGAGGTCGCCATTCTCGCTTCGCGCGGGGCGGGTCGCCGTTTTGTCACCTTGCTCATCCTGCTCGAAACACTCCTCCTCCTCGCCGTCGGCATCCCCCTGGGCCTCGGCGCCGGCTACATCATGGCGCGCGCCATGGGCCTGGCATCCGGCTTCCTCGTCTTTACCCCGCGCGCCGGCATCCCCGCTACGCTACTCGAAGTCGACTGGCGTCTCATCGGGCTCGCCTTGCTGCTCCTCGTCCTGGCACGCGGCATCCCCGCCCTGCGCGCCGCCGGCAGCGGCATCGTCCAGCACCTGCGCGCCCGCTCCCGTCCCCACGCCGCCATCACCACCCTCCTGCTGGCAGGCGACGCCGCCCTGATCATTCTCTCCTGGTACGCCTACCGCCAGCTGAGCCAGCGGGGCACGCTCGGCATCATCGGCTGGGAACCCAGCGGCGATCCCTTCCGCGACCCGCTCCTGCTGCTAACGCCTTCTCTCTTCGTCTTTACCTCCGCCCTCGTGCTCACCCATCTCTTTCCCCTGCTCATGGGGCCGGTCGATCGCCTTGGAAACCGCCTCCGCTCCTTCGTCGCCTATATGGGTCTCACCCAGTTGCACCGCCAGGGCAGACACTACTCCGGCAGTCTCTTCCTCACCATGGTCTGCCTCAGCCTCGGCGCATTCTACGCCTCCATGGCCCTCAGCCTCGACCAGTGGCTCGCCGACAGAATCCAGTACCAGGTCGGGGCCGACTACCGCTTCCAACAGGGCATTCCGCCCCCGGAGAGGGGCGGCCCCGTCTTCCCCGATGAAGAACCCGACCCGGAAGTGGTCAGCGCATGGCTTCTGCCCGTGGACGACTACCTCAGCATCCCCGGCGTCGAGGACGCGACCCGGGTCGCCGTATTCAACGCCAAAACCAGCGTCTCACGCTCCATCGACGCCGTCTTCCTCGGGATCGACCGCTACGACTTCGCGCGCGTCGCCTTCCATCGCCCCGATTTCAACTATGCGCCGCTTGGCGAAATGATGAATCGGCTCGGCATGTATCCCAACGGGATCCTCGTCTCGCGCAACTTCCTCAAGCGCAGCCGACTCCTCGAAGGCCAAATGACTGAGCTGGACATCTCCATCAACTACGGCTCATTCGAACACGAATTCCTTATCGTCGGCGCCTACGACTACTTCCCGACCGCCTATCCCGAAGACACAGAAGTCTTTGTCGGCAACCTGGACTACGTGTTCGAGCAGGTCGGCGATGAAAGCCTGCACCAGATCTGGATGAAGACAGGCGAAGACGCCGTTCCCGAAACAATCATCGAAAATCTGTTGAATATGGGAATCTGGCCCATCCGCATCCGCGACGCACGCGCCCTCCTCACACTGGACGAAGAACGAGTGGAGCGTATCGGCCTCTACGGCATTCTCTCGGTTGGGTTCCTGGCCTCCACGCTCCTCGCCAGCCTTGGCCTGCTTGTCTACACCTATGCTTCGCTTCAAGGACGTCTGCAGCAGATCAGCGTCATGCGCGCGGTCGGCCTCAAAACCCGGCTCGTCCTCGCTATGGTCGGCGTCGAATACCTCGGCGTCATCCTCTTTGGCGTCCTCTGGGGCGTTGTCATCGGCATCGCCACCGCCTGGCTCTTCGTGCCCTTCTTCCGCGTCAGCGGGGATCCGATCTTTGCCTTGCCCCCCTTTGTGCGCCATATCGCCTGGGGCCAAATCGGCATCCTCGCCCTTGTCTTCGGCGCCGCCCTATTGGGTTCCCAGACGATCATCCTCTATTGGAGTACGCGTCGCGATCTCTTCCAGGTTCTGCGCATGGGGCAAAGGGAGTAGAACATGGTTCAAGCCGCAGCCGCAGCCGTTGACGGAGCCCCGCTGGTCGTCTGCGAAAATCTGGTCAAAATCTATCAGATTGATGAGATCGAAGTCGTCGCCCTCCAGGGCCTTGACCTCGAAATCCGCCGCGGCGAAATGATGGCCATTATCGGCGCCAGCGGCAGCGGTAAGTCCTCCCTGCTCAACATCATCGGCGGCCTCGACCGTCCCTCGGCCGGCCAGATAACCATTAATGGACGCAACCTGCTCAAAGCCGCCGACAAGGAGCTCGAGGACTACCGCCTGAACGACGTTGGCTTCGTTTGGCAGCAGTCCGCCCGCAACCTCATCCCTTACCTGACCGCGCAGGAAAACGTCGAGCTCCCAATGATCGCAGCCCGTGAACACGTTTCGCCCCCTTCAGAGCGAGCACGCGAGCTGCTCGACGCCGTAGGACTGCTCAGTCACAGCCATCACCGTCTGGCGCAACTCTCCGGGGGCCAGCAACAGCGCGTCGCCATTGCCGTGGCGCTGGCCAACCAGCCCCAGATCCTCCTGGCCGATGAACCGACTGGCGAAGTGGATTCGGTCACCGCCAACCAGATCTGGCAGCTCCTCCGCGAGCTGAATCGCCGCTTCAACCTCACCAGCATCATCGTCAGCCACGATCGTGACATCGCTCGCGTCGTCGACCGAGTAATCGGCATCCGCGACGGCAAAATCAGCACCGAAATCGTGCGCCAGACCCATGCCGGTCTGCTCGACGACCAGCTTTCCGCAGGCCTGGACGACGCCAAGGGCGATCCGCTCGCCACCGATGAACCAGTTGGAGGGGCCAGCAGCGCGCCCCTCCAACTCGAAGAGCGCGTCGTCCTTGATGCCGTCGGTCGGCTGCAGATGCCTCACGACTACCTGGAACAGCGCGGCATCGGGCGCAGAGCGGTCGTGCAGCTGGTCGAAGATGGCATCCTCGTCCGTCAGGCGCAGGAGCAACTCCCCTTCGCCGGCGACATCAGCGCTCCGGGCGCATACGCCGGCGCGGAGGACGACCTGTCCGCCTGGGAACAGGACCCGACACCTCGCCGCAAGAACTCGTGGTGGCGCCGGCTTCTGCTGGGAGCGCCCAGAGAAGTCGACGAGACGCCGGACGCGGAGCTGGCTGAAAGCCCCTGGGCCAGCGATGTAACCTCGTCTGCGCAGAACGACGCCGACAGGCCCGCAGACAGTTCACGCGAAACGCTTCAGTGGGACAATGACCGCGCCGGCCCTCGCGCCACCTTTGCGCCGCCTGACCCGACCCCCGAACCCAGCCCCGCTGCCGCCCAATCCGAACCCTTGGTGATTTCGGAGTTCTACAGAGGTCCCCTCGTCGAGGTCAGTGATCTACAGCGCGTCTACTCGGTCGGCGATCAATCCGTCTATGCCCTGCGCGGTATCGACCTGTCCGTCCCCCGTCGCTGCTTCGCGCTCTTCCGCGGCCGGTCCGGCTCCGGTAAAACAACTCTGCTCAACCTGATCGGCAGCCTCGACACCCCAACCGCAGGCCGCGTCTCCCTTTTCGGCCAGGATATCGACAAGTTGACCGCCGATCAATGCGCCCAGATCCGCCAGCACTATATCGGCTTCGTTTTCCAGGCATTCTCCCTCATCCCCACCCTGTCAGCCCAGGAAAACGTCGAGATGACACTGCGAATCCTCGGCCGGTCCGCCGCCGAGCGTCGCCGCAGGGCCGCCTACTGCCTCTCGCTGGTGGGGCTTGGCCGCTGGGCCGATCACCGCCCTTTTGAAATGTCAGGCGGCCAGCAACAGCGTCTCTCTATCGCCCGCGCCCTGGCGCACGGCCCGGCAATGCTGATCGCAGACGAACCCACCAGCGACCTCGACAGCGAGACCGGCCGCCAGATCCTCGAACTCTTCGCGCAGCTGGTCGCAGAGGAAGGCATCACCGTGCTCATGGCCAGCCACGATCCGACCAGCGATGACTTTGCCACAGAAGTGTACGAGCTTCAGGATGGCCAGATAGCCAGACACACCGCCAACGGCAGCTCGAATTAGAAGACAACAACCCAACGCATCGCTCTGCGCCACCCCGCACAGGAGATCCGAATATGACCCAGACTTGGCGCGTTGCCATCGCCGGCTGCCATCGCATGCTCGACAGAAAACCGGCCAATCACAACTTTGCCACCGCCTTCGATGCCGTGCCCGGAACCGAAACTGTCGCAGTCTTCGACCTCGCCGCCAAAACACGCCAGGAATTCGTGGCCTGCTGGGGAGACCGTGTCACCGCCTACGACAACTTCGGCAATATGCTCCAGCAGGAACAGCCCGATATCCTCTGCATCGCCACCAGCCAGAAGATGCACGCCGACCAGATCCAGCAGGCCGTCGCCGCCGGCGTAAAGGGGATCCTCTGCGACAAGCCCCTCGTCACCAGCCTCTCAGAAGCCGACCGCCTGCTGGACGCCTGCCGCTCAGCCGGTGTCCCCTTGGCGCTGGGTTTGGACCGCCGCTGGCTCGTCTCCTACCGCCGCCTCGCCGAACTCCTGCGCGACGGCATCGTAGGCCAACTGCAATCCATGATCATCTACGGCATCCCCAACCTGATCAACCACGGCTGCCACTGGTATGACGCCGCCCTCCATCTCGCCGGTGATCTCGAACCCCAATGGGTGAGCGGATTCGTCGATGATATATCGGACGAACCGCCCGACTCACGCCGCCGCCTCGATCCGACCGGTCGCTGCATCGTCGGCCTCCAGAATGACGTCTATCTCTACTTCACGCCCGGCGGCAGCCAGCGCCCCGCCTTCGACGTCGTCGGCGACCAGGGCCGCCTCACCATTCTGGACGACGGGCGTAACGCCTGGCGCTGGCCGGACGCTGATTCCCCGCCCCAACCCCTGGATATCCCCCAACCGGCCGGCGTCTTCCCTTCCGGCCCCGCTATCGTACAGGACCTGATCGACGCCGTCGTCAGCCGCGGCAGGACCGCCTGCGACGTCGACGAAGCCCGCCGCGCCACCGAAATCGGCTTCGCCGTTCACCTGTCGCACGCGCGACAAGGCGCCCGCGTCGACCTGCCCGCCGCCGACCGCGAACTGCGTATTCCTTCGTTCCCGTGGGGAAGTGAATAAGGTTGCCCCGTCTCCGGCTCTGTCAGCCGGCCCGGTAGGCTGCCGCCACCTTCTGGAAGATGGCGATTACATCGTCTATCTCCCGCGTGCGCCAGTTCTCATGCAGCGTCATCGTGAAGTGGCTCTTCAGCATCGCCTGCGCGTTGGGACAGGCGAACTCGCGATTCGGATCGCCCTTGTATAACGGGCTGGCCCAAGGGTAACCGCTGCTGCCAAAAACCCGCCGCTCCGTATACCACGTCTGCCTGTGCGGCATCCCGTACCGGTAATCGTCCGTAACCGGCAGGCCCTCCGCCCGCAAGCTCTCGCAAAACGTCTCCTTGTCACACGCCGCCTGCTCCGGGTAAAACGCCACCGGCAAGAACCAGTTGCTGGACACAACGTCCTCCCCCGGCCTCCGCATGGAAATCATCGCCGCGTCCGCCGTGCCTTCGATCAGTTGGCCGACAATCGCCTGCCTGCGTTCGATCATATCCGGCAGTTTGCGCAGCTGGATTAAGCCGACCACTGCCGCCAGATCCGTCTGGTTGAAGTTCAGCGTCGCCTGCGTATTTGTCGCGCCCTCCCGCAGAAAGTGCGGCTTGCCGCGGTCGGCCATCCGCCGCGCCGACTGGTAGAGCGCCTCGTCCCGGGTAAAGACCATCCCGCCCTGTCCGCCCGAGCTATGGTTCTTTCCCGAATTTGTCGAAAAGGCCGACAGATCGCCGAAGCTCCCCGCCAGCCGCCCCTTGAACCGCGCCCCGTGCGCCTGCGCGCAATCTTCGATCACAGGGATGCCATGCCGTCCCGCCACCTCCATGATGCCCACCATATCGGCCGGCTCGCCCGCAATATGCGGCACGATAATCGCGCTCGTGCGCGGCGAAATCAACGCCTCGATCTGCTCTGGCCCAGTGTTGAAGCTTCCCGGCGCCGAGTCCGCGATCATCGGGATCATGCTCTGCAGGGGGATAGGCATTATCCCGCCCGGATCCGTGAAGGGGCCGATGATGACCTCGGTGAACGCCTCAAGCTCCAGCGCCAACAGCGCCACGTAAATGGCCGCCGACCCCGAGCTCACCGCATCCGCGTACCCTCCCCCAAGGTACTCCGCAAACGCAGCGCAGTACGCCTCCTCCTCCTCGCCTTGGTACGCGCCCATCGTCCCCGTAGCAACGACCTTGTCCATGTACGCGCTGACCGCCTCCAACTCTTCGCTCCCAATGTGCCCGCGCGCCGGCAACGGCGCCTCCCGCACAGGGCTGCCACCATGCAGCGCCAGCTTGTTCACACGATCACCCATGTCTCAATCCTCCAGACTGTATTCGAAGCGATTGCTGGCCGGCAGGTCGCTCAGCCAGGTGGGGACGTCCACTCCCGGCCCCGTGCGGACAATCCACAGATCCTTCCATTCCGACCCTTCCACCGTACACGCTGCCCAGCCCGCCCCAATCAAGTCACAGCCATGCCAGGTGACCGATCCAACGCGGGGGGAATCCCGGTAGGGATGACATACGCTGACAAAGGCCGTGCGCGACGCGTTTCGCTGGCGGATGAACAGGTCCTGCATGTCCTCCGCCGGGTTTCCCGGCGCCGGCCCCGCATAGAGAGGCGTCTCCTCCTCTTCCGCGGCGAAGAGTTTCACGCCGGTTTCGCCAAACTGCCAGTTCAGTACGATATTTCCGTATGCAGGTCGCGTGCTGAGATCCTTGATGTATTCGTATCCGTCCCCCCCTAGAACGGCGGGCACAATCGGAACGCCGTCGTCAAGCGGCGCCAACACGCCGCGATTGCGAAAGATCCAGTCAATGCGGCGTTCTCGCCCGGCATCGACCAGAAATATGTCCACAAAATAGTCGCCGCGCGCCAGGACTGCCCTCCGCATCCTGGTTCCTTCGTACACCTCGGGGGCCTCTTCGTCGACGCCGTATGTGGGGATGTCAATCCCGGACAAGGAATTTTCGCCCCAATCTATCGCCGCGTCAGCGACCTGAAACGGCCCGTCAGCCCGAAAGGCAATGCGCCGGCCCGCGCCCGCAGGCTGCGACTTGCCGTCCAGCACAACCGTGTTATGACTCACCGTCTGACGGTACCAGCCCTGAAACAGGTCGATCCCATACCCCGGCGTCCCCAAATCCGGAGCCTGCCGTTCGCCGCATGCAAACACTGTCAACCCCAGCTTGTCCGGGTGCCCGTGACCGCCGCCGTGGACACCATACTTGAGGAGCAAATACTGCTCAGTCGCGGCCGACGGATCAGCCTCCTGCTCCGGCTGCGAACGCAGAATCGCGTACCCCGAAGCAGGCATCTCGACACTGGGAAGCGTAAGTCCCCCGTCCGCTCCGGGCTCTAAATCCGTTGCGCCGTACAATAGCGCGTCCAGGCTTTCCCGCGGACCGTGTTGATATGCCCGCGCCAGGACTTTTCCAAAGAGCGGTTCGTCGCACCACGCATTCCCGATCTCGTAGAACGCCGGCGCCTTGGGGACTCCGTGGCAGCAGTCATCGTTCAGGCCCGTGAAGTACCAGCAATCATTCGTCGCCGGCAAACTGCCGTCCGGGTAAGCGCATAACACCGGCGCGCGCAGAACAGCCGCCAGTGACGGGTGCTGCCGCAAATCCCACGCCGGCAGATTGGCCGTCGCCTTCGCCAGCAGAAGCAGCGCCGCTACCGTGTAAAAGTGATAGCTGAACGAACCTTCGAACCACAGCCCGTCCGCCAGAATCCCCTCCCTCGCCTGCGTATGGAATCCATACTCCCCGTCAATCGCGAAGGCCAGCAGCTCTTCGCTCCCGGTCACCGCGCCGATCGTCCCAATCGCCGCGTTGTGCCAGCAGGCAAAGTTGTGGATCCCCCCAAAGTGACGCGCCATCAGAAACTCCGCGGCCGGCAGCAGCAGTTTCCCAACGATCTCCTCCTCCTGCCCTTCGCTCAGCGTTTCTCTTATCAAGTCGAATGACCACGCCAGCGGAATCGACCAAACCGCCTCGTCCAGCGTACTGAACTGAGCGACCCCATGGTTCTCCGGCCGCCAACCCGTGTACGCCTTGTACCCGTCGTAAGCCGCAGCATAGCCCAACAGGATCTCCTGAACGCTCTGCCTGTTTCGCTCCTCGCCCTCCAGCCTCCACAGCACCGCCAGCCGCAGCGCCGACTCCGCCAGCCTGTTGTTCACCGACCAGCGCCACGCCGAGTCAAAAGGCTCCCCGCTGAACGCCTCTCCATCAACCGGGCAGCGATGCAGATGGGGCGAGTCCGGCTCAAAGACCAGCTGCACCGCGTGCTTCGGGCAAAAATAGTCGTGATAGTAGCCCCCCGGCAACGCCTGCACACCTACCGGCCGCGCGTAGAAATCCTCCACCTCCCCGCGCAATAGGCCAACGGCCGCCGCGAACTGCGCCAGTCCGGCCCGATGCCGGATCTGCGCCCACTGCCCGTCTGAGATTAGGATTGTATTCGTCATACCATGACCTGTGCTTGAAGACGGCGAGCGCATTTGGGAGTCGTGCTCGCCTTGTCGAAACTTCGATCTGAGTGCAACTGTTCGCCTTGCTGCCGTTCAACAGCGCATGGCCTGAAGCGTCTTGCTGCTGAATCTGTATAGTATCCCACTTTGAATCCGCCTTCGAACGGTTTAGAATCTCCCCAGCCCTTCCCTTCTCTCCAGTTCCCTTTCCGAAACAGTCTCCGCCAGTCGGGTTCTGAATGGGTTCGAGGCTGAACGATTGCTCATGACTGAGAAAAGACCATATCAAGAGACACACCCCTGGATTAACTTCCAGCTGGAACTGCGCGAGACAGATTATACGCTATGGTCTCAACTCGGCGAAGTGCAGGCAAAATGCGAACAGGTTGCCGGAACGCTCCTCCTGCCCGAGGATGGAGAGCGCTTGCATCAGTTCTATCTGGCCAAGGGAGCGCTGGCAACGACAGCCATTGAAGGAAACACCTTGTCGGAAGAGGACGCCCTCGGGTTGGTTAGGGGAGAACTAGAACTACCGCCCTCCAAAGAGTTTCTGGGGCAAGAAATAAGAAACATCGTCAAAGCCTGCGACAAAATCCCGGAAGGCATACTGTCCGGTGAGCTTGCAAAACTGACCGTTGACAGGATCAAGGACCTGAATGCCATGGTCCTGCATGACTTGCCGCTGAAGGACGAGGTATCTCCCGGCCTTATTCGGGTGCACGATGTTGGCGTAGGACGATACCGCGGTGCCCCCCATCAGGACTGTGAGCATCTACTGAAGAGGCTTTGCAGTTGGCTTAATGTTGAGAGTTTCCTACCGAACGCGGAACTCAGAATCGCATCGGGAGTGCTGAAATCAATTGTTGCCCATCTCTATTTGGCCTGGATCCATCCGTTCGGCGATGGCAATGGACGAACCGCGCGCCTGGTCGAATTTCAACTGCTGCTGTTAAGCGGCGTGCCGACTGCGGCAGCCCTTCTCCTGAGTAACCACTACAACATGACACGCACGGAATACTACAGGCAGCTCGATCTGGCGAGCAAGTCGGGCGGCGATGTCATTCCCTTTATCCAATACGCCCTGCAGGGATTAAGGGATGGACTGAATGAGCAACTTCAAACGATACGGGCACAGCAGTTCCATGTCTTCTGGATCAACCATGTTCACAATCTGTTCCGCCAAAAGGAAGGCAGTACGGATTTACGCAGACGTCAACTCATAATCGATCTGACCGAGGAGACAGAACCTGTTCCCATCGTACAGTTACGTTACATCACCCCAAGAACTGCGGAGGCCTACGCAGGCAAGACGGACAACACCATTCGGAGAGATGCTAATGCGCTGGAGAAAATGGAACTGATCAGAAGAAGCGATGAGGGTGTCGAAATCAATAGAGAGCGAATGTCCGCCTTCCTGTCTCCAGCAATTGCCAGCGAGGAAACTGAGGATTCGGCGTAAAGTTCCTTCTCTTTTGCCGACCAATAGAAAAGGAGAGAAAGATGAGTCTCCCTCTCCTATCCGTTCCCAGATGCAAAGCCGTCGCAAGGCCAAATGTCTTCACATAGCAGCGCCACTCACGATCCCGCAGCCTCCTCCACCTTCGCCAGGAACGCCTGCCCGCCCGACGCAACCCAGGCCGCCCAACCCGTCAACAGAAAACGGACGCCAAGGTTGACATAATGCGCAGCGTTTGCATCACTCGCAAGCCCGCCCGCATTCCTCCCGGCCGCAATGATCTGCGCAAAGGCGCCCTCGATCGTCTCCACAACCTCGGGATGGTCCATGCCACCCAGATGCCCCATTGACTGGGCCAGATCGCTCGGCGCCACAAAGAACACGTCAATATGGTCTACGGTAAGAATCTCGGCCAGATTCTGCACCGCAACAATATCTTCTATCAGGACAATGACTAGCGTCTCATCGTTGGCGCGGTCAAAATAGTCCGGCACACCATATCCCTGCCGGCTCGTATACATGCCCCGTCTGCCGTCAGGATGAAATTTCGCGGCGTCCACAACCGCCTGCGCCTCCGCCTTCGTATTTACATGGGGAACCACAATCCCCTGCGCGCCCAAATCGAAAGTGCGGTAGATGATCCCCTCATTGTTCCGGTTGACCCGCACCACCGATGTCATGCCCCACAGATCGCACGCCCGCGTCAGATCCGGAATGTCGCCGTAGTCTACCGGCCCATGCTCTCCCTCCAACCAGATGGCGTCGAACCCCAGCGGGCCCAGCTGATCGATCATGTCCGTGGAATTGTTCCCCGAAAGACAGACAACAGTCTCGCCCCGTTCCAATTTGTGCTTCGCTCTGTTCTCGCGCATGTCTACACTTCTCTCCTTCTGCCTGGTTTTGAAGCTGCTCTGTTAGGGAAAAAAGTAACGATTCCGGCCATTATAGCCCAAGTTCAACATACAAAATAGAGGCGGCCCCCCGAAAGGGACCGCCCGGAAACGTCGTATTTCTCGACTGTACTCGAATGTGTTGCTCTATCTACTCGGTGGGCCAACCATCAGGGATCTCATTGGCCGCCAGCGCTTCCTCTATATCCGCTGCAGCATCCTCAGTTACCCACGCGCTCCAGATGTCCGACCTGCTGTTCAGCCACCACAGAGCCGCGTCATTGCTACTGGCGTCACTGTTCTCATTCTGCCAGCGAGCCACTTCCTTATAGACCTCGATATTGAAGTCCCACGCTCCCAACATGTCAATCACATCGGGCGCCGCATCCACGAGGTCGGGGTGGACAGCGATCAAAATGTCCGCGTCTTCGTATGCGCAAGCCTTGTTCGCCGACCAGCACTCTTCGCTGTAAGCAGGCTCCTCCAGACGGACCAGATCCAGAATGAGCGCCGGGTCGTTCGTGCCCCACTGGTAACCGACCCACGGCTCCTCCTTCTCGTAGGCGCCATAGAGGTCGGCATTCAGCGCCGCGCCGTCACCCGGATTCACGATGTAGACATGGTCCTCCAGTTCATATCCGATGACCTGCGCAGCATTGACCTCTTCACACGCCCAGCCTATCACGCACGAAACCAGTCGCGCCTTCCCGCCAGTCTCGGCAGTTGCAAACAACTCTTTGAACTGCTCGTCCTTCAAGTCGTCCACACTGTCCAGCTCAGGATACTCCTCCTGTAGATACTTGGGGATGACGAAAGCCGACTGCCAGTCCTTGCCCAGGCTATGGCCGATTTCAACGACCTCCCCGTTTCCCAAAGCTTCATACCACGCCTCATCCTGGTTGGGCAGCCAGATTTCCAGCGTTACATGCGTGTCGCCATTGCGCAGACCCTGGAACAGCGGCAGCGTAGATCCAAAAACGACCTCAGTCGAATAGCCGTAACCCTTTTCCACAATGTACTGGGCGATGCGGTTCTGAATCTGGGCGCTGGTCCAGTTCAAGTCGCTGAAGATTATCGTGTCAATTGAGGCTGCCGGGGCCTCCTCAGCCGCCGGAGCAGCCGCCTCCCCGCTCGGCGCGCTCTGGTCAGCCGGCGCACAGGCAGCGGCCACCAGGATTAAAATCAGCGACAGCATGAGACTTCGATATTGGACGCGCATAGTTCTCTCCTATGGGTGTATGGTCAAACAAAAGTCGGAATCGGAGGCAAACATACTCAGGGGGCGATGTCTGGTAATCTGTCTAATCTGACGCCTTCCGTTCTTCAACCTGAGAATAACCACGATCGGCACTCGTATCAGGGATCTCTCCCAATCAAAGGCGGAAATACTCTCCCCCTGGGCCTTTCGGTCGTCCATCGGGCTGAAGTTTTGCCTCCGTTTACCTCTCCTTGAATTTGTGCCCTTTCAGGCAACGTCAAGCGAATTGGTAACTGCGAACTCCGCTCTGACAACTTTTCCGAAGAAACGCTTGCGGATTTCGTGCCAGCTCGGCTGTCCTGAATAGGGCGGACTATCTTTTCCGCGACCCTATGTTATCAGCCTAAGGGCAGACGGTCAAATGAGTGCAGCCAAGTCCCTGTGCAGGTTTTGTCACTGCCTGAACTGTCTGGGGACCCCGTTCGGCGATGCTGGTCTGGGTCCCAACAGGGCAAAAATCGTGCCTTCGTGTCTACTGGCATGCTTGGGCGACAGCCAGACGCATGCAACCCAATGACCGGCATGAACTGAAAAAGAAGTGAAGAAGCAGGTGATAGCGGCCGCCAGATTACTCATCGGGCCAGCCTTCCGGAATCTCGTTGCCTGCAAGCGCAACCTCGATAGCTGCAGCCGCCTCTTCAGAGACCCAGCTGCGCCAGATATCCGCGTTGCCGCTAAGCCACCACAGCGCCGCATCATTGGAGCTTGCATCGCTATGCTCGTCCAGCCACTTCGCTACTTCCCGATACAGGTGGATGCGAAATCCCCACGCCCCCAGCATCTCGACCACATCCGGAGCTTCCTCGATCAGGACCGGATGCACCGCGATTACGATCGTAGCGTCTTTATAGGCACACGCCTTCGTCGTCGACCAACACTCTTCGCTGTGCGCCGGCTCCTCAATCCGCACGAGGTCCAGCAGCAGCGCCGGGTCATTTGTGCCCCACTGGTAGCCAAGCCACGGTTCACCCTTTCCGTACGCGCCGTAAAGATCAGAGTTCAACGCCGCGCCGTCCCCCGGGTTGATAATATGAACATGCTCTTCCAGGCCGTAGCCCTTGATCTGAGCGGCATTGACCTCCTCACACGCCCATCCAATCACACAGGACACCAAGCGCGCCTTGCCACCCGTCTCAGGCGTAGCAAACAACGCCTTGAACCGTTCCTCCTTCAGGTCCTCGACGCTGTCCAGGTCAGGATACTGCTCTTGCAGGTAAGCGGGTATCACAAATGCCGATTGCCAGTCATGTCCCAGGCTCTTCCCGACCTCCACAACCTCCCCGTTTGCCTCCGCCTCATACCACGCCTCGATCTGATTTGGCAGCCAGATCTCCAGGCTCACATGGATGTCCCCCCTGCGTAAGCCCTGGAACAAAGGCAAAGTCGCACCGAACACCACATCGGTGGAATAGCCATACCCCTTTTCAACTATATATTGGGCGATCCGGTTTTGAATCTGGGCGCTGGCCCAGTTGTAGTCGGCGAAGACGATGGTGTCTATCGAGCTGGAGGGTCCAGCCGCCTCGCCTGGGGAACTCTGCTCCGCCGGCGCACAACCGATGAAGACAAAAACGATCAGCAGGATGAGTACTCGCCATTGAGTAGACATTTCCAGTTTCCCTCTGAATGTGGACACTTCAGTTCTAATTTCTGCCAGAGCAAGTACCAATTCCTACCCATTCCGACACTTGCCGCATGTTGACCTTGCAGCAGTCAGAAAATCTGGTGCATGCTCTGCCCTTCACCTACCCCGCGCTCCGCCTATCCTCCTGTTCCTGCGCGACAGACTGCGTCAAGCGGTCGATGACAATCGCCAGAAACACGATCGCCAGCCCCGCGATCGCGCCGTTCCCCGGCTGGATCTTCTGCAGAGCACGCAGCACATTGTCGCCTAGCCCGCCCGCGGCCACCATACTCGCAATCGTAACCATCGCCAGCGCCATCATCGTCGTCTGGTTGATTCCCGCCATGATCGTCGGCAGCGCCATCGGAATCTGCACCTTGGTCAACAGCTGAAACGGCGTCGTCCCAAACGCATGCGCCGCCTCCACCGCCTCCGCCGACACCTGCCGGATCCCCAAATTGGTCAAGCGAATCACCGGCGGCACAGCATAGATGATCGTTGCAAAGATGCCCGCCGGCTTGCCCAGCCCAAAGAAAAGTATCCCCGGCAACAGGTAAACGAAACTCGGCATCGTCTGCATCCCGTCCAGTATCGGGCGCAACAGATTATCCGCCAACTGATTGCGCGCTGCCAGTACGCCTAACGGCAGTCCGATTCCGACCGCAATCACCACCGCTACCACCATCAGCGCAATCGTGTCAATCGTGTTCTCCCACAGGCCCATGAACCCAACGAAAAATAGCGCGAACAGCGTGAACCCCAGCATCCGCCAGCGTCCCACCGCAAAGGACAGCACCGCAAGCGCCATCACAACCGCCGGCCAGGGGACCCACTTCAATACGTCCTCGATCGCCACCAGTGAATACGCAACCGCGCTGCTCAGCCCGTCAAACAGCCAGCTTATCTCGCGCGTGATCCAGTCGACTGCATCGTCTATCGCACCGCCGATCACCTCGCGCACAGTCTTCTCCAGGACCAGCGTTCCCCCGTTGTCAGTCTCGACCTCGGTCCGCGATATCGTCGTGGGAAACTCCATCTCCGGGCCCCAGATGCCAAAGGACGCGATCAGTACAACGATAACCAGCGCCCATCCGGCAATCCAGAAGTAAGGGGGAAGCGCGTTCGCCTTGCTCTGCGGCGCAACAGTCTCCTCGGGCGGCAACTCCCTCCTTCCCGCCCCGCGTGGCGACATTGACGGGTCCTCGCCCTCAATCCTGAGGATGGCGTCCATCCCAACCTGCCTGGCGCCCGGCTCAGCGCCCGCCGGCGTGCTGTCTATCTGGCTCATCTCCAAGCCTCCTCACAACTCTCAACATTTCCGGATGGGATGCTAGTCGACCATCCCGGCCAGCAGCGCCCGCCGGTCTATCTCACCCAGAAATCGTCCCTCTTCATCAACCACAGCAATGAAATGTTCCGTCTCCGCCGCCAGGGGAATGATACTCTCAATGAACGTCCCCGGGCTGGTGGTTGCCAGACCTTCCGTGCGTGCCGCTTCCAATACCGTAACTTTGTCGTTCTCCAGACCTGTTATCAACGCCTGCGTAAGAATGCCTTTGAGAATGTCGCCGTCTCCAACCACGTAGGCCGCCTCCGCGTTGTTCTCCCGCATGGCCGCCAACGCAGCACGCGCGTCCTGACCTTCGTGAATCACCACGTCGGGATCCGCCATGATCGACCCGGCCCGGATCACTTTGGCGCGCGACACATCCTGCACAAACTCCGATACATAGTCAGTCTCTGGTCGTGTGACAATCTCCTCCGGCGTTCCCTCCTGCACGATCACGCCGTCTCGCATGATCGCGATGCGGTCGCCCAGCTTGAGCGCCTCATCCAGGTCATGCGTAATAAAGATAATCGTCTTCTGCAGCTCAGACTGAAGCATCACGAGCTCGTCCTGCATCTCTCTGCGAATCAACGGGTCCAGCCCGCTGAACGGCTCGTCCATGATCAGCACATCCGGGTCCACCGCCAGCGCCCTGGCAAGCCCCACCCGCTGCTGCATGCCCCCGCTCATCTCACGCGGATAGTAGTACTCCCACCCCTTCAGCCCTACAGTCTCAATTGCTTCCCCCGCCGCTTTGTAGCGGCTGTCCCTGTCCATGCCCTGTACTTCAAGACCGTACGCCACATTATCCAGCACACGGCGGTGGGGCAGAAGCGCGTAGTTTTGAAACACCATCGCGATCTTGTCCCGCCGAAACTGCCTCAAATCCTCCTGCGAATAGTCCAAAATGTTTTCGCCGTCGAACTTGATCTCCCCCCGCGTCGCTTCGATCAATCTGATCAAACAGCGCGCCAGTGTCGACTTTCCGCTGCCCGAAAGCCCCATCACGACGAAAGTCTGCCCTCTCGGAACTCTGAAGGACAGATCTCGCAGCCCCACAACCAGCCCAAACTCGTCCTGAATCTCGTCCCGGCTCTTGTTCGCGTTTTCCGACTGCAGCGCGCGCTCCGGCCGGCTGCCAAACACCTTCCAGAGACCATCCACCTCTATCTGATATGTCGCCTGATCCATTTTTCGCGCCCGTTATGTGCTCTTTTCGTGACATTGCGGCTTCTGGCAAGGCAGGACAAATCCATGAATTCGCATTCAACCGCCCCTGTTCAACCGCCTACACTATCATGCTGCCGACCACGATTCAAATCCTCCCTCGCGTCGACTTTGCCTCTCTACAGGCTCGCAAGCGCCTTCTCGTCCACCTCGATCCCGAATCCCGGCGCGTCACTGGGAACCAGATATCCATCCTCGATCACCGCCGTTCCCGGCAGCATTCTCATCTCCGCCAGCGGTACGCCCGGCGCCGATACGCCCCCGGACCGTTCGCCCCACGTGATCGCAGGCATCGCGTAGGCCAGATGCTGCCCGTACGGAGAGTTCATTCCCCCGTGCGGAATGACCTCAATCCCCGCCCCCTCTGCAATGTGACAGATCCGCAGGCACGCAGACACGCCGCCCACCCATAACGGGTCCGGCTGCCAAACGTCCACCGGACGTTCATTGGCCGCCTGCGCAAATCGCTGCGGCAGATACCAGTGCTCCCCCGTCGCCAGCGTCTGCCACGGCAGCCGCTGACGCACCTGCATGAACCCATCCCTGTCATCCGGCAGCAAATAGTCCTCAATCCATCTGAGCCGGTAAGGCCGCAGCCTCTCCGCCAGCCGCACCGTGTACTCCACGTCCAGCGCCATCCAGCAGTCCAGCATCAACGCGGCATCTGGCCCGATCAACTCACGCACGCCGGCCACCAGCGCCTCCGCCTTCCTCAGACCCTCCTCGCCGTCAGCCGGCCCGTAAGGAAACGGCAGCTTTATCGCCCGAAAACCCAGCTCCAGGTACCACGCCGCCTCGAAGCCGGTGGCATAACAGAAAATCCTCTCTTTCTGCGGTCCGCCCAACAGCTCATAGACCGGACGCTCAAGCACCTTCCCCTTTAGGTCCCACAACGCCAGATCGACCGCGCTGATCGCGTAGCTGGCCAGCCCCTGCCCGCCGTATGGCGCGGCGAAACGCGTCATCATGTCGAACAGCTTCTCCGTCGCCATGCAGTTCTCGCCCACAATATGCGGTGCGAAATGATCATTAATCACCCTGCTGACCGGCCCGCCAAACGAGGAGACGCCCAGCCCAAAGCTCCCGTCCGCCGCAGTTACGACGCACACCGTACCCTTCCACTTGGCCGACCACGACGACCTCCGCTCCTTGTACTTTGGATAGCGCCCCATCGGGCCTGCCGGCTCCAACCCATCCCATACATAGGACGGCCTGGGTGTGCTATCCTGTTCCCTGCGCGACCGGCCGGTATTCAAAGAGCGCAGATCAACTTCAAAGGCCTTGACCTCTGTAATCTCCAAGCGAAATCTCCTACAAAACCCGCAGTTTCCAACTTCCTTGCGTAGAACTACGCTTTTCCGGAACAGCCGTCACCCTACCCCGATTCATAGACCTGCCGGGTCCTTTCGGCAATCTCCCCCCAGACCAGCGAATGCGCACGCGCCCACGCCGCCTCCCGCATCGGGCCAAGCTCCCGCTCCTGAATCTCCAGCATTGACCGACGCAACCCCTCTCCGTCCTCCGCACTATACACAATGCCAGCCTTCGGAGGGACCAGCTCAGTCAGACATCCGACCCCCGGCGCGATCACAGGCATACCAAAGGAGAACGCCGTGATCACCGAACCCGAAGTCAACACCTCCAGGAAGGGAAAGACGCCAACGTCGCCTGCGTTAAACAGATACTGAAACGCATCGTTGGCAAAATGGCGTGACGAGCGCAACATCACCCGCGGGTCGTCCGGCGGTATCGACGCGACCAGTTCCTGCCCGTACTCCGTGTAGAACTTCGCGCCCAACAGCAGCCGCAAATGCGCCCCGGGCAACGACTGAAATACCTCAATCAAACGCTCAATCCCCTTGTACCGCCGCACGTTCCCAAAGTAGAAGAACACAAAATGGTCGTCGTTCAGCCCCATCCGCCGCCGCGCTTCCTCACGGCCGACCTCGTTGGGATACGGGTACATGAAATTACCGTGGTTGACGACAAAAACACCCTCTGTGCGATGAAAATGCTTTCGCACAAGCTCCCGCGCATGCTCGCAATGGACGATCACCGCATTCGCCAAATGGGTGATGGCCGTCTGCGCCAGGTGGTCCAGGTCGTGGCTGTTGCTCTCGTGAGGATAGAGATTGTGAACCGTCCACACGATCCTGTAACCCAGCAGCCGCGCCAGGGCCAGGTTGTCGATTAGCTCGGCCAGGAGCCCCAACTGCGCTTCCAACTCCTCCCCACCGTACATGTAATTCGGCCAGTTGAGATGCAGCACGTCGATCCTGCCCCGGTTCTCCTCCAGCCATTCCTTCGTCAATGTTTCAGGATGCCCGGCCTCCAGCTCGACCCCAACCTCCTGCATCGCCCGCGCCAGCAAGGCCCCGTACGGATTCGCACGATCCAGCGACAGTCCCGCCGCTTCCCAGAAAAAAACGCCGCGCATAGTCCTTCCTATCTTGCCATGAGAGTGAATGAATGCGTGATCGAATGCGTGCGGATGCACGCTGTTGAACGATCAGTCGGGGGGATCCTGCAATGCTACAAACTGCCCGCTGCGCGCCGACCCGTAAGCCGCCTCCACAACCGCCAGGCCTGCGAAGCCCTCCTCTCCCGGAATGGGGTTCAGACCCTCTCCAGACACTGCCTCGCCAAACGCCTCCAGCAGCGCAACGTGCGGCCTCAGCCCGCCCGGTTCAACCCCGTAGTCCCGGATCTCGTCCGCTGTGCTGACAAGCAACGTCCCCGCCGAGTCTTTCGCCGAAATCGGCGCGGCCCGGATCGACCCCTCCGTCCCGCAGATCTCCAACCCGTTCGTCCGCTCCGGATGATGGTTAGCCGTCGTCCAGTGGCTGGTAACGACAGCTTGCGTGCCGTTCGCCATCCGCAAAAGGAGTGTCGCCGTGTCATCCACCGGCGAGCTGTCAACCAGCGTTTCCGCAAGCGCGGCAACCGTTTCCACACGGCCGCAAAGGTAGCGCAGCAGATCGATACAGTGAATGCCCAAGTCCATCATCGGTCCGCCGCCGCTGATCTCAGGATCGTGATGCCAGAACCCAGCCTGCGGCGGAAACCGGTCAGAAAAGTTGATCCGCGCAGCCGTCACCTGCCCGATCGCGCCTTCCACCAGGAGGCTCCTGATCCGCTGATGACGGGCATTGAACCGCTGATAGTGGCAGACCGTCAGCAGCACCCCGCTGGCGCGGCAAGCATCGATCATCGCCCCAGCCTCCCCGGTGGTCAATGCCATCGGCTTCTCGACCAGCGCATGCTTGCCCGCCTCCGCCGCCATCACCGTCTCCCGCGCGTGCAGGTATGGCGGCGTGGCAACATAGACCGCGTTGACCCCGTCGTCCTCCAGCAACGCCTTCACGCTATCGTATGCGCGCCGGGCGCCATGCCGTTTCGCGAACAGCTCCGCCGCGCCCAAGTCCCGCCGTGACACAGCCGCCAGCTCATGGCCGGGCGCCGCCGCGATCGCAGGAGCCATCTGGCTCTCCGCAATTTTACCAGCCCCCACGATGCCCCACCGGACCGTCATCTTTCCACTTCTTCCTCACGGCCGCTCTCCAGCGCCCGCTCAAGCGCCGCCGCCACCTGAATCGCCGCCAGCCCGTCCCTGCCCGTGACAATCGGCTCCCACTTCCCCTGTACCACCCCCACGAAGTGGCTGAACAGCGACCGGAACATCCCCTCCTGCCGCCCGTGCAGCACCGGCGTGTAACCTATATCAGGAAAGTCCGGATCACCGCCTACATGATAGATAGCAACCGCATTCTCATGGCCCAACACCTCGGCCGCGCCCTCTGTGCCGTGAATGCTGAAGTGCTCAGCTTGCGAACGTCCGCTGAAAGCCGGCGTACTCCAGGACGTCTCCAGCACGCCTACGACGCCATTATCGAATGTAAACACCGCAATGATAAAGTCATGCTTGCCCTTCGCCTTTTCCCGTGAGTACGCCTTCACACTCGTAATCGGCCGCCCTACCGTCCACAACATCATGTCGATGTCGTGCGGCGTCAGCCAGTACGCCAGCGAAAACTTGCCCAGCACCCGCTCCGCCGCAAACTGAACTGTATTGCGCCGCGAATACAGGTGCATTACCTCCCCGATCTCACCCGCCGCCACCGCCTGCCGCATCGCCGCGTAAGGATGGTCGAATCGCAAGCTCTGGCACACCATCAGCTGCACCCCGACCCGGTCGGCCGTATCGACAAAGCTCTGCGCGTCCGCCGCCGACACCGCCATCGGCTTCTCCACCAGCACATGCTTGCCAGCCTCCAGCGCAGCCAGCACCGGCGCCGTGTGCATCCACTCCGACACCGACACCACCACCGCCTCGATCTCCGGGTGCTTGGCCAGCATCGCCTCGTGCCCCACATTCGGATAGCCCGGCACGCCGTACTGCCCTGCGACTTCGTTCGTGGACCCTTCACTGCGGCCCGATACCGCCACCAGGTTGGTCTCGCTCAGTTCACTCGCCAGCCGCGCGTACACACTCCCCATCCGGCCCGGGCCGACAACGCCTATCTGCAAAGGTGAATAAGTCATGGAAAAATTGCATTCCTTCTTGGTCTGTTCAGTTTACTGGCCATTTATCGCGATCTACTGCCCGAATTCACTGATCTCTACCGTGCGCCCGCCCTCCTCGGCCGAACGCACCAGCGCAGCCATGATCGCCATCACCTCAACCGTCCACGCCACCGGAAACGGCGGCTCGCCGCTGAGCGCCATCTGGATCACTCGCGCCAGCGTCTCCGTATAGAACCGGTCTCCGTCCACAATATCCGCCTCGCCCCAACCCGACGCGCCGTACACCGCGCCGTGATACAGGCCGGGCGTCTCATGCAGCAGATTGACCACCCCCTGCCGCCCATCCGCATAGTGGACAAGCCCAATATCGCACCGCCCCGTTCGCCGTGTCGTCACAGCCTCCGCGCCGCTTCCCAACAGCGTATGCAACAGCTCCGCCGCGTGAATGCCGTAAAAGAAAGGGTGCAATGCCCGCGGATCAGGGAAATCGCCTGCTGCCGCCCCGCTGACTACAGCACAGTTCAGCGCGCCGAAGCCCGCTATCCTCTCCTGCAGTTCCATCACCTCCCCCGCATAGCGCAGCGCCGAACACGACATCAGCGGCGTCCCCCGCTCCGCGGCCAGCCCGACCAAACTGTGAACGTCGTCCATCTCATTTGCAAAAGGCTTGTCCACAAAGGTCGGAAGACCAGTTTCGATCGCAAGCCGGGCATGGGCCGGATGGTCCTCGCCATAGCGATTGACAACCATCGCCAGGTCCACGTCGCTCAGAGCCTCGCCCGGGCTGCCCACCACTTCCGGGATCTGCCAAGCTTCCGCCTTCGCACGCGCCTGTTCCCCATCCTCCCCCCACAGCTTCACCACCTGCGCCCGCCCGTGCAACGGACTGTCCGGCGGGTTGACCAACTTCGTCCAAGCCTCCGTATGCGTACTGTCTGCTCCAATCATGCCAATTCGTATCATTTTATCTTCCCTCGCGCCCCTTGGTCTGACCATCGTCGGTTGGCGACCGGTTTTCGGTGTAGCTGTCCGTTTCTGATTGACAGCTTTTTTGCCTCTTCGGTATACTCTAAACGATATTCATTTGCAACCAGTCGGTCGTTCCCCGGCGACCAGGAGTGCCCGAAAACTCGAAAAGGAGTTCTCTCCATGACCCTGTCAAACGAACAAAAGGAATTCTTCTGGGAAAACGGCTACCTGCCCTACCACCGTATCCTCTCAGACGAAGATCTTGCCGCACTGCGCAAACGCAGCGAAGCCATCATCAGCGGCGAAGTCAACCATGTCCCGCCTCGCTATATCCAATTTGAAGCCAAGTTCCGCGACGGCCTGCCCGACGATGTCGAGCCGCTCGACGCCGTCCGCAAAATGACCCAGCTTTGCTACTTTGACGACGAATTCGAAAGCATCGCCCGCAAACCCGAAATCGTCGACGTCATCGAAGACCTCCTCGGCCCCAACATCAAGCTCTATACCGACCAACTGATGATGAAACCCCGTTTCCACGGCACTGTACCCGACTGGCACCAGGATTCCCTGTCATGGCTCATGTTCGCGCCCCAGGGGCACGTCAGTTGCTGGGTCGCCCTCGATGACGCCACCGTCAACAACGGATGCATGACCGTCATTCCCGGCAGCCACAAGTGGGGCCCTATCGATTCCGAGCACAAGGACAAATTTCTCAACAGCCCGATCCTGAACAAACCCGTTCCTGTCGAACTGCCCGCCGGCAGCTGTATGTTCCATCACGGCCTAAACTTCCACCGCACCGGCGCAAACTCCACCCCCCACCGCCGCCGCGGGCTCGCGCTCCACTACATTCGCTCCGAAACGATGTACTTCGGCATCGAAGACGAAGAGGCCCGTCTCCTCACCGAATGTGAAAAACCGCGCGGCGAATTCCGCTTCATGCTGATTCGCGGCAAAGAGTACCCCGGCAGAGTCTAGTAAACCAGCAGCGCCGGCGCCTGAAGATTTCGCGGCCGCAGCCGGCTAAATCTCTATCCTCCGGCCCGTCCGCGAAGACGCATACGCGGCATCGAAAATCTGCAAAATGTGGTGAGCGTCCTCGATGCTCACCACAGCCTTCCCCCCTTCGCGCACAGCCCGCACAAAATCAGCCACATACTCGAAGCCCCACTGCTCCGCATAGACCGGCCGCGGCGCCGGCGGCATGTTAAACTGACGCTCCGGCGCCCCTGCCCATTCCGGCGCCGCGCTGCTCACATTGAGCACACCGTCGCCCACGGGCGACCACGTCGCCGCCCCGAGCTGACCCCGCACAGCCATAAACGTATCGTTACGCGGACCGATTCCGCTCAGCAAATAACCCATGTGTAAACACGCGTGCACGCCGTTCTCATACTCCAGCGCCACCGTGGCCGCATCCTCCACGCCATCCTGTATCTCGTCCGTACGCCGGCTGCACAGCGCCGTCACCGACCGCACCCGCGCCTGCGCAAACATCTGAAACAGCGTCAGCCAGTGCCCGCCCTCCATGTGCAAAATGCCGCCGCCTTCAGTCTCGCGTCGGTACATCCAATGGTCCGGCTCCCTCAACCCAGGCCCAACCTGTATCGTCACCAGCCTCGCCTCCATCGCCAGCAACTTCCCCAGCACACCCTCGTCCAGACAACGCCGGATCTCCTGCGCCACCGGATGGCGCGGCCACGGGTAGCCAATCTGCACCACCAGGTCGCGCGCCTTCGCCAGTTCAACAACCGGCTGCAGCTCCGCCGCCGTCCGCGCCGCCTGCTTCTCGATAAACATGTGTTTGCCGGCCTCGGCCAGCCGTTCCGCGGCCCGCGCAGCCTCGTCCGGCGGCAGCATCACAACCGCCGCGTCAAACCCGTCCCACTCGAACAGATCGCAAAGATTGTCGAAAATTCGGGCATCCGGATCGTGCCGCGCCAGGCTCGCCAGCGCAGCCGACTCTTCCTCGTCCCACTCGCAATACGCCGTGATCCGGGCCTCCTCCTGCCCGTGAAACGACTTGATCAGGCCGTGATTGCGGTCCGGCTCCAGCCCGCCCGCGTGAATGCGCAAGCCCACCACCGCGACCCGCAACGGTTCTTTTTCGCTCATAGCGTAACCGTCTTCCCCTCCGCCGCCGACGCATGCGCAGCCTCAATGATCTGCAGCGACCTGATGATCTCCTCCACCGTATATCCGCTGCTTCCCTCACCCCGAATCGCCGCCGCAAACGCCTGGATCGATGACCTGCCCTCCGCCCCATAGCCCGGTACCTGAGCCGACGGAATGTCAAACTCCCGTGTCGGCGCGCCTGACCACTCTGGATGGTCGCTCTTGATCGTGCACCTGCCTTCATCCACGTCCCACTTGATCAATCCCAGCGACCCGCGCATCCCGATCGAGATCTCGCCGTATCCGGAGGTGAAGTAGCCCGCATGAAGGCTGCCGATCATCCCGTTGTCAAAGCCCATCGAGACCGCCGCCGCGTCCTCCACGTCGATACTGTGCCCGCCAACATTGGCCTCAATCGCCGCAACCCGCGCCACATCCGCGCCCGTCAAATAGCGCATCAGGTCAATCCAGTGGCAGCCCAGCCAGTTGAGAATCCCTCCACCCGCTTCCTCGCGCTTGAAGTACCAGGTATCCGGGCCGCGCCGCGCTACGCTCGAAGTAAGGAAACGAAAGTCGATCGAATAGGGCTTCCCCAGCAGTCCCGATGCCCACGTCCTCTTGATCAGATTCGCAATGGGGTGGAAGCGCCACGTATAGCCGCACGAAAAGTGAAGATTGTTGCGCTGCACAGCCTCGGCCACCGGAACCAGCTCGCTCGAATGCACTGCAAACGGCTTCTCCCCCCACACGTGCACACCAGCCTCGGCCACCTGCACCATCCACGCTGGCATATCCTTCAGATAGGTCGATACCATCACCGCATCCGGCTTGCCCTCCGCCAGCAACTCGCCCAGGCTGCCGTAAAAAGGCACGTCCTGAACGTCCGCCTTCAGATTGGGCTTCACCCCTTCCGGGTCAGGATCGTAGAAGCCGACCAGCTCGATCTCATCCGTCAACAACATCAGCGTGTCCCGGTACATGTTGGCATGCATCAGCGAAACGCCGGCCTGCGCAAATCTCAGCTTTTTCATTTTCGACGGTCTCTCCGACTGAAAGTAGTAGATTGTCTATCCATTGAACGACTGTCCACCCGCAGGCCGCTGCCCTCTCGCGGCACAGCCCAAATCTCGTCGGCGATCAGACAGGAGCTGAGCGGTCGCCCCACCAGCGGTATCCAGTCCTGGCGCGCATACAGGTCGCCGGGAACCATCTCCCCATTCACCTCGATGCCGGCGCCGTTTGCCACCACAAAGAGGCAGTAGGTGTACAAGCCCGATCCCCCCGCGAGCCCGTGATGAACAAAGGGCGTCTCCAGATCGGTCCACGCCGCCCCCACAGTCCCGTCCACACTGTCGATCGAATAACCCAGCCGCTGCCGCCAATCGCCGCCGCGGCCAAAACGCGCCGTGATGACCCTATCCCCGCACGCCGCCAGCGAATTATCGCTGTCCCGGTACATCCTGTCGTATAGCCAGCCCGCCATCTCTGGGTTGTCCGTATACACCGCGCTCGCCGGCGCCGACGGCATGCACTCCGGGTCAATATACAAAAAGCCCGCATTACCGCCCCCAGCCGGGCTGTACTCAGTCTCAAACAAACTGAACCGCGCGCAATCCTCCTCCGCCCCAGCCTCCCGCAAATACAGCAAATAGTGAATCCCCGACCAGATCGGCGTCTGGTCACTCGTCTCCCGCGTCATCCACTTCCTCCATCACATCTATTTCTGGGCGGTCGGGCCTTCGGCCCTCCCTTGTGCGGGGGGATTCCCCCCGCAACGCCCCCCTCTGGCTAACCCATCTGGTCTCTTCTTCCCAGCAACGTGTCCAGCCAACGATGCCTGCACCCCCTCACGTTCTCTACCACCTAGTCACTGCAGCAACTGACCACCGACCACTGGTCACTGCAGTTCAGACCACTGCAGTTACCTTCTTTCGGAAGTGCGCAAACACCTTATGCACCGCGGCCGAAATATCCGCCACGTCCTCATCATCCATACTCGGCTGCATCGAAAAACTGAAACCGCGCCGCATCAGCTTCTCTCCGTTCGGGCAGTCAGACATCCTGTAGTCAATCGGCTTGTCCCTGCCGTAATCGAAAGGAAAGCGGCTGTTGCCGTAGCAGTTCGGCCCTGCCAGAAACTCGTTCCGATAGAGCGGGCCTTCCTTGCCTGACCCGATGTACGGACCGCCCGCAGGGATGCCCTCTTTGTTGAGCGCCTCCGCAAACTCCCACGCGTCACACTCCATCTTGTCCGTGTCCAGCGTCATCCCCAGCACCCAGTACGAGTTCCGGTCCCCCTCCCGAACCCGCTGCGGCGTGATCTCCTCGATATCCGATACCCCCTCGATGATCCCCTCCGCCGCCTCGATCTTCTTCTCAATATAGCCGTCCACCTTCTTCAACTGCGTGAGCAGGACCGACGCCATCAGATCGTTCAACTTGTAGTTCGGCGCCAGGAAATAGTTCGCGTACGGCCGCCCTTCGAACGGCCCGCCGTTGCGGGGCAGCGCACAGTCGGAAAAGATCAGCGCCCGTTCCCACAACGTCTCGTTATCCGTCATGATCGCCCCGCCGCCCCCGGCTGAAAGATGCTTTCCGCCGAAGCTGAAGCCGTTGATATCCCCCATTGAACCCACCACCTTGCCCTGATATTCGGCAAAGTGGGCCTGGCAGCAGTCCTCCAACAAAAAGATCTGATGCCGGTCCGCGATCTCTCGCAGCGCCGCCATATCACAGGGGTTGCCGAAAAGATGCACCGCGATAATCGCCCGTGTCCTCGGCGTTATCTTCGCCTCCACGTCCGCCGGGTCCAGCGTGTACGTGTCGTCAACGTCGGCAAAGACCGGCACGCAGTTATGCAGCAGCGTTCCGATGATGCTGCCCCCCGAAGTCCAGGGCGTAACGATGATCTCATCCCCCGGATCCGGATTGATCGAGCCCACGCATGTGTGCATCGCCGCCGTGCCAGAAGTCACCGTCACCACATGCGCAACCCCGTGCCGCGCCGCAAACGCCTCCTCAAACTGCCTCACCTTCGGCCCTTTCCCCAGCGCACCCGACCGGATCACCTCAGAAAGCGCCTCTATATCCTCGTCGCCAAAATAGTGGCTCGGTCCAAAGGGCAGCGTACGCACCGGCGTGCCGCCATTCATCGCTAACTGTTCGCCCATCTCAGCCTCTCTCCTTCGCGATTGACATCGTCCTGTTCAAATCTCTTTTCGCCCAGCATCCCGGCGAAAACCTCGACCAGCCTTTCCATATCGCCCGGCAACGAGTACGTCTCGCTGTCCTTCGTTACCCTCTTCTGCGCCCGGTCAAGCAGACCAAACTGCCAGACCGGCCCCGTTGTCACCACGCCAAAAACCTGTGTCTGAACGCCTTGAGCAAACCTTTTCTTACCTTCCGCTTCCCGCGCCCGCCGCGTGCGCTCCGCCTTCTGCGCCCGCCGCGGATGTTTCGGCCCCACTGAGGGCTTTGCCGCGTTCTCACTGACCGCCACCATCTGTACGGCCAGCTTCTGAAATCCTCGCGCCAACGCCTCGCTCCTAACGCCGGCCACCACAAGGTCCTGCCTGCCCCGCAGCAAAAAGTCCACCGTGCCGGTCAGCCGCCCGCCCGCCACCGGATACGAGATGTTCATTTTGAATCTGAACTGATCCAGCGCGGCAAACAACACCGGAACTGCGTAGAAAGACCTGCACGCGGCCTCGTTGGTCAGCGGCACATACGGCAGCCGCTCCCGCATCTGCGCGCGCAGCGGCCCGAGCTGCGCACGGCGCGGAACCTCTGCGGTTGGCAATTTAAGGGGTGCGTCGCGAAAGCGGTAGCCTAAAGCGGCAAGAATCTCGTCCGTCTCAGAGTTCAACTCGAGTATCTGGGAAAACGTATAGGAAGTTCCTTCTTGGAGAACCATGAATCTCCAGCGCTGGCACGCCGTTTCCGGCACGACAGCCTGTCACACGCGCGTGGATGGCGCCGCCTACCCACCGTGCGCAGGCCGAACAGAGCCGTTGCTTCGCTTCCCAGACATGATGGAGTTGCCACCCTACCCGCGGCGCAACGTGCAACCATCCTAGCAAAGCGTTGGTCGCATGTCAATGTGTTGCAAATGGGCACGCGCCGCGAGCTAGAGTCGAAACTTTGGTCCACTTACGAGAATATGTGAGATGTACGACCTGGGTGACAAAGAACCTTTAGGAAGAGACCCAGTCGAGACCCGGCGCTGCCCTTTTTCGGCAGGCGTCAACCGGTTCGAAGCTCACTCTTTCGCAGCGAGGGCGCTGACTCCAACGATTTCCGAGCCAGCAGGCAGTTGCGCCAGCACATCCAGATACCACCACCAATGTTCAGGTGAAACGCCTGCGGTGGTCTCGCGCCAATGGGTCAAATCCGCGATGGACTGGATAGCGTTGTGGTACTTCCGGACATGCTGGAGTAGCTTCCTGTCGGCATTCGCCAAGCGTGTCTGCTGGTCTGTGGTCAGAAGATGGCCTGCATCGTGAAGTTCGCTACGCGTCATGAGCATCTGCAAATGCTCCAAGCCACTGACATCGGGAAACGCAACGTCTACTTCGTAAGCCGACAATCTTTCTTCGACAGTAGCCATGATAGGACCTCAACCAGGATTCCCCATCAGACAAGTGCAGATTTGCCCGATTACAGTTCTGGGCGTTCAACGACATACGCGTATTCGCGAAGGAGTTCGAGGGCAAACATCATCAGCCGGTCCGCCGCTCAATCTCTCGAAGGACTTCCGGCTCGGCATCGCCATAGTTTACATGAAGTTTCCGCAATCCTATAGTGTAGCCCAACTGCCGCAGCACATATGCAGATGCTTCCTGGCAAACCGCCAAGAGAGGGGCGATGAATAATGTAAACTCTCGCGCACTTCCCATGTCTCGCGTGTCATCCTCTGCCCAAGCCTCTTCTCAAGGAGGCGTTCGTCCCAAGCGGAACGAAGGTTCTCCATCCACTTCCCCCGAAATTTGGAAACAAGCTATGCCTGTTCTATTATTCCCCCTAACCCCAGGGCGATTGCATCTAAATTGGGTCAGAACATCGAAATGCAGCCGAATACTCTTCCAGGTCGGGGTAAGACACAGGGAAATGTACGAAAGATGGCACGTAGACGGAGAATTTAACTTATCTCGCCGACTGAGGGC
>JAJDZJ010000186.1 GCA_022824685.1 Caldilineaceae bacterium
TCTCGCCGACTGAGGGCCTGATCCGCGGCGTCTTCCCGTCGATATTCAGTAAGCGCAGGGTGATTTCCACTTATTCTCGCTTTCTTCTGGCCACAATTTCAACTGAATCGGCCTACAGATTTAGATGCGATTGCCCTGAAATGATCTTCGCATTACTTGATGGCGTCAGTACGTCCTCTATCCGACCGAATTCTCGTCCGACGGATCAATCTGAAACGCTTCAAGCGCATTCCGCCAGAAGATCCCTTCCATATCATCCCGGGAAAGTTCCGCAATCTCAGCGGCCTGTTTCATGGCCATTATCTGTTCGTAGATGCACAAAACCGGACGTGCGTCCGTATGGGCAAAACTGAAATGCTCCTCGTTGGGCTCCACCTGATACCAGTATCGCCCGAACGGAACATATTTGCCATGAAAGAAAGCTGAGTCGACACCATCCGAACCGTAGAAGATCCGCTTCAGATCTTCCTTTCGGAACAACGTCAAAAAGGGAGGCATGGTCGTAACCGCTGACAGATCATACCAAATATTTGGCATGTCTCGCAAGCGGTCTATCGCCTCCCGTATAGGCCAATACGTGAAGCTGCGAGCGCAGTGGGCGAGGATCCACTTTATCCGGGGATAGCGGCGCGTCGTGTACTCTTCGAGGTCTGCCAGGTTCTCCTCATCCGCGCAACCCCCCGGCCGCGACAGATGCATCGTCACCCATAGGCCGCGGTCGTTGGCAAGCTCCATCTGTTCGTGCGTCAGAAACTCGTGAATCCTGCAGTAGTCCGTATCGCCGGTTGAAGAGAAAACACGATAGGGCTTTAGCCCGATAAAGCCGGGCCGTTCTATATCTTCTTCAATACGAGAGATGTTACACGAAGGAGTGACCAGGCGATTGGCCCGGGAGGAAGGGTCCTGGGCGACCTGCCCGGCAAGCATGTCAGTATGCTTTTCCACGTCAATGCCGACCTTGGGCATACCAAGTAGCAGGAAGTTCATGCGCCGTCCCGGAAACATGAGACGGCCCCATGCCCTCAATGTCTCCAGGTCGGCATACGACCGCGTCGTTGCCGGCGCGTCAGGCCGCATATCCGCCCCGTCGAACAGATGGCAGTGGGCATCAAAAACTCTTTGCGGGACGAAGTCCGCCAGCTCATCTTCCCAGAATTCGCGATCGGATTCACTGTAGTCCATGAACTGACCTCCTACCCGCTGCATCATGGAAACACAGGCAACTCGCTTGCTCCTGCTCGATCTGTAATCGGCGCCTCTGTTAAGTTAAACGCTCCACCCCGAACTGCTTCAAATGCCCAACAGCCGCGCCGCGTTGCCGCCGCACACCAGCCGCTTCGCCTCATCCGAGATGTCGGCGGTAATGATCTTGCCCAACTGCGGCCGCGAATCCATCAGCGCAATGTCCGACCCGAACAGAACCCGGTCCGCCCCCGCCTCATTCACCAGCTGCTCAATGACGCCCGGTGTGCGAAAGGTCGAGCATGTCTCCAGATAGATGTTCGGATAGTCCTGCGCCGCCCTGATCGCGGCCGCCCGCGGCTCTGCCACATTTCCCGCGTGCCCGGAAACAAAGTTGGCATTGGGAAACTTTGCCGCACAGTCCGCCAGCAGGCCTGGGTGGGAATGCGCGTCCGTGCCCGTGTGGAAAATAATCGCCAGGCCGCGATCATCGGCAAACTCATAGATCGGATGCCAGATCGGTTCGTTCAAGTCCCACTGTGTGTAGGGCGGGTACAGTTTGATGGCAACCAGGCCAAGCTCGTCAACTGCCCGCGTCAGTTCGGCCACCATACCCTTCGCCATCATCGGCGAAACATACGCAAACCCGACAAACCGGTCCGGATGGTCCTTAACGAAACGGGCCGTTATATCGTTGCCCGTTGTGCCGTCCGGGTGGAAGATGTTGAAAACGCAGGAGACGTCGATGCCCACCCTGTCCATCGCCCGCAGAATCAACGCCGGATCATCGACCCCGTTGTAGAGGTCCAGGCGGCCTGTATGGCCGTGGAAGTCGATCACTCTCTGTTCCTCAATCATGCCGGCCCTCTCCCTGCAATATGCGTAGCAGATTCCCCGCGCAGATCAGTTCCAACTCCGCCTCGCTGAGGTCGGTATGGTGAAGGTAGAAGAGCATCGTTCCCATCGCTAAGCGGTCGTACCAGGATCCGTAAACAAACCGCTCCGCGCCATATTCAGCGCACAGCGCCTCCACCTCACCTAGCGGCTCAATACGGCTCAACTCCAGGTACGCATTCGGGAGCGTGGTCATCAGCGGCCGCACCCACAGAGCGTGCGTGTAATGCGCGCCGACCAGGACAGTAACCAGATCGGGAAAGGCGCTCAACGTCGTCGCCAGTTCGTCCGCATCCGCGTCCGGCAGAGGAATCCACAGCGGGATCCGGTTCTCGCTCAGCCACGAGAGCATCGGTCCGCACGCCCACGGTCGAAATGGAAGCCCGACCGCGCGCGCATTGTGCAGTCGAACATTATGCACCCGCCCTTGCTCGTGAAGCGCCTCTATCTGCACCATGGAATCGGGTGTAGGCGTGACTGACCATTGGGGAAAGAGACGACCATCATCCAGCCACTCTTCCAGAAAACCATTGCCGTCGATCGGGCTGACTTCCTCCGTCTGAGCGTGGTAAATCAGCGCCTTCTCGACCCCGTGCCGGTCCATCTCTGCCAGTAACTGCTCCCGATTGCGGCAAGGCGAGGGCTGGTAGTGCAGATCGCCTACGCGGACGTTCGCGTCGAAAACGGGTACACGCGGTCGGAACGTGAATTGAATTGACATGGATTGCCGCCCTATCTGGACAGTTTCGACCGGTAATAGTCACCGACCTTTTTGATCGCTGTACTGAAGTCGGCCGCGTCCTGGTCCGTATAGGAAGGGCTCATCGGCATCACAACCGCCGTCTCCAGGAAACTCTCCCCGCCCGGCAGAGACAGCGAGCCGTAGTCCATCGCTGCCGCCTTCTCGCCGGCATAGGAGAAATCAGCTGTCCCGTAAGCCCGCTGCTGTGCCATAACCGGGTACTTGTAGACCGGATAGACCATGTAGGGCGAGTTGGCCGGCACGCCCTCCGCCTGCAGCGCCGCCGCAAACTGCTCTGCCGTTGCGCCCATCGTTGCAGCATCCACATGAAAGCCGTAGACCCAGTACGAATGCGTCGCTTCCGGCAGGACGGGCTGCAATGAAAGACCCGCTTCACCGTCGACGACCTCATTCAGGTGGTTAGCGACCCACTGCTTGCGGCGCACCGCGTCGGTCACTTTCTTGAGCTGGGCGACCCCGACCGCGCCCTGAAGGTCGGTCATGCGATAGTTCGGCGCCAGATAGTAATGCTCATAGACCGGACTGCGAGGATTGCCCTTGTCCGCAAACCATTTCAGCCGCTCCGCTAGGTCGTCCCGGTTGCTGATCACCATACCGCCGTCGCCGGTCGTCATATGCTTGCCGCCAAAGCTATAGCAACCGAAGTCGCCCCACGTGCCAACCGGCCGACCCCCGTATTCTGCCAGCTGTGCCTGCGCGCAGTCCTCGATCAAGTAGAGGTTATACTTGCGCGCCAGTTCAACATAGGCCTCCATCGGAGCAGGATTGCCAAAGAGATGCACGACAATGATCGCCTTGGTTCGTTCGGTGATCTTGGCTTCGACATCCTCGATATCGAGATTACCGGTCTTGGGATCGATGTCAGCGAAGACAGGCACCGCGTTCTGGTAGAGGATACCGATGATCGTGCCCATATCGGTGATGCTGGTCGTGATAATCTCGTCGCCCGGATTAGGGTCAATCGTGCCAACAGCCGTATGCACCGCAGCCGTGCCCGACGTAACCGCCTGGGCATACTTGACTCCGTTCATCTCCGCGAAGTCCCTCTCAAACTGGTCGACCTTGTTGCCGCTCAGCCGGTTCAACTTCCCGGAGCGGATCACCTCGATCAGCTCGTTTATCTCCTCGTCGCCCATGTCCCACTGGGGACCAAACGATCCGCTCCGCACAGGCGGCGAGTTGCGTTCAATTGCGATGGCCATATCAGGCATCTCCTTGTAATAGCTTGGCCGTGTTATCCATTCAGTCAGTCTGCCTTGCAAGCCGTTTCGGGGTGAACGTCTGCGACACATGAATCACCCACACTGAGGCGTCAGTCCAGTCTGAAGATTCGTCTCGCGTTCTCACGGAATATGAGGTCGGCCTCCCGCTGTGTCTGGATCGCGTCGACATAGGCCCCATACTCAAACCATGGCGCAAAGAGCGGCTGGTCTGTGCCGAACAGAATCCGCTCCGGCCCCAGAATGTCCATCGAGCGGCGGATGGTGCCGGCGTTAATGCCACTGCTGCAGAACTCAAAGTAAACGTTTGGCAGGTCAACAACCTGGCGTGCGCCCTCTACATCGTCACCGTGCGCCTTGATGATCACCAGGTCCGGATTGCGCTCCGCCGCCGACCGTACACCCGGATAGGGCGAACCGCCTTCATCCATGTGGATCTTGACAGGCCGGCCAAACTTTGCAATTTCGTCCAGCAAGTCCTGCATGCGCTTGGTCGCCATATTGCCGCCAAATGGGCAGTAGAGCTTCACCCCCACGAATCTGGGATCCTGGAAGTAACGTTCCATCTGCCCGACCGAACCGGCCAGGTCGCGCGGGTCAATCGCGATGTAGCCGCGCAGATTCGGGTAGCGGTCGAGGAAGGCCTGCGTGTCGGCGTTCCCTTCACACATGTCATAGTTGATGGCGTTGTAGGAGGAAACAAACGTGTACTGGATATTGCAACGCTCGGTCATCTCCGGCACGTTCGACTCAGTGCGCGTGTTGAAAGGCTCCGCGCAGTGGAAGCCCGACACATGCGCGTGGATGTCAATGATCGGCTCCTCAGGCAAATCCGCCTCCGCCTTGATCAACTGCGGCTCGACCGGCAAATCCTCGATGTCCATATCCAGCAGGCGCAGCGCGTTGCCGCCGAGGATCGCCTGTCTCTGCTCGTCTGAGATCTTGGCCATGAATATCTGGTTACGCAGCGACCGAATCGAATACTTCGGCGAGTTGCTGCCGTAAAGCAGCCTGTCGCCTATCTCGGCCTCGACCATCACCTCCAGGCCGTCCGCCAGGCACAGCCAGCGAATCGCGGCGTAGACATTCGTATACACCTGCATGACCATGATCAGCTCGCCCATGTGCGCGTAGCTGACCTCGTTCATCACAACGTTCACGTCATGCCTGTGGCAGACCTCCGCCACCTTGCGGATCCAGCTCAGCGCTTCAGAAGATCCCTTGAAATCTACGATGATCGGCAGTCCGGCCTGGCCGATCGCCTCGACCATATGCTCAAAAACCAGTGTTTCGGGACTCCAGTTCTGCGGCCCAGGCGCGAAGCGGATCGCAACGCATCCGCCTTCCACGCAAGTCTTCAGGTCGTCTCGCCAGTTGAGGAAGTAGCGGGGATCGAGCGTGCCCACGGCCAGAAGTCGGGGATGTTGGGCAACGATTTCGAGGGTCTCCGCTACGGCTTCCGGGTTAACCTGATTGACCAGGCCGCGCCGCGATGTTGTCAGCGTCAGGGTTGTGTCGTGCTCCTCCGTCTGACGTAGCAATGCCTCCAACGTCGTATCCGGCTCAGGGATCGGATTGACGCTGAACTCGGAAATAAAGTCGATTGCGTACATGGTTGGTCCTTTCAACAGCAAGGGTGTGTGGCCTCAGGCCGGTGTCTTGTCGCTCCTATGGCCTGCCGTGGCTGATTGGACAAAGCAGGCTGGAAAGGTTGCCGCTACTGCTTGCTCTGTTCAATCGCCTTTTCGAAGGCAAGCAGGAGTCCGTCTATATGTTCATCCTCCATCGGCAGGGAGAGCGCGTTCATCGACAGCCCCTGGCTCAGGAAGTATCCCTGGTTGAGCAGCGAGAGAAAGACGCGGTGAGCCAGTGCGCCGTCGTTCCCTGCCGCGCTGCGGTAGTCAACCAGCGGTTCGTCGGTGAAGTAAACGCTGAACAGAGAGCCGAGTACAACCGGCTGTAACGGCGTGTCTATGCGTGCGCTGAGATCTTCAAGCCCGGCGCGCAAGCGTTGCCCCAAACGGTTTAGGTGCTCGAAAGCGCTTGGCGTCAGCTGCTTCAAAGTGGCCAGCCCCGCCGCCATCACGACCGGATGCGCGCTGAATGTGCCGCTCTGAAAGAAGCCGGTCGGTTCGCCGCTGTTGTCGAAAAGATCCATGATGTCAGCACGGCCGCCAAACGCGCCGACCGGAAACCCGCCTCCCACCAGCTTGCCGAACGTCGTCAGGTCCGGACTGATGCCGTAGTACTCCTGGGCGCCGCCCCGGGCGATGCGAAACGCAACCACCTCGTCGAGGATCAGCAGGACATCGTTCTCCTCAGTTACCCGGCGCACGGCCTGAATATACTCCTTGCGGACCGGCAGGATCCCTGTCTTGGGGTCGAGAATCACACAGGCCAGTTCGTCGCGATGGCGGCGAACGAGCCGCTCCAACGCCTCTTCATTGTTGAAGGGCAAAACGATCACCTCGGAAGGGGCGTTGGGAGACATGCCCCCCGCTGTCGGCACGGACAGAGGCGCGTCCGCAGGGCCGGCCTTTTCCACCGGCGGCGCAACACTCACTTCTACCAGGTCATGGCTGCCGTGGTACCCTCCCTCCATCTTGGCGATCTTCGGCCGGCCGCTGAACCCGCGCGCCAGCCGGATCGCGTGCAGCGACGCTTCCGTTCCCGAGTTGCAAAATCGGACCTTATTCAGCGATGTCACACGGCTGCACATCTCTTCCGCCAGCGCCCCCTCCGCTCCTGTCGGCGCGCCCAGCGCGATGCCTCTGGTGAGCTGGGCATCCACCGCCTCATGTACGGCCGCATTGTTGTGGCCCAGGATCTGCCCCGTGTGATGATTGGCAAAATCGACGCGCCGCTGTTCGTCAATGTCATACAGATAGCAGCCCTCACCCCTCTGCATGGTAATGGGATAGGGCCCGTAATAGTAGGCCCCCTTGGCTCCGCCAGGCATCGACTCGCGGTCCCGATCGAACTGCTCGCGCGAGCTTGGAGTTTCCGAGGCATAGGTCTGTTCTATCGTCGTTGTGGTCTGGACCATTTTCCGTTCCTTGCTCCACCCGAAATTCTGCTTCCATTTTATGACAGCGCTGAAATCAAGATTCGCTTCTGTAATCCTGCATTTCTTCTCAATAGGGACTACTCGAACCAGTAGCTGTACAACTCGGCGTTGGTCAGGCTAAAACGCAGCCGGATAGGCCCGTCTGAAATGTCCGGCATTCTGCTGTGTCCGGGCCAGACGACCTGCTGCCGGACGCTGTCCTCACGCACAACCGCAGCCTCTTCCCCGCAGTAGCCGGGCAAAGGCTCGCTGTCGACATCCAGCAGTTCAACCCTGACCTCGCCGTCATCGGCCACCGCGTTGAGATAAAGCTGCTCTCCTTCCCATTGAAAAGGCTCGGTGATCATCGTGCCGCCCTCTTTGACGTCACCCAGCGAAACGAATCCGTCCCGCCGCAGCACGGCCAGACATATGGCAGCGTGATCAGGGTCCCACTTCGGCGGAAGACGCCGGAACTTTACGCCTGTGTAGTAGAACCAGATCTCGTCATCGCGAATGACCGGGCGGGAAGGGCCGAGCATCTGCAACGTGTCGTATGCGCCGCCGCCCAGCGGCGACGAGTCGATAAACGGCCGCCGGCTCCCCTGCCGCAACCACGTGTACATATCCTGGCTGCTCGCCAGCTGAACGTGGTGGAACCCGTCGTGATTGCGGCCGTCAACCGAGCGTCCCACGTGGTGGAACATCGAGGCGAACCCGATGTAACGGCTCTCGTACCGCGATATGCCGAAATTATAGACGTCCACGCCATGCTCTTCCGGGTGGTTTACCACCGTCTGCTGCAACGCTGGATTCGAGAGTCGCCGCTCGATCACCTCTCGCGCCAAGTCCTGATCATGGTCATCCGCCTGGAAGACCAGCTGCGGTTCGCTCCACTCGTGGAAATCTACGCTCGTGGTCACTGCGTGCGAGCGTCCGTACGTGCCCCGCACTTTGACCGTAGCGATGAAGCGGTGGTTGGCCGCGTCAAAGCTGAAATTCGGTTCATCCCCTGACAGGATTGCGGGCACGTCTATCCGCTTCCATTCAATCCCGTCAGGAGATACGGCGAAGATGATGGAAAGATCGGGCTCCATAATGAAGCTGATCGCTTTGAATCGCCGTGCCGGGTCCGGGTCGCTGGCATCGTAGACAGCGCCCAGAACTTCCGACGTGTGCCCGCCGCCGAGGGGAATGGCAACATGGTTGTTGTCGGTTGACCCCCGGTACTCCCATTGGCCCACCGTTGGCTGATACCAGTGAAGTCCGTCGCGGCTTTCGTGGTAGGAGGAGCGCCCGGTATACCAATCGATTTTCGCCCCGATCGTCCAGAACTTCCAGAGCTTGGCCTCGGGATCCCATACCGGAGCCGTCCGCGTCTGGGGCCGGTAGGCGGCGCCGTCGTCCGGGCCGGCCCGCAGCGCCATATGCGGATCCGAACGAATGACCGCGCCTTTCTTGTTCGGCTGGTGCATGCGCTTTGTCAGGCCCTTGATGCTTGCGATGTCGGCGTTGTCGAGAAAGAGCTGCCTCTCCAGGCGGGTAATCTTTCGAATCGGGTCAGATGCCATTTCGCTGCTCCTCTATTCGAACCAGTAGCTGTAAAGTCGCGCTGCGCGCAACCAGACTCTCAGTTGAACGGGGCTTGAAACCCCGGTTGGCATGCGTTCCGCTTCATTCCATCTGACGGGCAGCGATACGCAGTCACCGGTTAGTGGAATCGAGTCGTCCCGCCCATATCCCGGCAGCGGCCTGCCCTTCTCGTCCAGAAGCTCACACCGGATCTCGCCGTTGTCAGCGTCGGCATTCACAAAGAGACGCTCCCCTTCCCAGCGAAAAGGCTTTGTCGTGACGGCGCCGAGTTCTGCATCGCTGTCTAAAGAAATGAAGCCGTCTCGCCTTAACGTTGCCAGACAGATGGCGGCCCGATCCGGGCTGACCTTGTGCGGGCGCCAGCGATGGCGGAGACCGGAATAGTAGAACCAGAGCTGGTCCCCGCGGGTAACCGGGAAGGAGGGCCCTAGTATCTGCATCGTGTCGTAGGCGCCGCTTCCCAGGGGCGACGGCCCGATAAAGGGGGCGCGTTCGCCGAGCCGCCGCCAGTTGCGCATGTCCCTGCTGCAAGCCATCTGGACGTGATGGAACCCGTCATGGTTGCGGTCGTTCCACGCGCGGCCAGTATGGTAGAACATGGAGGCAAAGCCAATGTAACGGCTCTCATAGCGGGAGATGGCAAAGTTATATACATCAACCGCGTGCTCCTCCGGGTGGTTAAACACCGGCTGCTGCAGCAAAGGGTCGGCTAGACGGTCGGCGATGATCTGGCGGGCCTGTACCTGGTCCTCCTCGTCAGCGTGGAAGACCATTTCCGGCTCGGTCCAGTGTTCGAAATCCTCACTTTCCGTCAACGCATGTGAACGACCGAAGGGCCCGGGCACTTTGACCGTAGCAATAAAGAGATGATTGCGTTCATCGAAGCTGAAGTTGGGCTCGTCTCCTGACGCTATCGGCGGAATGTCCACGCGCGTCCAGCGGATTCCGTCAGGCGAAGTAGCGAACAGGATGGCCAGCTCCGGAGCCATCGTAAAGCTCAACGCTTTGTATCGCCGGTCTGGGTCGGGGTCGCCCTTGTCGTAAACCGCTCCGAGGATCTCTGCAGTGCAGCCGTCGCCCATGGGGATGTATACGAGATTGTTTTCGCGGGTACCCTTGTATGCGGCCTGACGCAAAATGGGCTGATACCAGTGGAGTCCGTCGCGGCTTTCGTGGTAGCCCGAAAGACCTGCTATACCGTGCAACTCCTCAGGCGTAATGCAAATCGTCCACAGCTTCCACCGCTGTGCCTCCGGGTCCCACGCCGGCGCGCCTCGGGTCTCCGGCGTTCCTCCCAGCGCAGGCTCGCGCCGGATGACTGCCCCCCGCTTCTGCGGCTGATGGAACACGCGGCGTAGTCCGTCGATGCACGCGACATCGTCGTCATCCAGGAAAAGCTGCCGTTCTCCTGCCGGGAAATGAGCGGTCCTATCCGTATTCATCGCATTCTCTCAAACGAGAGTGGGTATCAAAAGGGGGGGGAAGATCGCTCTGCCTCGCAGGCTCAAGATGAAGGGCTGTGCGCCCCGAAAGGGGTCAGTCCAGATTTTGGCGCGGGTCAAATGCATCGCGCAAGGCGTCGCCAAAAAAGTTCATCGACAGCACGGCAAACGCGATCGCGACCGCCGACGGCAGCCACCGCCACGGCATGTTTTCCAGTATGGGAAGCTGCATGGCCGTCGTCAACGTCTGACCCCAGCTTGGCGTAGGCTGCTGTACGCCCAGGCCGAGAAAACTGAGACTCGACTCGGTCAGAATGGCGCCAGCCAATCCCAATGTGGCCGCCACAACCACCGGGCCCACCACATTGGGCAATATATGCCGGAAAATGATCCGGCGCGTCGGCACACCGATCGCCACTGCCGCAATGACGAAGTCCTGGCCGCGTAAGCTGAGGAACTGGCCGCGGATCAGGCGCGTCATCCCCGGCCAGCCAAAGATGCCGATGATCACCATGATATTAAAGATGTTTGGCGGCAGGACCGCGGCAACGGTGAGGATCAACAGAAAAGTGGGGAAACACATGATGATGTCGGTGAAGCGCATGATGACATTGTCGACGGGGCCGCCAAAGTATCCGGAAACGCTGCCCAACACCAGCGCGATCGAGGTGTAGATGCCTACCGCTACGAGCCCGACCGAGAGCGAGACGCGCGCGCCGTAAACCAGCCGCGCCCACACATCCCGGCCGATTGCATCGGTGCCCAAAATGTGTTCGGCGCTGGGCGGCTTGTTCTTCAGCTTCAGGTCCATCACCACCGGGTCGGCGCCGGCGACGATGGGAGCGAAGACCGCCGCGATCACGAGTATCACCAACATGCCCAACCCGACCATGCCCAGTTTGTGCCGCGTCAATCTGCGCCAGAATCGAAACTGTGCCGAATCGCCTCGCGGCGCCTGGAGATCGTCGGATAGGTCAGCGGATAGATCAGCGGACGCCACTGCGTGTACGCTCCCTTCTATTCTGGGCTAAGACCCCCCCTAGCTCCCCAAGAGCATTGGGACGGCTGCAAACGTCAGGGGTCAACCGTTGGAAATCTGGTCAGCGCTTCTTCAACACGCTACTCGTACCGTATGCGCGGGTCGGCAAATGCATACGTGATGTCGGCCAGCAAGTTGCTCATCAAAACGACCAGCGCCACCATGAAATTGACCGCCATGATGACCGGATAATCGCGGAAAAAGATTGCCGACAAGCTGTAGGTCCCCATTCCCGGCCAGGCAAAGATGTGTTCAATAATTACTGTGCCGCCGATCAGGAAGGGAATGTCCAGACTGATTATCGTGATCAAGGGAATGAGCGCGTTGCGCAGCGCGTGGCCCAGCAGAATGGCTCTCTCCGCCAGCCCCTTGGCGCGCGCCACCGTTACATAATCCTGTTTGATCACATCCAGCAGGCTGCTGCGGGAATAGCGCATGAAGCTGGCCATGCTGCCCAGACCCAACACCACTGCCGGCAGGATCATGTGGTGAATCCTGTTCCAAAACGTGGCCTCTTCACCATAGTTATAGATGCCGGAGGTGGGAAACAGGTTCAACTTGAGCGAAAAAAGAAAAATGAACCCGATTGCAAAGACGAATCCTGGCGTAGAAATCCAGAAAAAGCCCAATAGGGTGAGGAACTGGTCAACCCACGTATACTGCTTGACCGCGGAGAGGATACCCAGGCCCGCGCCAAAGACAACGCCAAAAAATAGCGAGGTCGCGGTCAGCTGAAGCGTCGCCGGCAGCCTGGCCAGAATCTCGTCGCGCACCGGCGCCCCCGATGCAAGCGACTCGCCCATGTTCCCCTTGGCCAGCTCTCGCAACCAGATCAGATATCGTATCCACGGCGGCTTGTTCAGGCCGTAGTTTTCCCGCATCGCCTCCAGCTGTTCTGGGCTGAAATTCACAATCGCGGTTGTGGGTATCAGGGCGTCGACAAAATCGCCCGGCATCAACTCGGTTAAAACGAACGTGACGACGGTCAGACCAATGAGAATAGGAATGGAGATCGCCAGGCGGCGCAAGATGTAGGTTCGCAAGACTACGCCCCGCTATAGGTTAGGAAGGAGAGACGAGGAGAGAGGAGGGAGAAAACATCAGGTTCCTCTCCCCTCGCTGATTTCAGGGAATTCTTAGCCCGATACGGACCAGTTCACAGCGTTCGCGTAGCCGTTGCTCCAGGGATAGTACCGGTTCCACAGAGCATCCTCGTTGAAGCCGCTGACCCGCTTGTTCACCGCCACCGGGCCGATAAACTGCAGGAACGGCATCATTGGCAGCTCGTCATTCAGCCGCTGCTGAATCTGTGTGTGAATCGCCATCCGCTCTTCCAGGTCGACCGTTGTCGCAGTCTGATTGAAGAGGGACTGCGCGTCGGCGTCGCCCCACGGCGTGCGGCAGCGTTCCGCATCCGTGAAGAAGGAGTTGTACTGTTCCGGGAAGGAGAAACCCCAGCCCTGATACAACATCTCGAATTCGCAGGCTTCCTGAACGGCGCCGACCGAAGTCCCTTCCAGATACTGTAGCTGCGTCTGCACGCCAACCGCAGCCAGGTTTTGCTGGATCGCCGCCATGATATCCTGATGGAGAGCATCGCTATAGTACCAGTTTACCCGCAAAACGTTGTCCGGGTCCCAGGCGCCGTCCGCTTCAGCCTCGGCCAGGAGCTCCTTCGACCGTTCGGGATTGTACTCGTACTGGTTCAGGTCCGGCGCCAACCAGGGCCGCATCTCCATGTAAGAGTTGTACGGTACACAGAGACCTGAGTAGAGACCCTCGCAGATCCCCTCGCGGTCGATGGCGTAGGCCAGGGCCTGCCGCACGCGCTTGTCTGCCAGGATTGGAGATTCGTAGTTGAGCAGGAAGACGCGAATGTAGTTGCGGTTGACCAGGTGGACATTGACATTGTCCAGTTCCAGCGACTGTTCGTAGAAGTCCTGCGGTACATTCCAGACGTCCAACTCGCCCTTCTGCAGCGCAATGAACTGCGTATCGGCAGCGCCGAAGTTCTTGAAAATAATGCGTTCAAGCTTGGGCGCGCCGCCGTGGTAGTCATCATTGCGTACCAATTCCACAAACTGATCGCGCTCGGCGCGGACAAACTTGAACGGCCCCGAGCCAATATTCAGTTCAGGCGTGTACCAGGCAGGCGCGTGGTGTTCGACAATGTCCTCGGGCGCTACGTTGTTGAAGATGTGCGCCGGCAGAATCTGCAGATCAGTGGTGGCCGACAGATGCCAGCCCACATTGGTATCCACCAACTGGAACACGACCGTGAAGTCATCGGGCGCGTAGGCTCCCGGCAGCTCATCCGAAACGCCATCGTAAAAGTCCTGGCCGCCCTCAAGGCTGCTGATCCAACGCTGGGGATTGATGTTTGTGGCCTGCGTCATGATGAATCTGACCGTTTCCACCACATCGTTCGCCGTCACCGGTTCGCCGTCATGCCATTTGGCGTCCTCGCGAAGTTTGAAAGTGTAGGTCGAGGCATCGTCAGAGATGTCCCACTCGAGCGCCAGGTTCGGGTGGGTATCGTTGTTGCGATCCAGGTCGAACAGTCGGCTATGGGTCAACATCGCCGGCGTATTGCTGCTGTAGCCATACTGGTACGTTGGGCGGAAGGGGCTGTACGTTCCCCACGGCGACCCTGTGGAGAAGGTCATCGTGCCGCCGTCCTCCATCGCGGCCGACTCCTCCGCCGGAGCCGCTGTGGCCTCGGCCATCGCTTCGGCTGCGCCCTCATCGCTCGGCGCAATCGCCGGCGCGCATGCTGTCAGGAGAACTCCGGCGGTCGTAGCAGCGGAGACGCTGAGGAAATCACGTCGGGAAAGTCTCGATTTTGTCATTGCTTTTGCTCCGTTTGGCTAATAAGGTTCGATAAGGTTGATGCAAGTGGCTGAAAGAAATGCCGCTGTTCAGGATTTTGGGAGTGTGTCAGCCCCCTGTTGCATGACCCGCGTTACGCTCCCTTTTCCACTGTCTTTGAGTGGTCGCTGATGTGTGTGCAGTTTTTCTGCCGCGGTTGAGGAATTGAGCCGTTCAGAAGGTGCATTCTCATACATGAAGAGAGGCTTAGCAGGCTAATCTGCTGATGCACGGTACCGGTGCAACGACAGAGTGTTCGCTCTGCACGCCGTTTAAGGCTGGCCTACGACTGGATTCCCAGTTTGCCATGCGAAGAACCATCCCGATGCGCCGCTTAACTGCCGCCATGGCTTGCAAGGAAGCGCGCAAGAAACTGCCTACTGCGGCCGCAGTGTAGCATGGAGAAAAAGTGGTGTCAATAGACCGCAAAATCCCTCTGGCAGTCCTGACAATCTAACTCGCCGAACGTGACCCGGTGTCGCAGAAATCGATTCTGACCGAACTCAATCTGATCTCTCCCGTAGGCAGTCGCGATCTGTCAACCGGATAATCGACCTCGGCACGCCTTGCATGAGTACCGCCCACTTGCGTCCTGAGCGGAACAATTCGCAGAGGATGCAACAGGAGAATGATGTCGATGTTTACGTCCCGCAACACGTCTTCGATTTCCCCCCAGCCGTACACATCGGTCAGATCGTGACGGGCGCCCAGGCAGAGCCACTGCTCCGGGTCGGGCGCAAGCGTAACCGTCTGCTCAGACCACTCCTCTGTAACTCGGAAGGATTGAGAGGTCAGGACAAAGTTGATCGCCTTCTCACCCACGCGCGACTGACAGTGCAACCGCAACTCTGCCCCCTGCAGGTCGACTTCACCCTTCAGGCGCAGAGTAAGGCGGGCATTGCGAAAGTCACGCGGGAAACGCTTGTCTATGAAGCGGTTGCCCCCAAGAAGAGGCGCGTAGCTTTCTCCGGGGTTGGGCTGGTGCGCGGTATGCAATATGAACAGGAGATGAAGATAGCCGCCGCCGGGCGGGGCATGGTTGGAGTCGATGCCCCATGGGCTGCGTGAGACCAGCGCCCCGTCCTCAACAATCGCCGGCGCCGGCTGATTCGGCCCCAGCCAGGCAATCCACCCGCCAGGTCCATCCTCGAAAGTTTCGCGGTAGGTTAAACTGCTCATCCTGCATTGCCCTTAGGCGGTTTGGCTGGAATGCTCACGGCGCGGCCGCAAGCCGATGACTCCTTGGCTGCCTCGATAATTTCCAGCATATGCACTGAATCCTCGATAGGCGCCGGCGCCGGCGCCCCGCTCTGCGCAGCCTCGAAGAAGTCGCGGAACAGCGCCTCCGCCATGACCCCGCCGTACACCGGCGAATGGGGTATCGCAAAGCGTTCCTTGCGCACGCCTCCGGTGTTCCAGCCGCGCGCTTCGCTGAAAAGGGAGTAGGTTGAAGTATGCTCGACTTCGCTGCCTCCGGACGTCTCCTCCTGCGGCTCCAGATACGGCAGGATCGCGAAGCCTTCCGTCCCGCGCATGCCCAAGTAGAAGTCGTAGGTCGCCTTGCCGCCTCGGAGATGGTAGCCGGCCTGGAAGGTACCCATGCGGCCGCTCTCGAACTTGAGAAGCAGGAACCCGGTATCCTCGACTTCGACTTTTTCCGGGTTGAGGTTGCCCACCATCGCCATCACTTCAACGACTCTTTCCTCCATCAGATAGAGGACCAGATCAAGGCAGTGGCAGCCGAGCCAGGAGAGAATGCCATGTCCGGCCTTTTCAGGATCGAACGAATAGGTGGAGGTGTCCCGGTACAGCAGCAGGCCGTTCAACATCTTGCCCTCGATGGTCATCACATCGCCGAGAGCCCCCGCGGCCAAAGCGCGCTTGAGGCTGAGCGTCATGGGGTGATAGCGCCACTGGAGCATCGCCCCGGCCGTGAGGCCTTCCTTGCGGGCGAGTTCGGCGACCTTGCGCAAGTCCTCAGACCGCGTCGAGGCCGGCTTATCATAGAGGACAGACAGGCCCGAGCTGACGACCTTTTCCATAATTGAGGGCGCGTGGTCGGGGCGCGCGCACATGATCACAGCGTCAAGATCGGTGCGTTTCAGCAGCTCGTCCACGTCGGTATACTTGCCGACGACGCGCGTCGACTCGCCCGCCAGGTCCTCCACGTTGACCAGGTCCGTCGCGGCGCAGACATGGATCTCCCCGACCTCCTCCAGCTGTTCCAGCACGCTGACGTGGCCGAGTTCGTGTCCGTGGGAGGATATGGCGCCGACAACCAGTTTCTTGTCGTTTGGCATCGTTCTCTCGCTCACTCGCGCGGCAGCGGCAGTTCGATCTTGGCGCTGCCCTGGGTCTGAGAGATCAGGGCCGCCAGCATGATCTCCAAGGACTCCCTGCCCCTGTAGGGGGAGGAGCTGCTGGGAGCGTCATGCAGAACCATATTGGCCATCTCCTGGACCGCCGGGATCAAGTTCGCGCCGAAAGGATCGATGTAACTCCTGCCCGGAGGCGGCGTTACCTGAACGGGACTGCCTTCGCGTTGCTCCGTTTTCCAGGCCGTGCAGTGCTTGTCCGTAAGCCAGAAACGGCCGTTCGGGCCCTGCAGGTCATACTCAAAAAGCTGGGGCGTCAGTTTGGCGCTGTTCACGATCCCGCGAACGCCATTGGCGAACTCGATGATAATGGTCGAGCCTGGATCGTACTGCGGATCCTTGCCGCCCTTGCCATCGTACACCGGCCCATAGTCCTCAAAGCCCTGCTCATGGGCCGCAATGACCCAGACCGGCGACGCGTTGGCAAAAAAGCAGACACCGTCGATCAAATGTGTCCCATTGCGGAACAGCATCGAGCGGCGGCCGCCCATGTGCGCCACGATGCGCGTGAGCCCGCCGATCTCTCCGTCCAGAACCGCCTGCTTCACCGCCTGATAGGACGGTATCCAGCTGCGCGTGTGGTCCACCGACATCTTTGTCCCATTGGCTTCGATCGTTTCAATGATCCGGTCAGCGTCCTTGATCGTCGTTGTCAGAGGCTTTTCGCAGATCACGCCGCGGATGCCGGCATTTGACGCGTCACACACCGGGTCAGTGTGCAAGTGGTCCGGCGTCGCCACCGACACCACGTCCAGCCGCTCCTTTTCGAACATCTCATGGTAGTCGGTGTACTGGTTGATACTTCCAGGAGGAATCTCGGCGCGCTCGTAAAAACGCGGGAATACCTCAGGGTTGAGTTCGCAGATCGCAACCAGGTCGTACTCTGGCGCACGTGCATAGGCATACCCATGGGAACCGCCCAGGCCGCCGCCGATTACGGCCGCGCGCAGCTTTTCATCTGACATGGTGTCTCCTTGTCGTACTGTGTCTTTGACTGTCTTCGGGACGATTTCCCGCCCTGTTATGTGGGAGCCAGGCAGCGATAGGCGTGGTGAGAAGTTGGGCTCAGGCCGTCCGCCATACTGTGCCGCCGGCCTGCAGCGACAAGCGCCGCTCAGATAGAGCGTTTTGACCGGGGGTTAAGAGCGTCGTTGAGCCCGTCGCCCAGGAAGTTGATGCCCAGTGTGACGATCGCCAGGGTCAATGCCGGAACGGCCACAAGCCACGGGCGGTATGACCAGCTGCCGATATTGGAAGCAATCATGTTTCCCCAACTCGCCTGGGGCGGCTGGACGCCGATGCCCAGGTAGCTGAGCGAAGACTCCAGCACCATCGCGCTGGAAAAGCTGAACGTCAAGGTCACAATTACAGGTCCGATAGCGTTGGGCAGCAGGTGCCGCAGCGCGATCTTCAGTTCCGAGACCCCGACAGACTTCGCCGCTTCGATATACTGTTCCTCGCGCAAAGAGAAGATCTGGCCCCGGATCAGGCGGGCGTAGCCGGGCCAGGAGACAAAGGCAAGGCCCCCGAAAACGACCAGGAGGTCGAGCCAGGTTGTGTCGGCGAAAAGCGGGAAGCCCGTTGTATCGTAAATGTTCTCGGCCCACGTTACAACCGGCTCTTTAATCGACACGGCGATCAGCGCCGCCAGGAGCAGGCCCGGAACCGACATCACGATGTCGATGATCCGGCCTGTGATGTTGTCGGCCAGCGCGCCGCCGTAGCCAGCGATGGCGCCGACGATGACGCCAATGATTACGCTGATGAATGTAGTGAAGATTGCCACAAGCGTAGCAGTGCGGGCCCCCCATAGCACCCTGCTGAAGAGGTCTCTACCGATTTCATCAGTGCCCAGCCAGTGATCCGGGCTGGGCATTTTGGCTACATTCAGCAGATCCTGTTCGGTATAGGAGTAGGGGGCAATGTAGGGGCCGAAGAGGGCGGAAATTATCAAAAAAAGGGTGATGATGAGACCGATAATGGAAAGACGATTGCGCAGTAGCCGTCCCACGGCATCTTTCCACAGCGACCGCGTCCTGACAGCGGCTTCCCCGGCCAGCTGCTCGCCCAAGTTCTCGTTTGATACGTTTTCGCTGCTTTCGCTCATCTAATCATCTTCCTGAAATTCCGATTTGAGCGGCTACGGCAATAATTGGATCTGGCCGCCTCCAGTGAACGAGTCACATGTCCGTCTACTCAATCTTGATACGGGGATCGAGGAAGGGATATACGAGGTCGACGATGAGGTTTGTGAGAATGATCATGACCGCGCTGACCATGGTAACGCCCATGATGACCGGATAGTCGAATCCTCGAAAACCGGCTTCTGCCACGCCACCAAAACCGGGAATCGCAAAGATGCTGTCGAGGAAAATGCTGCCAACGATCAACCCTTCGGCGATAAATCCCAGCGTTGTAACAACTGGAATCAGGGCGTTGCGTAGAATGTGGCGAAGGATGATGCGCCACATATGCAGACCCTTCATCTTGGCGGTGCGGACATAGTCCATCGAAAAGACTTCCAAAACGGCGGCACGCGTCTGCCGAACGACAACCGGCAGAGGTCCCAAGGCAAGGATAAAGACCGGAAGAACTACTTTCGACTGGAACAGTCCGTCCCAGCCGCGGGGCACTCTCATGATATCGAGTACAAGGACAAAAAGGACCAGAAGCAGCGGTGCAAGCACAAAGACCGGCACGGTCCGAAAACCGAGTGTGCCCCCCACAATCGTATAGTCAATCCAGGTGTTCTGTTTTAGAGCGGCAATGCAACCCAGGGGAATGCCCAAGATCGTGGTTACAACTGCCCCGGCCAGGCCCAATTGAAAGGAGATCGGGAAAGTCTTTACAATCATGCGCAGTACATTGCGCTGGCCGTTGATGGAGATGCCCAGGTCTCCTTGCATTAGCCGCCCTATCCACCGACTGAATTGGACCCAATAGGAATCGTTGAGACCGTACTGGTCCCGGATTCTCTCGATGACCTCCTCTTTGGCGAGAGTGTCGAGCGTCCCCTCAAATTGGGTCATCATCATTGCCACCGGATCGAACGGGCTGATCACAGTGAGGGTAAAAGTGATCAGGAGCACCGCGATAAATGTTGGGACGGCTATTGCCAGGCGCTTTACAGTGTAAAAGAACATGCTGCATCTCCCCAGGGATGCAAAAAGCGAGAGCTACCGCTGCGGCAGATTCGATCCTTGGCAGCGGCAGCTCAACCCAGATTCTGTCGCCGGCTAACGCTCCGCAACATACATGTCGAGCAGCGAAGTCCAGTTGTTGTCGACGTTGGTATCAAAGTCTATGATCCAGGGCTTTGTGTTGTATTCGTACAGATCCCAGATCATCGGCAGGAAGTAGTAGTGCCCCAGTATGCGGGACTCGACCTCCTGTACGAAGTCACAGTATTCGGGGTCGGCCGATGAGTGAAGCGCCATCTCGTCCACCAGCGCGCCCAGCTCTTCGTCCACGATATTGATCTGCCTGGCCGGATCTCCGAGACGCTGATAGAAGCCGTTCATCCATTCAGCCGAGTCCGGTATGACGGCGCCTGAACTGCGCCGCAATACCTGCACCTCTTCACCCTCCTGGCCCCAGGCGTCGATACGTCCCGGACGCATTTCGACATTGGTGATGCCCAGGTTGTTCTTCCACATCTCCATCATGATCTCGGCGGTGCGAATATAGTTGGGAGACTGACCGTTCGTGGTGATGCGAATCTTCGGCAGGTCTTCAGGTCCCCCATACTTGGAGGCAGCCAGTTCCTCTTTCGCCAGTTCCGGATTGTAGCCGAAGTCCGGCCAATTGTCGGCTTTGAAACACTGGATCTCCGGCGTGAGGTGCGTCTTCATGACCCGGTCACTGCGCGCCCCTTCCCAGGCAGCGTCGATTGCCAGGTCCCAATCGACCGCGTGCACCAGCGCCCGTCGCACATTGATGTCATCGAACGGTGGAAGTGCCGTATTCAAAGTGTAAAAGAAGTTGGTGGCATAGGGGATCAGGGTGAAGCTCTCCGGGTTTTCCGCACGCAGAGGCTCGCGAATGTTGGTGAGCCAGTGGGCAACGTCCACCTCGTCGTTCTGCCACATGATGAAGGAGACATTCTCGTCTGCCGACGCCTGGCCTATGATGCGCTCAATGTAGGGCTGTCTGTCGCCCCACCACATCGGGTTCTGCTCAACCTCATACTCTTGCGTGTCCGGGTCCCAAATCTTGACCTTGAAGGGCCCGTTCACGCGCGCCGTGCCGTCCGCAGCCCAAAACTCGCCCCCCTCCAGAATGTCCTCCAGTTTGACGATCGCCGTGTTGTAGTTCGCCAACGTGTCAATCAATATCGGCTTGGGGGCCACCAGATTGATCTCCAGCGTCTTGTCATCCACGACCACCAGGCCGGGAATCTCGTCAGCCTCGCCGTCGACCACCGGCTGAATGCCCTCTATCAACTTGATTGCGCTGTAGTTGAACATGCGGCACCCGATGCATTCAGGACTCACCGCATATTCCCAGTACACCTTCACATCCTGGGCCGTAACAGCTGAACCATCCGACCAGATGGCATCGGGATGTATGTGGATCGTGTAGGTCAGGCCATCATCGCTCACGTCATAACCGGTGGCCAGCCAGGGTTGCGGAGTGTGCTCATAGTCTCGCAGGAACAGGGTCATCCAGATGTGCGAGACGAAGGGCCTGCCAAAGCCGCCTTCCGAGGCCGGATTCATGCGACTGAAATTGCGCGTCACATACCGGATTACCTGCTCCTCGGCCGCGTCATCAGGCAATGGCCGCCCGGCCATCGCTTCGCCTTCCTCCGCCATGGCGTCGCCAGAATCTGAGCCCGCCGGCCCGGCCGGCGCCGCGCAGGCCGAAACGACCAGGGCAAGAACAAGGAGCAATGAAGCAAACAGATACGGCTGAACTCTGCCTTTCATCGGTTCTATCCTCCAATCGCCTACAAATCGAAGCGCTGTTCGAGAGGCCACAATGAGGGGTGAAAGGACCCCTTGCCTTCCACCCCTCATCAATCACCAATTCCTACTGTTCCGCAATGTAGATATCGAGCAACGTGGACCAGTTGTTGTCAACGTTGGCGTCGAAGTTCTTCACGTAAGGCTGTACAACATACTCGTACAGGTCCCAGATCATGGGCAGGAAGTAGTAGTGGCCGAGCAGCCGTTTTTCAGCTGCCGAGACCTTGTCGCAGTACGCATCGCTGGTGGGGTCGAGGGTTGGAAGCTCGGCCATCATGGCGTCCAACTCATCATCCACCAGTGCGACATGATCAGGATTCGTGTAATATTTCCACAGACCGGTGATCATCGCCGCGGGATCGGGAATCGTGGCGCCCCAGCTATTTCGTTGGACGTTCACGAGGTCGGCTTCCTGGCCCCAGGCGTCACTCCAACCCGGTCGGATTTCGACATCGGTGATGCCCAGCACGTTCTTCCACTGCTCAGCCATGATTTCAGCTGTCCGCAGGTAGTTGGGCGACTGGCCGCCGCTGGAAATGCGGATCTTGGGCAGGTCTTCCGGGCCGCCGTACTTGGATGCCGCCAGCTCCTGCTTGGCCAGTTCCGGATCGTATCCGAAGTCGGGCCAGTTGTTCGCTACGAAACAGGGCAGTTCAGGCGTAATGTGAGTCTTCATCACGCGTTCGTCGCGCGAGCCTTCGTAGGCCGCGCTGATGGCCAGATCCCAATCAACCGCGTGAAGCAGCGCCCGCCGCACGTTGAGGTCATCCAAGGGTGGCTTGGACGTGTGTAGCGCAAAGTAGAAGTTCGTGGCATAGGGGATCAATACGAACAACTCGGGGCTTTCGGCACGCAGCGGTTCGCGGATATTTGTGAACCAGTGGGCGATGTCAGCCTCCCCATCCTGCCACATAATATAGGTTATGTTCTCGTCGTTGGACCACTGGGCGACGATACGTTCGATGTAGGGCTTCTTGTCCCCCCACCAGTTGGGGTTCTGCACGATTTCATACTCGCGTTCATCCTGGTCCCAGACCTTGATCTGGAAAGGGCCGTTGACGCGCGTATTGGCATCGGCAGCAAACTCGTCGGCGTTCACGTCCTCCATCTTGACGAAGCCGGTGTTGTAGTGGGCCATGGCCGCAATAAAGGTCGGGCTCGGCTCTGCAAGAGTAATCTGAAGCGTCTTGTCGTCAATGGCTGTCAAGCCGGAAATGGTGTCGGCCTCTCCGTCGATAACGGCCTGCGCGCCCTCAACCACGCCCAGCCGCAAGTAAGTCCAGCAGCTGATGCAACTGGGGCTCAGCGCCCATGACCAAAAGTCGATTGCTTCCTGCGCCACGACCGGGGACCCGTCCGACCAGTTGGCATCGGGATTTATGTGAATCGTGTAGACAGTCTTGTCCTCGTTCACTTCCCAGTCGGTCGCCAGCCAGGGATGCAAATCGTGATTGCGATCGCGCAAGAAGAATGGCATCCACATATGCGAGATCCAAGGACGGCCGAAACCGGACTCAGACGCCGGGTTCAGACGACTGAGATCGCGGGTCACATACCGGATCACCTGCTCTTCAGCTGCATCGTCCGGCAGCGGCCTGCCTTCCATCGCCTCTGCCTCCTCCGCCATGGCCGCGCTGCCCCCATCCGCGGGAGCCGCCGGCGCCGCGCAGGCCGACAGCGCCAAGGCAGCCGCCAGGAACAGTGAAACGACCCAAAACAGCTTTGTCTTCTCTTTCATCGGGCTCAACCTCCGGTTTGGTAAGTCAGTTTGAATAGTTCCAGGTCTAACAAAAAGGGGTGAGACCCCGTCCGGAATCTCACCCCCTGCCGTTTACTCTTCTGCAACATATATGTCCAACAACGTGGCCCAGTTGTTGTCCACATTGGTGCCAAAATTCTTGATGTGCGGCTTGACACTGTAGCCGTAGGGATCCCAAATCATCGGAATAATGGGATAGTGACCGAGCATGCGCGCCTCGGTCTCCTGTACCAGGTCACAGAATCCGGGATCGTCGCGCGACATCCCCTTGAGCGACTCGATCATCTCGGCGAGTTCAGCGTCATCCGCCATGCTCCCTGCCGCCTCCGGGTTGCCGTAATTGGCCCAGTGGCCCGCCAGGAAGTTGGGCGGATCCGGAAGAATGGCGCCCAGGCTTTGGCGGCGGACGTTGACCAGGTCGGCGTCCTGGCCCCAGACATCCAACCAACCGGGGCGAATTTCCACATTGGTGACGCCCAAATTGTTCTTCCACTGCTCTACCATAATCTCAGCAGTGCGGATATAGTTCGGCGACTGGCCGCCCGTGCTGATGCGAATGGTGGGCAGATTCTCCGGTCCGCCGTACTTGGAGGCTGCCAGTTCCTCCTTGGCCAGTTCGGGATCAAATCCGAAATCAGGCCAGTTGCCTTCCTTGTAGCACTGAAGCTCGGGCGTCAGCAACGTCGACATGAAACGATCGTCGCGTGTGCCTTCCCAGGCCGCCGAAATCGCCGGTCGCCAGTCAACCGCGTGAACCAGCGCTCTCCGCACATTGAGGTCATCGATCGGCTCCACGCCGGCCCAGAACGTGTAGAACAGGTTCGTAGCGTACGGGATGACAGTGAACGTCCCTTCCTCCAACTGCTCCCGCACATTGGTCAGGAAAAAGGCGATGTCCACCTCGTCGTTCTGCCACATGATGAAGGAAATGTTCTCGTCAGCCGACGGCGTCGCGATGATGCGCTCGATGAAAGGCTGCTTGTCCCCCCACCAGTTCGGATTCTGGACAATTTCAAACCTCTGCTCGTCTACGTCCCAATCCTGAATCATGAAGGGCCCGTTCACGCGCGTTTCAGAAGTGGCGGAGAAGTCCTCGCCGGTGATGTCTTCAACTTTGACGAAACCTGTGTCAAACAGCGCGACCCGCTGCGGGAACAGAGGATCGGGCCCGACCAACCGGACCTCCAACGTCTTGTCATCCACAGCAACCACGCCGGAAACTACGTCGGCCTCGCCGTCGATCACCGCCTGCGCGCCCTCGATCAGGTCAAAACCCGTAAAGCGGGAAAGGTAGCAACCTACGCATTTGTCCGGATGCAGACCATACTCCCAGTAGGCCTTGGCCTCCTGCGCAGTAACCGGTGATCCGTCATTCCAGACCGCGTCCGGGTGAATATGTATAGTGTATACGGATAGGTCATCACTGGCATCGATGCCGGTAGCCAACCAGGGTGAGAGGTTGTGACTCGCATCGCGGATGAAGAAGGGCATAAACATATGTGAAATGATGAAACGGCCGAACCCACCCTCTGCCGCAGGATTCAACCGGCCGAATCCGCGAGCCACATAGCGGATCACCTGCTCTTCGGCCGCGTCATCCGGTAACGCACGGCCGGTCATGGCGCCTTCTTCGGCCATCGCCTCGCCGGAATCGGCGGGGGCCGGGGCTACCGGCGCGGCACACGCGCCTAATACAACCGAGAGGACGAGAAGTGCGGATATAACGAAACGGAGGTGCCAATGCTTCATGTGAGTCTCTCCTTTGGAAGTTGGTGGAACGATTGACTGATTTACCGTCCAAAAAGACGGCAGTGGACGCCGCAGCACTGTCTTGTGCCAGTCATCTGTTAGGTTGTCTGTATCCTGCAAGTGGAAATTGGAACTCTGGCGACAACTCGAAGCGGAAACAGAAACTCGGTCTCAAGCCTATTCGCTCACTAGCATGTACGCCGGTGTGAAGCGCCCTCGCGAACGCCGGCATTATGCCAAATGGGAACCGCTATGTCAAGGTTGGATAATCCAGGTCGAGGCGGCCTCTAGTGGCGCTGACGGAAAGCATCGGCCTGGACGACCGTCTTTGCCAGGTAAGCCGCCGAATCCTCCGCGGCAAACCGGGCGGGCGAAAGAGAGGAAATATCGACGCTGGGCCTCTCTTCGGCAGCCAGCTCGGCCAACAAAAGACCGGCAACCGGGCTGTATGCGAACCCCCCAGAATGGAAAGCGGCACCCACAACCAGCCCCGGCAGCTGTGGCAGCTTCCCCAGAATCGGCTCTCCGTCCAAAGAAAATGAGATCAACCCGACCTGCTCGCTCTCCCAACGCGTCTGCCCCAATTTTGGAACCAGGGGCGTCAGATTGGCAGCCAGCTGGGCGCGCAGGCTCGCCGGCGCGGAAAGGCCCGCCATGTGGAACGAGAGGTCCTCCACACGCTCTTCACTCCGGTTCTCTGTTTCGCCTCCGGCCAGCAGACGAAAGTCCGTCGTCCCCAGACGTGCAGGCCGTATGTAACCCCCTTGAGGACTGGCGTTGATCGCAGGGATCGCCGCGGCTTCCGGCAGTTTCGAGCTGACATAACGCTGGTGGACAAAAGACTTGATCGGCAGGAGCGCCCCGCACTGCGTCATGAACGTGACCGTCCATGCGTGGACGGCGCAGATGACGGCGTCAGCCTCCAGCGCCCCCAGATCCGTCTGCACGCCCACCACACGGCCATTTCTGGTCTCCAGCCCGTTGACGCGCGCGTTCTCGCGTATCTCGACACCCAAGTCGCGGCAGCGCCTGGCCAGCGCGGGCACGAACTCATGCGGCTCGCTGTACCCGCCCAGCGCATCGTGAAGCCCGATCTGGTCCGCCTCGGGACGAAGATCGGGCCAACGCCCGCGCATCTGCTCAGCGTCCAGAACCTCGTAGCCAAACCCCAGCCGATCATACAGTGGCAGCAACGATTCCCGCTCCGCCCATGATGAAGCGTCAAACAGATTCAGGCAGCCTACGCCTTGGAAGCGGTAGCCGTACCGTTCCAGGTCTGCGCTCAACTCCTGGTAGAGGCGGAGGCTGATCATACGCGCCAGTACACCGGTCTCCGACCACAGGAGTCCGGTGATAATCCCGCCGGCGCGACTGCTGGAACCGTCCCCAACCTGGCCCTTCTCCAACACGGTGACACTGCCCCCTTGTCTGCGAGCCAGTTGGTAGGCGGCGTTCAGGCCGATTGCCCCCCCGCCGATCACGATAAAGCTTGCCATTTTGCGGTCCTTTGCTCCCCATTCCAATGTGTATTCTTTGAAAGACTCAAGCGCTGGCACAGACTAACACGCAAGGCTCGCTTGGCAAAAGACATCTCTCTCGCCTGGCAGATGCTCACGCCAATCTCCCTTTCTGCTTCTCGCCCGTGCACCGCTATCCTCTGTTGTCCCATCAGAAACTGGACGTTGGCGCCTCTGACCGCTTTCGCGGGCAGGATGCGCAGGATTGTCCCCCTCAGGCCGGCCGCCGCAAGAAAACAATGCACACTGCAAGGCCCCCCAGGGCGATTGCATCTAAATTGGGTCAGAACATCGAAATGCAGCCGAATACTCTTCCAGGTCGGGGTAAGACACAGGGAAATGTACGAAAGATGGCACGTAGACGGAGAATTTAACTTATCTCGCCGACTGAGGGCC
>JAJDZJ010000140.1 GCA_022824685.1 Caldilineaceae bacterium
TCCAGCAAACTGCCTCAACGAAACGGCGACACTTTTCCTCTTGCCCTGCGTAGGCACGAGGGTGTCCTTGCAGAAACACGTACAATTTCTGCCACTGATAGTTGGCTATTCTATATGTAGACATCCTACTATTGTCGCTGATCTGACAGAACAAATCAAACGTCAACGGACCCTAGTTGAAAGAAAGGACAGACTCAGTGGGTCAAATAGCTGCTCGCGAGCAACCACCCGAGACGATAAAACGAGGGCCTTTGGCCAAGATACGGCAGTTGCGCGAGACGAGCAAGCCGGTGCTTCTGGCTGGAACGATATTACTTCTAGTCCTTCTGAGCACTCTATTTCCTGGGGTCTTGAGCCCGCACGATCCGAACGAGATCCATCCAGAACTGGCATTGTCCCCACCCTCGTTGGACTTCATCCTGGGAACAGACGAATTTGGCCGGGACATTTTCAGCAGAATCATTTTTGGTACTCGGGTGGCTATCGTCATTAGTTCGGCATCGGTAGGATTGGCGTTTGTTATTGGCATCCCTCTGGGCTTAATATCCGGGCTGTATGGGGGGTTGGCCGACGGGCTCACTATGAGAGTTATGGACGCGGTGTTAGCGTTTCCTTCGTTGATCTTCACCATACTGATCGTGGCTGCCTTGGGTGCTTCTCCCTTCTCAATCATCGTCTCGATTGGCTTCCTCTTCACCCCTCGCTTCGCTCGATTGGTTCGTGGCAGTGTCCTTGTCCTTAAGGATGTAGAGTTCGTCGTTGCCAGTCGGGCTTGCGGAGCTGGCAGCTCCAGAATTATGTTCAGGACCATTCTGCCCAATACTATGGCACCGATTTTGGTTCAAATTACCTTGGGGATGGCCCTGGCCATTTCGATCGAGGCGGGCCTAAGCTATCTAGGACTGGGCATTCAGCCACCCACGGCTACCTGGGGAACCATGTTACGAGATGCCCAAAGGTATCTATACCTGGCTCCTTGGTACACACTGGCCCCTGGTATAATAATCTTCGTCGTCATCCTTGTTCTGAATTTCTTTGGAGACAGACTAAGAGATGCTCTTGATCCCAGGCTAAAGCGGGTTTGAAGGTTATTAGGATCAAGCCAATTTATCGGGTGGTACTCCCTGCATAGACAGTTGATAAATCAGAGGATCCGATTCAAAGCTAAGAGAGCAGGCTCGTATCATAGGCCCAGGCCACTTGATCCGAAACGAGCTACAAAGGAATTTTGAGCGCTTTGTTGGTGCTATGTCTGACGCTGGTTGACACATTCCGATCCACGATGATAATCCAACCCAATTCCTCGGGATCAGAGTCTCTTGTCTGGATGGGTCATCGTTCTACACCGTAGGCTCAAAATAAACTCGCCGTTCTCGACTGCTCACCATCTGCACAGGGACGAACCAGGAATGTTTTTTGTGCGAAGGAGGAAATGCTCGCTACGGTCACAGTGATCGGCGGCGACCAGGCCCGCCGCCCGATCGCTGAGGTGGCACAGCAGTATTTCGCCTAGGTGGTATCGAGATGTTCATAGAGGAGGCAACTGTGGCGGCTATCCTGGAGGGAATCCGCCCTGGCGGCGAACTGGATTTCTCGCTTTTCGGCTGGGAATGGGGCGCTACAGACCCGGATGTATCCTCACTGCTGCACTCGGAGGGCGCCACCAACTTTGCCCGCATCTCGAACCCGCGCCTGGACGAGTTGATCGAGCAGGGGCTCTCAATCGTGGACCAAGAGAGGCGCCAGCCCATCAACTATGAGATCCTGGAGATCTTTGTGGGAGAGGCGCCGGTGTTATAGTTGCAGATCGACTACTGGCACAACCTCTTTAGCGCCAAGGTCAAGGGCCTGCCGGAGGAAGCGCTGGACGGCGATATGGTCTATCACGAGGCGTGAAGCAGGTTCAAGTTAGAAAGAGTTTGGGGATGGCCGGGCCGTCCCCAAACTTGAAGTGATCGAGACAATTCAGCGGCGGGATAGTACTATGGCACGATATACCGTTGTACGTTTGGCCGAGGGGCTGGTCGTCCTGTTATTGATCAGCGTGGCGACGTTTCTCATTATGCGCCTGCTGCCTGGCGACCCGGTAATGATCTTACTGGGGGAGGGAGGGGGAGGGATACGGATGACCGAGGAGCAGATCGAAGCCATTCACCGCAGGTGGGGCTTGGATGATCCCTGGCACGTCCAGTATCTGCTCTGGGTCAAGAATATGTTTACCGGCAACTTTGGCAAATCCATCTTCCGGCCCGGCGTGCCCGTACGCGAGATGATCTTTGAAGCCATTCCGGTGACGTTCATTATTAGCGCGGCCGGGTTGATCATCGCGCTTGCCCTGGCCATCCCGATGGGCATTGTGGCCGCGACAAGGCGCAACTCCCTCTTTGACTACGCGGCCACAATTTTTTCAACGCTGGGCGTCGCCTTGCCCAACTTTTGGATTGCACTGATGTTGATCGTGCTTTTTTCCCTGGTACTCAAATGGCTGCCCCCTTTTGGTCTTCACTCCTGGCAGGGCTATATCATGCCCGTCATGGTGATAGCCACACTGCAGATGGCAGTCATCATGCGTGTCACGCGCGGCAGCCTGATCGAGGAGTTGGGGGAGGATTACGTGCGCACGGCGCGAGCCAAAGGGCTGGCTGAGCGGGGCGTGATCGGGACCCACGCCATACGCAACGCGCTGCTGCCAGTGGTCACGGTGATCGGTGTCCAATTCGCCTATATCCTCAGCGGCACCATCATCGTGGAGACGGTGTTCGCACTGCCAGGGATCGGCCGTCTCTTCACCGACTCGGTGTTGCACCTGGACTACCAGGTCGTGCAATCCATCGTGTTTCTGCTGGCCGTTATCGTTGTCGTGGTCAACCTGCTGACCGATCTGACCTATGCCCTGATTGACCCACGGATACGCATCGAATAACGTAGCCTTCTAGCAGCTATGGGAAAATCCAAGGAAGTCGCAACTTCAAGGGAACAGTTCGTACCCTTGGCGGAGGAGCAGCCGCGCCGCTCCGAGAGGTCGCGCGCCTGGTGCCGCTTCAAGGCCAACCGTATGTCGGTGATCGCCGGGGCCTTTATTATCCTGTTGTGTTTGATGGCCATCTTTGCGGATACGGTCGTCCCGCACGACCCACTAGAAATCTATTCGGGGAAACGGGGTGTCGGGCCGTCCAGTGAGCATCTGATGGGTTTCGACCACGTGGGGCGTGATCTATTCAGCCGCGTGATCTATGGCTCTCGCGTGGCGCTGATCGTCGGCCTGGGTGCGTCTAGCATCGCTGTCATTATCGGCGTGATGGTCGGGGTAACCGCGGGCTATTTCAGCGGCTGGCCCGACTCGCTGCTGTCCCGCCTGACGGACACCCTGATGGCCTTCCCTATCATCGCGCTGCTGATCTTGCTGGCGGCGATAGTGGGGCCCAGCCTGGTCACGACGGTCGTCGTCATCGGCGTCACGAGCTGGGCAATATACGCGCGGGTGGTGCGCGCTCAGGTGCTGAGCTTGAAGAGACAGGAGTTCGTTGTGGCAGCGCTAGCTATCGGCGCCAGCGACCGGCGCATCATCTTCCGCCACATCCTGCCCAATGTGATGGCGCCGGTGATCGTGCTCGTCACCTTGGGTGTGGGCACCATCATCATTCTCGAGGCCGCCCTGTCCTTCCTCGGCCTGGGGATTCAGCCCCCTACCCCCTCCTGGGGCGGCACCTTGTCCGACGGCCGGGCTTTTATTCTTCTATTTCCGCACATCGCCATGGCTCCGGGAATTATGATCGTACTGACCGTGCTGGCCTTCAACCTGCTCGGCGATGGACTGCGCGATGCCCTCGATCCACGTCAGAAGGACATCACCTAAGCATCCATCCGACTGTTAGCACCGGTCCATATCGCCCGGGCTTATCTCAAAGTCATCCAGCGGCCAGATGGGCCGCCGGATCTTCTCGAACGGAAACTTGCTGAAGTTGAAGCTGAAGACACCGCCGGCATCGGGGTAGAGCAGGCCGCGGGACAGTGGCTCAAAGTCAGCGCGCATGTGGTTGAAGGCCTTGCTGACCAGCACATTCAGCTCCTCAAAGCGGATGCCGAAAAGTTTGAGCTGCTCGCGGTCATGGAGCTGGCTGGGGAACGGATTGACAATGACACCGACACCACCGATTTCCAGCAGTGCGCTTTCTCCCAGGTCTCCTGGCTGCCCCTGCATAAAGGGCCCCTTGTGTATGAACTTGCCATAGGACAGCGCCCTGACAATGGCCGTGCCGCTAACAGGTCCACCGCCATACCGCGGATCGCATTTGCCGCCGAGTTCGACCTCGATCTGCGCGCCGACGCCCCCCGCATGGGCCTGCTCCACGGCCTCGGCATCGAACAACGGCCCGAACACCGCGCCCGGCGTGCCCCGCTCGATAAGCGCCGAAAGCATCGCTGTCGCGTCGCCATAAGCACCTGAGTACGGGCCGTCAGTGAAATCACCCAGCAGAAAGGGGCGCGGATCATTGGCGGTTTGTTCCACCGCGTCCAGCGCCTCATCAATGCTCACAATATCGATGGTCAGCACGTCACGAGTACGCCAGATTTCTGCGCCGAACTCGTCAAGGTAGTCATTCACCCGCTCAGACGGGCCGTCCATCACGAGCACGGCACTCGTCCCGGTCCAAGGCTGATCGCAAAAGGGATAGGCAGGCATAAAACTCGCGTCGAGCAGCTGCGGGTCTTCAGCCTGAATCACTTCTACGCGCTTGAGTAAGGTGAACATGGGCGCATGCGGAACCGTCGTGCGTCCGTGATCGATGCCGAACAGCACGGGAGGATGGATCGAGTGGCATTGCGGTCGGATTTCCCCGCGCAACGTGCGCGCGAGCAGGCTGGCGGTGCGGAACGCCGTCTGCCGCACGTCGACGTGGGGCGTCGTGTGGAAGCCGCAGATGATGTCGCAGTCGCGCACGAACTGAGGCGAGAGGTTGCTGTGCAGGTCCAGCGACGCCGCAATCGGCACGTGGCGGCCGACGATACGCCTGATCCGCGCGACGAACTCGCCTACCGGGTCGTCCAGATGCTCACAGGCCATGCCGCCATGAAGTGGCAGCAGGATTCCGTCGAACGGAGCTTCATCGCGCAGCTGGCGTTCGATGCGCGCCCACAGCGTTTCGAAGGCGTGCTCGGTCACACTGCCCCACGGCCAGGCAAAAGCGCAGACGCCGGTGACCAGCTGCCAGCCTTCGGAATCGGCTACCTCGAGATAGCCGCCGAACCAGAGGTCGCCTTCGCGGAAGCGCTCAAGGCTCTCGCCCTCCTGCACGAAGTAAAGACCTTTGTCGGTAAAGGCTTCAAGTGTGGTGGGAAACTTGTTAAAGTCATGGGTTTCCGTTGCGATTCCGCACATGAAAATGCGTTTCTGGACAGACATAGGCTTTCTCCTAACCTATATTCTGACGTACGTCCCCTACTTTCAAAATCGCAGTGGCGTCGCGGTGACGACCTTCTCTTGGACGACTGTCTCCTTTTGGATAACCGTCTCTTTCTCCGTGACGACTCGCGTTACTTCTACCTCTTTCTCGCAGGCGGTCAGCACAAGCGAACCGAGGAATTGCTGTTCGGAAAGGATATCGGCATTCACGACTAATCTACCCTTTCAGGTTCGGAACCCTCTTACCATTAGCCCGCGCTGTTCATTGGTTTTTCGGGCCTCTTGTGCTCGTTTCTCAGCCTCCGCCCGGTTCGCTACTGTAAACCCTCTGATCGTCACATAATCATCGGGACGGCGATAGCGGTTGATGAACACCTGCCGTGGTTTGTCTGAAAAGTTGGGCTTGGAGCCGTGCACGGTCCTCACATGGAAGAATATCGCGTCGCCGGCCTGGCCCTCTACAGGTATCGCCGCTTCCCAGGGCCATTCATCCTCGTCCAGGCCCAGGTGTGAGAAGGTATCGATGTGCTGGAGCTGACCCATGCGGTGAGAGCCAGGCACCACGTGCAGCGCGCCTCTTTGCACATCCGTATCCACGACATAGTTGAGGATCGCAACCGGACCTTCGTATTTGTGCTCGAAATAGGCCGAGTCCTGGTGCAGGATCTTGGGAAATCCGCCCACCGGCTCTTTCACCAGGCTCTGGCCTTGACCGAACAGCTCAATGTTCGGACCCAGGATGGCCTCAACTATGTCCAAGGCCGTGGCATCAAGCGCTGCTTGGAGAAATGCACCGCTGGTATAGTAATTGATACCCACAACATACAGTTGTTTGTCGCGCTCATAACCCTCCGGTGCAGGGATGAACAACGTTTCGTTGGGTGTACGCCAGCCGTCAGGCGTTTTTTCCGCCTGGTCAAGCTGATTGATGGCGATATCGACGGACCGCATGATGTCGTTATACATTGCGTCAACGTACGCGTTCATGAGACTACGCACCACGAGACAACCGTGTTCGCGGTAGATAGCGGCCGCCTGTTGTAGATCAAGGTCGGCGGCAGAGACCTCAATGTCTGAGATGCTGGCCCCCAGTTGATTTGTTGGTGTCATTTTACTCGGACTCCTTGAGCGCGATCTTGAGGTGTTATTGATTCATCTCTTCTCCAAGGTCGTGGGGCACTGAGTTCGTGCATCACCTTTGGGCAAGCCGGCCGGGGCCGGCTTGCGCCGCGCTGTATTCCTGCTAAAATTCCCCAATCACACTCTGGTATTGTAGTCCGAAATGCTTTTGGCGCAACTCCCTGGCGAACCGACCTGGATCATGCGAAACGCAAGCGTAAACGTCCTGGGCTTCGGTTAGCTCAACAGGTTTCTTCACGGAGAAGCCTATTGTCGCGCAGATAGGCAAAAGACTCTGCTTTTCATCCCCTGGCTAAAGCCGAAGGGGTTTCCCCGGCTTCTCCCATAACCACATAGAGAGGAGATTTGTCAGATGTCTGAATTGATATATGCATCAGCTTCGGCCGTGGCCAAAGCCATACGCACGAGAGAGGTTTCATCAGAAGAGGTCGTGAAAGCATACGTGCAGCGCATAAAGGACATCAATCCGCAATTGAACGCCGTTGTCCGACTGGATGCTGAAGGGGCCTTGGTAGAAGCCCGCCGGTCAGATGAAGAATTGGCAAAGGGCGATCTGCGAGGTCCCCTGCACGGCGTTCCAATGACGATCAAGGACGCCCTGGACACAGCCGGGGTGATCAGCAGCGGGGGCACGCAGGGGAGAAGCTCCTTTGTACCGGAGCAAGACGCCACGGTGGTGGCCCGCCTGCGCGCCGCAGGCGCGATTCTGTTGGGCAAGACCAACACACCGGAACTGACGCTCGATTTCGAGACGGTTAACCTGGTCTACGGCCGCACCAACAACCCGTACGACTTGTCGCGTACCTGTGGCGGCAGCAGCGGAGGAGCGGCGGCGATCATCGCCGCGGGTGGGATACCCTTTGACATCGGAAGCGACACCGGCGGGAGCATTCGTTTGCCATCGCACGTTTGCGGCACAGCCGGCATTCGACCCACGTCCGGACGGGTTCCGCGGACCGGCCACATTCTTCCCCCTGCAGGCCTTGATGAGTCATTGACGCAGATCGGTCCAATGGCGCGTTACGTCGAAGATTTGATCACGATCTTGCCCATCATCGCTGGCGTTGACTGGCGCGACCCGGCGATCGTTCCCATGCCATTGGCTGACCCGAACCAAGTGAGCTTCACCGATCTGCGCGCTGCCTTTTACACAGATAATGGCGTCGTAACCCCCACGCCGGAAATCATGGCCGCCGTGGAAGCAGCCGCATCCGCTTTGGAAAAAGCCGGGGCAACCGTAGAAGAAGCGCGGCCACCCGGCATGGAGAAAACGATGGACCTCCTGCTTGGCTGCCAGTTAGGAGATGGTGGTGCAGGTTTCAAGCGACTCCTCGACCTGTACGGCACCACGGAACCACATCCGGGGATCGCGAACCTGATAGCTATGGGCCAGGAATCGAAAGTGACGTCCGACACATTGAGTGGCTTGGTTTTCCAGATTGACCAGTTTCGAAGTGAAATGCTCTCCTTTATGGAAGCGTACGATGTCGTGGTCTGCCCGGTACTCCCCTTTCCGGCTCCACCTCACGGAGCGTCGAGTATCCAGTTGCCCGTGTTTGCGTACACCGCCACCTACAACTTGACCGGCTGGCCGGCAGCCGTCGTCCGCGTTAGCACGTCTCTCGAAGGGTTGCCCATCGGCGCCCAAGTGGTGGCGCGTCCGTGGCGTGAGGATGTGGCGCTGGCAGTCGTCAAGCATCTGGAGGAGGTGTTTGGGGGCTGGCAGCGCCCTCCGATGTAGCATTCTATCGCCCGCACCGCCCTAGAAGCCCTTCGCCTTCAAGCCCCTCTTTTCGACCTGGCATCACTACCCACCACCCTCCAGCACAGAAAGAGTTTTGGCTGCGACTCTCTTCAGTGCCCTCGCTGTGGACGCCTCCTCGAACTCGCCGAAATCTGGGAGCCCAAACGTGGGCACAACCGTTTGTTCACAGTCTTGACCATCACCCATATACTGCCCGGAAAGAGCCAGGCACGGATGGTCGTCGTTCCTTCTTGCACGCCGTTTCTCTATCTTTGCAGACGTTTCGTGGGCGTTTTATCGCGCTTTGACATGCAAGATTATATATAATATGATGGATGCGGAATCTGATTCCACATGATTTACGGATCCGGTTTTGATCGTGCGAAGGAGAAAAATTGGCGCTACGCAACTTCCCCGAACGGGACTATCGTCTGATCAGCACATACAAGACGGATATCCCCCTCGACGATGACGCCATCGAAGAAAAGGTCGAACAAGCGTGGTGGTCCCCCGATATCCCCCGCGACCAACTCAAAGCGCTGATGCAGCGCACCAACCGCTACGGTCTCCTCGATTTTGGCCTGTGGATCATCCTGCTTGGGGTGAGCGGCTACCTGGCCTGGATCTCCTGGGGCACCTGGTGGGCGATTCTCGCCTTTTTCATCTATGGGACGCTCTACTCCTCATCCGACGCGCGATGGCACGAGTGTGGCCATGGCACCGTGTTTCGCACCCGCTGGCTAAACGAGCTCTTTTACCATATCAGCTCCTTCATGACCATACGTGAAGCTAACCTCTGGCGTTGGAGCCATGCCCGCCATCACACCAACACCTATCTCGTGGGCTATGACCCCGAAATCCAGGTTCAACGGCCAGCCGATCTGCTCATCTTTGCGATGGACTTTTTCTTTCTGCGGGGCGTTCTGGAAGTACAGCGTGTGATCAGACATGCTGCCGGGCAAATCGGCGACGATGTCCGTAGCTTTGTACCCGCCTCTGAGCTACCCAAAATGATCTGGACGAGCCGGATTTATCTAGCTATTGTGGCGGCCTTTGCGGTGTGGGCGGTGGCGATCGGCAGCTTTCTCCCGATGATGTTCGTGTGGCTTCCCCGCTTTTACGGCGCATTTGTGGAGCAAATGCTCGCCGTTACGCAACACGCCGGTTTGGGTGAAGATACGTATGACCACCGCGAAAATACGCGCACGATCTATCTGAATCCTGTGTTCCGCTATCTGTATATGAACATGAACTATCATATCGAACACCACGTCATACCCATGGTTCCCTACCATGCTTTGGGTGACTTGCACGAGTTGATGAAATCACAAACACCGCCGCCGTATCGGAGCCTGTGGCAAGCCTACAAGGAGATGATCCCGGCCTTGTACAAGCAAGCGACCAACGACCCGGATTATTACATAAAACGCCCTATTCCTGACGCCGGCACAACGGTTGAAGCGTTCGACATCCCCATAGGCGGCGTTGTCACGTCGAGCAGCGCGTTAAGCGACGAACCGGTAGCAAACGTGAGAGACGGCACTAGTGTACCTGCTGAGTCTGTGGACAATTCGATTGAAGAGATCCGCACAGCAACGGCTGTAAACACAGATGCCGAAGATAGCAGTTGGATCGAGGTCTGCAACGTTTCAGATATCGGAGTGGAAGACGTGCTTGGCTTTGACTACAACGGCCACACGTACGCCATTTATCGTTTGGGTCCCCACGCCTTCTTTGCCAGCGATGGTTTATGCACACATGAAGAAACCGAATTAGCCGCGGGTTTTGTCATTGATGGCTGTATCGAATGCCCACTGCATCTAGGGCGCTTCGACATCGAGACAGGCAGAGCATTGTCTGCACCCGTCACTAAAGACTTAAGAACGTACCCTGTTGAGCTGCGCGGCGATCAGGTATTCATCCAGGTAGAAGGGTAATCTGATGTAAAGACGGCGCTAAATCAGAAAACGATTGCGTCACCAGTTGTCACGCGCTCAGCCGTAGAAGGAGGTGAAGATGGACGAAAAAGAGTTGAAACTCCAACCCTCAAGCTATTCAGCAGCGGGAAATCATAGATTGAGCCAAGGAGGTGACCGGTTGAGAGATCGTTCAAGAAGCGTGCTCACAAGGTTTTGGACAGTTGCCTCTTTAGGGGGCAAAGACATTCATCCATTGGAGGAGAGACAGATGTCTAACACAAATTGGCAAAAGTCGTTGGTGTTGCTGGTTGTTAGCGTTCTGATGTTGTCGGCCTGCGTCGTTCAGCAGCCGACGGTCGTTGAGGAAGAGATGGTCGAAGAAGAGACGGCATCCACGGGGCCACCTCAGGGTGGCACCCTCCGTCTGATGGGCCACCACGACGCGTTCAGCCTCAGCCCTGGACTCGGCGCCATCCCAAGCGCCATCCGGCCGGCGCTCATGCAAATCCACAACGGGCTGGTGGAGATAGACGCTTCAAATGCGGTCGTACCGGTGCTGGCCGAGTCCTACGACATCTCCGAAGACGGCCTGACCTACACCTTCAACCTGCGTGAGGGCGTCAAGTTTCACAATGGCGCCGATTTCACGTGCAAGGACGCCAAGTATACGTACGACTTCTACCGTGACCCGGAAAACGCGGCGCCAGTGGTCGGCGTCTTGTCAAAAATCGATTCCGTCGAGTGTGTGGATGACTATACCACCGTCATCAACATGGTGCAGGTAGATGCCGCCTTTCTCGTATTAGGGGCGATCCTGCGTATTGTACAATCGGACTATCACGCGGAGGTGGGCGAGGAAGTGTACGCGACGGCCCCCATCGGTACCGGCTCCTTTAAGCTCGTGGAATGGCACCCGTCGCAGTTCACGCTGCTGGAGGCGTTCGACGACCACTTTCGCGGGCGACCCAATATCGACTTTTTGCGGGTCGACGTCGTGCCCGAGGCTTCGGTGCGCACCATCGCCCTTGAGTCGGGCGACGCCGACGGGACCGCCTGGCCATTGTTGATGGAGGACAACGTGCGTCTGGCCAACGACCCGAGGTTTACGAGCATTTCTCAAGCCGGGGCGGGGCCCTTTCTCATCCCGCTCAACAACACCATACCGCAGTTGTCGGACAAGCGGGTGCGCCAGGCATTGTACTGGGGCCTGGACCGCCAAAGGATCATCGACGACCTCTGGTTCGGCCAGGCTCAGGTAGCCCATTCTAACCTGTCCCCCATATACCCGGACTACTACAACCCGGACATCCCACGGTACGAGTACGACCCGGAAAAGGCCATGGCGCTGCTGGACGAGGCAGGTTGGGTGGACGATGACGGCGACGGGGTACGCGAGAAGGAGGGTGAGAGGCTTTCCTTCAATGTCCATGTGGGCGCCGGAAACCAGCAGTTTATCCCGGTCATCGAGTTAGCGCAGCAGTTGTGGGCCGAAATAGGCGTCGAGATCTTCCTCGTGGAAACGCCCGTGGCGGCTATCCTGGATGGTATGCGCAAGTGCGAGATGGATGCCGCAATGATCGCCTTTGAACACGGCGCTATAGACCCGGATCCCCACTGGATGATGCACTCGGAAGGCGCCAACAACTTTCCCTGCATCTCAAACCCTGAACTGGACGCGCTGATCGAGGAGGGACTCTCCTACGCCTCTGTGGAGCAGCGCCGGCCCATCTACAACGAGATCCAGAGGATGATTATGGACGAGGCGCCGGTGATAGAATTGTTTTTCACCCATTGGCCCGCCATCTTCAACGCCAAAGTCAAGGGCCAGTCGCTCGACGCGGTTGACACCAATAGGCTCTGGCGCGAGATCCATTTATGGTATATTGAGGAGGAATAGGCCAAAACGATACGACTTACGGAGGAAGCCAGGAAGGCCCCTTGGTTTTTCGCCCAGGGCAATCGCATCTAAATCTGTAGGCCGATTCAGTTGAAATTGTGGCCAGAAGAAAGCGAGAATAAGTGGAAATCACCCTGCGCTTACTGAATATCGACGGGAAGACGCCGCGGATCAGGCCCTCAGTCGGCGAG
>JAJDZJ010000093.1 GCA_022824685.1 Caldilineaceae bacterium
TCTCGCCGACTGAGGGCCTGATCCGCGGCGTCTTCCCGTCGATATTCAGTAAGCGCAGGGTGATTTCCACTTATTCTCGCTTTCTTCTGGCCACAATTTCAACTGAATCGGCCTACAGATTTAGATGCGATTGCCCTGCCAAGCAAAGCCCCGCGGTTGCCGCTTCACGAACATTCAAGTAGAATTGGGCAGTTTTGTCTTCCATCAACAAGGACTCCATGCCCACTCTGCGACTGCCCGGCCTAATCGATGCCCACGTCCATCTCAGGGAACCGGGCCACACCCAGAAAGAGGACCTCCATTCCGGCAGCTGCGCCGCCCTGGCCGGCGGCGTGACCACCGTATTGGACATGCCCAACACCGTCCCCCCCACCTCCACCCCGGCCAACCTGCGCGAAAAAGTGCGCCTGGCCGAAGCAAAGGCAGTCTGCGATATTGGACTCTTTGTTGGCGCAACCGTCGCTGACGTGGATGCCTACCTCCCTGTCGCGCAAAACGCCTGTGGTCTCAAAATCTATGTCAACGAAACCTTCGGAGGCCTGCGCATCGAAGAGCTGGGCCTCCTCCACCGTCTCTTCCAATCGTGGGCGCAACGCGCCGACCAGCTCAACGGCTGGCGTCATCCGGCGCCTGACACAGAGTCCCCGCATGACAACGCCGCGCAGACTTCCGCCGCGGCGCTGGGCCCCATCGCCGTCCATGCCGAAGACCTGATGGTACCTGTCTGCCTGGCCCTCAGCCATCTCTACAATCTCCCGTTGCATATCGTCCATGTCAGCCGCCGCAGCGAGATCGAACTCATCCGCGCGGCCAAAGAGAAGGGCATCCCGGTCACCTGCGAAGCCACACCCCATCATCTCTTTCTCTCCGAAGAGGACTACAACCGCGGCGGCAACCGATTTGACATGCGGCCCAAACTGGCCTCCCCCGACGACGTGGCCAGCCTCTGGCAAAACCTCGACGTCATCGACATCTTCGCCACCGACCACGCGCCGCATACCTTTACCGAAAAGGGCATGCAATCACCGGGAGAAGCCGGTAGAGAGACAGATGGCTCCCGTACCGAGTCAACCTCGCTCCCCGGCGTCCCGGGCGTGGAAACCATGCTCCCCCTGCTCCTGACAGCCGTCGAAGACGGCCGTCTGGAACTGGACGATCTGCTCCTGCGCTGCGTCGAAAACCCCCGCCGCATTTACGCGCTCCCGCAACAGCCGCAGACCTGGATCGAGGTGGACTTAGACAATGCGTTTACACTGAGTGACGCCCATTTGCGCACACGCTGCGGCTGGACACCTTTTGACGGCCGCCAGGTAATCGGCCGTGTCGAAAGAGTGGTGCTGCGCGGCGCAACCGTCTTTGACGGCGTGCAGGTCCTGGCCCAGCCCGGCAGTGGACGAGTGCTGTTTCAATCGCCTGCAGCATGACGGTCGGCGACCGGCCTGAAGCGGCTGCATTCAGCGCCAACGGCTCTGGCGACGTGAATGAAGCACGCCAACAGATGACGATCATCGCACTGCACACGGTTTGGGTCTGGACCAATAACAGAGGAACCTGGAAGCGTAAACATGACGAACACGATCGAGAGCTTTGCCGGCGAGGACATTCTCAGCGTTAATCAGTTCGATCGCGAGTCGCTAAATGCCATCTTCAGTATCGCGCACGAAATGCGCGTGCTGGTCGAGCGTTTCGGCAGCGCGGAACTGCTGCAGGGCAAAATCCTGGCCAACCTTTTCTACGAACCGTCCACGCGCACCAGCTCCAGCTTCACCGCGGCCATGCAGCGCCTTGGCGGGCAGGTCATTCCCATCAACAACGTCCAGTACAGCTCTGTCAGCAAAGGCGAAAGCCTGCCCGATACCATTCGCACCCTCGAATGCTACGCCGACGTGATCGTCATTCGCCATCCCGAAGTGGGCGCCGCCGCAACCGCCGCCTACTATGCCCACAAACCCGTGATCAACGCCGGCGACGGCGTCGGCGAACACCCAACACAGGCCCTGCTCGATCTCTTTACCGTGCAGGAAGAGCTGCAACAAATCGACGAACTGACCGTCGCCATGGTCGGCGACCTGCGGTTCGGGCGCACAGTGCATAGCCTGACCAAGCTGCTGCTTAACTACAACGTCTCATTCATCTTCGTCAGCCCCGAAATCCTGCGCCTGCCCGCCGATGTGCTGGCAGCCGTTGAAGACTCCGGCCACTCCTATACCCAGGTCGAAGACCTCCACTCAGTTATCGGCGAAGCCGATGTACTCTATATGACCCGCGTCCAAAGGGAACGCTTTACCGATCTGGCCGAATATGACCGGGTCAAAGATTTCTTCATCGTGGATCAGGCACTAATGTCCCGGGCCCGCGAGAGAATGATCGTCATGCATCCGCTGCCCCGCGTCGGCGAGATCAGCTATGCATTGGACGACGATCCCCGCTCCGCCTACTTTCGCCAGATGCGTAACGGCATGTATATCCGCATGGCGCTGCTGGCCGCGCTGCTAGGAAAGGCGTGACCGTTCCGAGCTCGCTGAAGGCCCCCATGTCACGCCTTTGTCCGCAATCCTTCCGCCTGCAGCCACTCTACGCCCGGTTCAACTTCCCCCGACTGTCTTCCAAAAAATCCACCATGATTTTGACGTCAAGACTTCTCTCCTCTATAATCTCCTCTAACCTGTCTTGTGGATGACGAATGAGTTCTGTCCGCTGGCTGCAGTTGCAGGCAGCGGCCCTGAGTCCAAATTTTCTGGCCGCTTGAGTTCGTATGGGGGACGCCATTTCTATGGTCCGGCCAGCTCAACTGACCCGATTGAGTACGACCGACACCACGTCCCTAATGGCGCGACTTGGATGAAGAAGGAAGGTTCGTATGAAACGGATTGTGATCACAGGCATGGGCGCGATCACACCCATTGGCAATGATCCCGGCGCCTTCTGGAAGAACCTGCTGAGGGGCCAATCCGGCGCCGGCGCACTCACTCTTTTCGACGCCGGAGAGATGCCTTACAACATCGCTTGTGAGGTGAGAGACTTTGACGCCCGGCAATATATGGACCGAAAGTTCATCCGGCGAACAGCGCGCGCCACCCAATTTGCCGTTGCCTCCACCAAACAGGCGCTGTCCGACGCCGGACTGGAAGTCACCGACTCCAATCGCGACGAAGTCGGCGTCATGATGGCCACTGGCGGCGGCGGCATCATCGAAATCGAGCACGCCACCGAAAAACTGGTCGAAAAGTCCTGGCGAACCGTGGGGCCCTTTGTTGTACCCAGCGCCATGGCAAATGCTGCCAGCTGCGTCGTCTCCATGGCTGTCGGCGCCCGCGGCCCCGTCATGACCAGTACCGCGGCCTGCGCCAGCGGCCATTACTCCATTCTGGAGGCTTTCCACTTTCTCCAGAGGGGCGAAGCCGATGTGATGATCGCCGGCGGCACTGAATCGGCCATCTCAATGTTGACCTTCGCTGCCTTCGGCAATATGGGGCCGCTCTCGAAAGATACCGACAGGCCGCAACAGGCCTGCCGCCCCTTCTCTGTTGATCGAAACGGGTTTGTCAGCGGCGAAGGGGCAGTCACCATGATCCTGGAAACAGAGGAGCACGCCCTCGCCCGGGGCGCCGAAATCTACGCCGAGGTCCTCGGCGGCGCGCTGACCGGCGACGCTTACCACCTGACCGCGCCCGACCCCAGCGCAGACGGAGCCAGCCGCGCCATCGGCAGAGCCCTGCGCTTCTCCAATCTCGCCCCGGAAAACGTTGACCTGATCCTCGCCCACGGCACCGGCACAGAACTGAACGACGAGGTCGAAGCCCTCGCCATCCGCCAGGTCTTCGGCCAGCCAACGCCCAAAACCACAAGCATCAAGAGCATGGTCGGCCATGCCCTCGGCGCCGCCGGCGCAGAGTCCGCGCTTGCCGCCGTAATGGCCATCCGCGAGGATGTCATCCCCCCCACGATCAACTACACCGAAGACCCCGAACTGGGTATCGATGTCGTCGGCAATGAACCGCTCGACCACAAGGTGCGTTACGCTATCGTCAACGCTTTCGGTTTCGGCGGCCAGAACGTCGTCGCCGCATTCGGCGAATACAACGGCTGATCGTTGTGACGCAAGGCCGCCGCGTTAATTGTCTCAAAAGATGGTTTGCAATAGCCGCTGAACCGGCGTCCGATTCGCCCGGTTCCCTAAATCCATCCCTGAATGCGCGCCAGTCCCGCCAGCACCAGCAGCCCCGTGACCACAAAAGTCACCGCGCCACTGCGTACGCGAACCGATTCGTCCGACCTCTTCGTCCATACCCAACCCACGTGCAGCAAGACGACAGCCAGCAACATTGTAAATGGATGCTCGATCGTACGCGCCGCATTCGCCCCCACTATGCCCAGATTCCAGCCCGTGCCCCACAGGATCAAACCCAGCAGCAGCTGGATATCAACCACAATGACGGCGTATGTCCCGACGCGCTGCTCCAACCGGCTCCACGCCTGACCGCGCGCCCACTGAACCACAAATGTCCCCACCGCGACAACCAGCGCCAGGGCAGTCAGGTAATGCCAGCCATCGTGGGCCTCTGTCATGAAGTTATACATCGTATCGAAACTCCCCCTAAAGGTAGATGTCCTCTCTCGAAGCGGGAGCCCATTTAGAGCCCCCACTTACAACATTATGTCATACGCCGCTGCATTACCGTATGCGTTCATACCTTGAAATAGTTGTTTGGGCCGGCTTCTGGTAGACTTCACCAGAATTGAGCGCCAACCCGCGGCGCAGCAGATTATTTTATTTCTCTCCCGGGCTTGCGTCCCGGTTGCGCACAAAGGCCCAGGCCTTCTTACAACGATGACGGAGCGAAAACACTCCAGAAAACTTCAGGGGCAGGTGGCGATCATCACCGGCGGCGGACGCGGCATCGGCGCTGCCGCCGCCGATCTGCTGGCCTCAGCCGGCGCAGCCGTCGTCCTCACCGCCCGCAGCCAGGACCAGGTCGAGGCCGTCGCCATCCGCAGCGCCGGCGCGAAGGCGATCGCCGTGCCCTGCGATGTCGCCAATCCGGATGAAATCGAGGAAGTTGTGGAGGCGGCCCTCTCCCAGTTTGACCGCGTCGACATCCTCGTGAATAACGCCGGCATCGTCTGGCCCGTTGAACAGGTCTGCGAGGCAGACCCGGAGGAATGGGCCTACAATATCGTCGCCAATCTTGTCGGGCCATTTCAAGTTGCCCGCAACGTCCTGCCCGTTATGCTCGATCAGCGCTACGGCCGCATCCTCAACATCACCAGCGGCGCTGCCGACCACGCTGCCCCCGGTTTGAGCGCCTACTGCGCGGCCAAAGCCGGACTCAACATGCTAACCCGCTGCCTGGCCGCGGAACTACAGGTCGAGGGCGTTGCCGGCGTAACAGTCAACGCCCTCGCGCCCGGCATGGTCGATACGGAAATGCAGGCCGATATCCGCAGCATCGACACCCACGGCTCCAGCCTGGACTTCAGCCGCTTCCATCAGGCCCACCAGCAGGGCGAACTGCTCACGCCCGCATCCGCCGCACGGTTGATCTACTGGCTCGTCGGGCCGTGGAGCCGGGACCGCTCAGGCGAAATCTTCACCCGAACCGACACAACCTGGCTTGCTACAGTGGACCAAGACCTGTCGTAAGAGTTCTTTTCACCCTATCTGGAGGCTTTTCACTGATGGTATATGAGCGCATTGTCGTTCCCAGCGAAGGCAATAAGATCGAAATCGATCAAGATGGAAATCTGCGGGTGCCGGACAATCCCATCGTCTGTTTTATCGAAGGCGACGGCACCGGCCCTGACATCTGGGCAGCCAGCCAGCCGGTGCTGGACGCGGCCGTGGCCAAATCCTATGCCGGCCGGAAAAAAATCGTCTGGATGGAAGTCTACGCCGGCGACAAGGCCAATGACGTATACAATGAAATCGTCTGGCTGCCGCAAGAAACACTAGACGCCATCGATGACTACAAGGTCGCGCTCAAAGGTCCTCTCACCACGCCCGTCGGCGGCGGCATCCGCAGCATCAACGTCGCCCTGCGCCAGCGGCTCGACCTGTACGCCTGCGTGCGCCCGGTCCGATACTTCAGAGGCGTCCCCAGCCCCGTCAGGCAGCCGGAACTGGTCGACATGGTGATCTTTCGCGAAAATACCGAGGACATTTACGCCGGCATCGAATTCGAGGAAGGCACCCCTGAGGTGGAGCAGTTCAAGGAACTCCTCAATTCGGCCTTCTCGGACAGCTACGCCAAAGTCCGCTTCCCCGACACCGCCGGCTTCGGCATCAAGCCGGTCAGCAAAGAGGGCACCGACCGCCTCGTGCGCGCCGCCATTCAGTACGCGTTGGACAACGGGCGCGAAAGCGTGACCCTGGTGCACAAAGGCAACATCATGAAGTTCACTGAAGGGGCATTCCGCAACTGGGGCTACGAGACCGCCGACCAGAGCTTCGGAGCGCAACTGCTAGATGGCGGACCCTGGCGGCATCTGCCCGCCGCGGAAGGCGAAAACATCATCGTCAAGGATGTTATCGCCGATGCCATGCTCCAGCAGATCCTGACGCGTCCAGCAGAATACGACATCCTGGCCACTCTCAACCTGAACGGCGACTACATCAGCGATGCCCTGGCTGCGCAGGTGGGCGGTATCGGCATCGCTCCCGGAGCCAATATCAACTACGAGACCGGGCGCGCCATTTTCGAGGCCACCCATGGGACCGCTCCCAAATATACGGGCCAGGACAAAGTCAACCCTTCCTCAGTGATCCTGTCCGGCGAAATGATGCTCCGCCATCTGGGATGGCATCAGGCCGCCGACCTGATCATTCAGGCGATGGAAAAAACGATCGGCCAGAAGAGAGTCACTTATGACTTCGAACGGCTGATGGAGAGCGCCACGCTGCTCAAATGCAGTGAATTCGGTCAGGCGCTCATCGACAATATGTAGGACTGCGCCGCCGCATACATCTGCCCGAAACAGAGTGGCCCGCGCAACCTGCGCGGGCCGCCTCATTTGCGGCCCCGCCTATGGCCGGTCGGGAGACTTTCGCCGCGACGGGTCCGAAATCCTTAAATGGCAGAAACACTCTACAGACGCTGCCCGGACTGCGCACAATTCATCCCGCAGACTGAATCCCTCTGCGGTCACTGCGGCTACGCCTTCGAGGCCGCGCCATCGAAACCAGTGGCAAAGGGACGGTGGATCCAAGCCGCCGTCGCCGGCGTCCTGTTTCTTCTGCTGGCTTTGTCTTTCGTCTCTGAATTCCGGCCCCAGTTCATCGGTTCCCTTGTCACCGCAGTCGATAGCCCAACCGGCACCGCGACCCCGTCCAACCCAACCGCGATCCCCGAAGTCTTCCCTGACGTGGCCTCGAAGCCCACCCAGACGCCGGTTCCTGAACCCGTTGTCCTCGTCGAAAGAAACATGAATATTCGGGGCGGGCCCGGAACCTACTACCCAATTGTCGGCTCTGCGCAGCCCGGCGACCAGTTCCCAATCATCGCCAGAAATGAAACCAGCGACTGGTGGCGGATTCGATATCGCGGGACCCAGGCATGGATCTACGCCCCTCTCGTCACCACGGCCAATACCGAGAGCGCAACGATCGAGGTCTTCATCCCACCCAAGCTCACCTCCGCCCAGATCTTCCAGAAAGTTTCGCCCGCGATCGCCTACGTCCAAACCGAAGAGGCAAGCGGAAGCGGGGTGCTGATCGAGGGAAGTTTCCTCGTTACCAACCGCCACGTCGTCTATCCCTTCGAATCGGCGCGCGTCGTCTTCCCCCATGGCGCCGAGTTTGACGGCGTCCCGGTGATCGGCTGGGATCAGGAAGCCGATCTCGCCGTGCTCGGCCCAATCAACGTCGCCACCGCGCCCCTGCCCCTGATCGACGGAGAAAGCACGCCCATCGGCGCAGACATGTATCTGATCGGCTACCCCGCCGAATTTGAATCCTTCCCCCAACCCACCATCGTAAAGGGTATCCTCTCCCGCCTGCGTCAAAACGAGTCCGGGCGGCTCACCTATTTCCAGACAGATGCCTCCATCGCCGGCGGCCAGAGCGGCGGCGCGCTCGTGTCAGATACCGGCGCAGTCATCGGCATCAGCGGGTCAAGCATTGCCGAAGGCAAGTTCGCTCTCGTGGCCTCCTCCGCCGACCTCCTCCCCCGGATCAGGCAGCTCATCGCCGGCGGCGGAGACCCAGTCCAGGCCGAACGGCGCCGCCGAGCAGCAGTCAACTACGATGGCGGCATCGATCTGCTCGGCTTTGCCCTTGAGCAGGGCGAAGACCGCCTCTCCACCCAAGGGACCGTCACCCTGAGACAGGATCTGACCCTCTGGGTCGGAATGCGGTGGCGAATCCCCTCGCCCCTGCAGGTCGACTTCGCTGTCTCCCTGCGCATCCATGATCAAAACGGAAACAGAGTGCTCCAGCAGGACGAAGTACTGGCGGACTCGGAGTCCAGGTCCACAGGCCAGTGGCTCGCCCAGGAACCGGTCGACACCTGGTTTGAACTCGAAATCCCGCCCGACCTGTCGCCCGGCGTTTACGAGCTTCGGCTCGTCGTCTACAATATCGAGTCCCTAACGCCGACAGTCGAGATCGACGTCTGGGAGCCGGATGTCCTCCTGGCGCGACTCCGCTGGGACGAAAAGCAGCAGTAGAGGATGCCTCCACCGCACGAATAAATCCGCAAGACCCCAGTGACGATACCTGGCATACACGCCGGCCCCCTACGCCCACCAAGTCGAGACTGCGAGCGCTGGCGTCCATGAACGAATTAACCGTCTGCCCGCCGCTGCTCCGCGCCCGGCCCGACCCGCCAACCCGGGGCCGCGCCAAACCCGGCTTTCGCAAGGCGCCCGCCGCACCGAACCAGTTTTTTCTCCGGTCTGAATTGACAGGATCAACGCGGATGATTATGATTTATCTATCGATCTGTTCTGTTCCCTCCGGAGCAACGTGGGTTCGCAGTCTTTCCAAATCCACAACTCGCGCCAAGGAGATCCCAGCCAATGGCTGCCCTCGTAGCATCGCTTTACAAAAGCATATCCTACAGAGGAGCTGAGGGCCAGTGGGCCTGGATATTGCATCGGGCCAGCGGCCTTGGCATCGTGCTCTTCCTCTATATGCACATCCTCAGTATCTTCGTCGCCGCAATCGGGCCCGAACCCTATGAATGGGTCCACAAAACTTTGTACACCTCTCCCCCGGCTAAGGTCATGGAGGTCTTCCTCCTTTTCGGTGTCCTCTATCACGCGGCCAACGGCATGAGAATTATCATCATCGACTTCTTCCCGGCCCTGGGTAAATACCAACGCACTATCGTCCGCATCGAGCTCGCTCTCGTCGCCATTGTGCTCGTGCCGGCAGCCATCATCACTCTGCAGGGACTCTTCTGAGGAGCGCGCCATGGCAGTTACATCATCAAGTAGACCGGTCCAGGGAAAACTCCGCTACGGAGCGCCAAATCACGAACACAAAATCTGGCTCTTCATGCGTCTCAGCGGGCTGGTGATGTTTGTCACCGTTGTCTTTCACCTGCTATACATGCATATGTTCGTGCGCGTCGAAAACATCACCTTCGACAATATCGCCGAACGCTGGTCGGGTCCGGCCGGCGTCTTCTGGCGCCTCTTCGATGCCTCCCTCCTGTTCATCGGCATGGCGCACGGCATGAACGGCGTCCGTTTTTCCATCAACGATTACGTTCACAACAGATTCCTAAATTTCCTGCTCACCGCGGCTGTCTACGGAATCGGTCTGCTCTTGATTCTGCTGGGCAGTCTGGCGATCATTCTCGGCGCCGGCGGCGTGGGACGATTGTTCGAGAGCGTAATGGGATAAGGCGAACGCCAGCCCCGGACACGCTCCCTTGCAATACCACAAGACGCCAGTTGTTCCACCGCTCCGCAACACGAGGACAAGATGATCCATACGCATAAATTCGAAACAATCGTTGTCGGCGCCGGCGGAGCCGGGCTCATGGCCGCGCTTTACGCCAGCCAGGGCAGCGATACCGCCGTCCTGACCAAACTCTATCCCACCCGCAGCCACACCGGCACCGCGCAGGGAGGCATCGGCGCAGCCCTCGGCAACCTCGATGAAGACCGCGCCGAATGGCACACCTTCGACACAATAAAAGGCAGTGACTACCTCGCCGACCAGGACGCAGTCGATATCATGTGCCAGGAAGCCGTCAATGTCATCTACGAACTGGAACACATGGGCCTGCCCTTCGACCGCACACCAGAAGGCAAAATCGCCCAGCGGCCCTTCGGCGGCCATACCAGCAACTTCGGCGAAAAACCGGTCCGCCGCGCCTGCCACGCAGCCGACCGCACCGGACACATGATCCTGCAAACGCTCTACCAGCAGTGCATCGCCCGCAATGTCCGCTTCTTCGACGAGTTCCACGTGCTGGACCTGCTGCTCTCCGCCGACGGCCAGGCAACCGGCGTCGTCGCCTACGAAATCGACACCGGGGACCTCCACGTCTTCCACGGCAAGGCCCTGATTTTCTCCACCGGCGGGTTCGGCCGCATCTGGGAAATCACCAGCAACGCCCACAGCCTCACCGGCGACGGCCCCGCCATCGCCCTGCACAAAGGCCTGCCTCTGGAAGATATGGAGTTCTTCCAGTTCCACCCCACCGGCATCTACAAGATGGGCATCCTCATCACCGAGGGCGTGCGCGGCGAAGGGGGCATCCTCCGCAACCGTGACGGCGAGCGCTTCATGGAGCGATACGCGCCCAACCTCAAGGACCTGGCCAGCCGCGACGTGGTCAGCCGCGCCATCTACCTGGAAGTCCGCGACAATAAGGGCATCGACGGCGGGCGTTATGTCCACCTCGACGCCACCCACCTCGGCCGCCAGGTCGTGGAAACAAAGCTGGAGGACAGCGCCGAATTCTGCAGGACCTATCTCGGCATCGATCCCGCAGTGGAGCCAATGCCCGTGCAGCCGACCGCCCACTACGCCATGGGCGGCATCCCCACAAATGTCGACGGCGAGGTGCAACGCAACGCCTCGGGCGCCGTCGTGCCCGGCTTCTACGCCGCCGGCGAAGTCGCCTGCGTCAGCGTACACGGCGCCAACCGGCTCGGCACCAACAGCCTCGTCGACCTGGTGGTCTTCGGCAAACGGGCCGGCAAGGCCGCCGCAGCCTACTGCCAGCAGAACGACTGGGCAGAGTTGCCGGCGGAGACCTGGCAGCCAGTCCAGGCAATGCTGCAAAGAATGATGGACAAGGACGGACAGTACAACGCCGCCGACCTGCGCGCCGAAATGCAGTCCCTGATGATGGACAACGTCGGCGTCTTTCGCACTGAAGAAGGCATCCAGTCCGCCCTCAACCGTGTCCGGGAACTGCAGGAATGCGCCCAGGACATCACCGTCATGGACAAGGGCAAGCGCTTCAACACCGACATCCTCGAAGCCATTGAACTTCAGAACCTGCTCGACCTTGCCGAAGTCACCGCGGCCAGCGCCCTCGCCCGCCAGGAAAGCCGCGGCGCGCACAGCCGCGAAGATTTCAAGGCCCGCGATGACGAGAACTGGCTGACCCACACCTACGCATCAGAGGTGGATGGCAAGATCAATCTGGAGTACGCGCCCGTGAACATCACAATCCACAATCCAGAGGAGCGAACCTACTAATATGCGCATCAAAATGCGAATTCGCAGATTCAATCCCGAGGCCGATTCCAAGCCCTGGTGGGGTGAATATTGGGTGGATGTGGAAGAAAGCGACCGCGTGCTGGACGCTCTGCATCAGGTGAAATGGTACCAGGACGGCGCCCTCACTTTGCGCCGCTCCTGCGCCCACGGCATCTGCGGCAGCGACGCCATGGTCATCAACGGACGCAACGCCCTCGCCTGCAAAGTGCTTATGCAGGATGTCGGCGACGTGTGCCAGGTCGAACCACTGCGCAACATGCCCCTGATCAAGGACCTGGTCGTCGATATGGAGCCCTTCTTCGCCAAATACAGAGCCGTCCTGCCCTACCTCATCAACGACAACCTGCCCGCCTCCGGTGAACGCTACCAGAGCCAGGAAGCCCGCGCACGCTACGACGATACCACCAAATGCATCCTCTGCGCGGCCTGCACCACCTCCTGCCCCAGCTTCTGGGCCAATGAGGACTATATCGGCCCCGCCGCCATCGTCCAGGCCCACCGCTTCATCTTCGACGACCGCGACGACGCCGCCGACCTGCGCCTGCGCGTGCTCAACGATGTGGACGGCGTCTGGCGCTGTCGCACCGTATTCAACTGTGTCCAGGCCTGCCCCCGTGAAATCGACGTCACGCGGGCCATAGGTGAAGTAAAACTGGCCCTGCTGAACGGCCTCGAAGAGTAGCCGCTCTGCCCGGCTCGTGCGTGAACCGGCCTGCCCATTCCCTACTCAGGCCGCACCGTCTCCTCCAGCCACGCTCGCAATCGCGTCGCCAAACGCGGCTTCGGCGTCTCCGTTTCTACCTCCACGCCCCGCAGCGCCAGCGCAAACTCGCCGCCGCTCCCGAATCGGTCCTCAGGCTTCTTCTCAAGAGCCTTCAGAATGATCTGCTCCAGCTCCGGCGATACCCATCCCCATGCAGAAGGCGGCGGCGGTATCTCCGAGAGATGCGCATCCAGCACCTCCTCCCTCGATCCGTAAAACGGCCTGCGCCCCGTAACCATCAAGTAGAGCACGATGCCCAGGCTGTACAGGTCGGAGCGGCTGTCGGGTTCGCCGTCTGCCCGTATCTGCTCCGGCGCCACAAAGGCCGGCGTCCCATAGATCCCCGGCGCATTCTCCATCATTCCATCCGCGTCGTAAACTGTGCCAAAGTCGAAAAGCACCGACCGCCCCATCGGCCCCAGCAGTATGTTGGACGACTTGACGTCCCGGTGAACATAGCCGAATCCGTGCAGATAATCCAGCGCCTCCGCTACCTGACGGGCTATGTCGATGGCCGCCACCTCACCCACCGTTTTCGCCCGTTGCAGGAACTGCTCCAACGTGCCCCCTTCGACGAGCTCCATCGCAATGAACGGCCGGCCATTCGCCTCGCCCGCTTCATAGACGCCCAAAATGCCGGGATGGCGCAACCGGGCCAGAGTCCGATACTCTAACGCGAAGCAGGCGCGCATATGGGGCTGGCTCGCAGCCACAGGGCTCAAAACCTTGAGCGCAACCTGGCGGCTTGTCAAGTCCTGCGCGCGGTACACGACCGCCGTCGCGCCCTGTCCCAAAGGCTCCTGTATCCGGTACCGACCCAGCTGTGATGAAATTGGGAGTAGATTGGTTCCTGCAGACGCGCCGTAGGACATGTCAGCTTCTTCGATGGCAGGGAGTGGCGCAATCGGTGGTCAGTGGAAGGCGGTCTTCAGTGGACGGCGGTCTGCGGCTCCACCCTCCACCTATCTCTGTCATCCATTATATCCAACTGAACAGGGGTTGCCAATGCAGGACAGGAATGCCTCTCTGCCGCCAATCGTGCCCTGTCCGTTGGCCGACCAGAGATTGGACCAGCGTTGCCAATGCAGTACAGGAACGCCTCTCTGCCGCCGCGCGTCGCCTCAACCGATGTCAGGATAGAACAGCTTCGCGCCTCTCAGACCCGTTCGCGCGTTCACCCCCAGATGCCAGCGCCCCAGATTGGCCCAAAACAGCTCCGACAACCCGGGCCCGCCGAAACAAACATTCGTCGGCGCCCCCAGAATCGTCCCTTCGTAGTCATCCATCAGAACGGTCAGATCCCCGCTTGGCAGTACGCGCAGTATTGTGTCCGGGCGGTAACAGGAGATCACAAATCCCCCGTCCTCGCAGAAAGCCAGGCCGTCGGGCACAATACGCGGCAGTTCCACCACAGTCTCGGTCGGTCCAACCTTCTTTCCTCCTTCAATCGGAAACCGGATGATCTGCGGAGGACTGAGCGACATCGCTACATAGAGAAACTGCCCATCCGGGCTCACCGCGCAGCCGTTCGGGAACTGGCTGTTTTCAGTATCGATCACGGTAGTGGTCCCATCGGCGGCCGCGCAGAAAATGCAGCCGTCGTTGCCATACCACGTGCCCGAATCGGTCACATACAGGTTCCCGTCCGCATCGAACGCCGGATAGTTCGGCGTCTGCATTGGGCGCTCCGCGCTGCCGCCGCTGTATTGGGTTGCCTCGCCCGCAGGCGTCACCCTATAAACTGCCCCCCGGTCGGCAGTGCAGATGTAGACATTCGCTGCGGCATCCAGCGCCAAGCCCAGATTCAGACCGCCCGTATTCGCGTATTCCTCAACCCGGCGCGCTTCATAGTCGATCCGGTAAACTTGCCCCGCCTCGCCGCCCGCATATAGGTTCCCGTCAGGCCCCAGCGCCACCCCTTCAGGGTGGTCCAGGCCCTCTACAAACGTCTCTGCATGTTTCAGATTGATCAGCGGCATCCTCTCTCTCCTCAGTTGAAGTGAAACTCGTTCTCCCTGCCCGCCGAAATGGCCCCCCCGGCTGGCGCGGCCGGCATTCCGACTGCCCAATCCTTCAAGAGGCAGCGCCAGACCTCCGCCTGCGCCCGCTAATAGTTGTTCCGCACAACTCCGGGCTGCCACTGGTTCGCGCCCATCAGTTGCTGCACCAGTTCCGACGGGTTCTCCAGATCCGCCAGCTGCGCGCGCATGTCCTCCTGCGTAACATAAAATGGCCGCGTATACATCCCCAATAGCACAGAACGCGGCTTGTCAGTCACATTGGGCCGCGCCGAATGCCACGTTTTGCCGCTCATCACCATCACGCTCCCCCGCTGCCCGGTCAGGATCTCCGCCTCATCAATCCACTGGTTCGCGATCTCCGGAGACGGCCTATGTCCTTTGAGATGGCTGTACGGCAAAATGCCCGTGCCCCCATTTTCCACTGTCAAGTCATCCAACAGCCACATCGTCTGCCCGCTGACGTTATCGGTCGGCCAGGGCTGGTTCACCCGCTGAAACGGAAAATCCGGATGCCAGCCGTACCGGTCAAAACCAGGATAAGCGGTATTCGACGTCCAAGTGGAGCAGATCATTTCCTCGTCCAGATACGCCCTCCAGATCGAGACGATCAGGGGATGGGCCATCAGCTCCACAAAGATTGGATCTTTGACGGCGATGCGGGCCACGCGCTGCGTCCGTGCCCGCCAGGTGCCCTCAGTTGCCTCCCCGGCCAGCAGACCTTCCAGAACCGTTCGGGCTTCATCCGCCTTTTCCGGCGCAATCACACCAGGAATTACGCAGTAACCCCGTTCATCCAGCTCGGCAATAATCTTGGTAACGTCGTGATGCGCGTTCACACTCGTGTTCACGGCTGTGCTCCTGTGCCTTTCCATACATTCACGGTAAGTGCCGGCTTCTGTCTGTGCTCAGCGGCGACTAGCCGGATATGCCAACTCCTGTCCCGCGCCCTCCTGTCAGGCGTCGGCAAGTGGCGGCCGGCCGTGCGCGATGATCCAGTCAACGAACCTGTCTCGCATCGACGGAGAGCGGGCATGGCCAACCTCGGGGTCCACGAAATGCTCCGCCCGCCCTCCCCGCTCGTTGATCAGACGCACAGTCTCCACATTCGTGGCCGCCGGGCAGTCCGTGTCCAGGCCCCCGTCGATAAAAAGAACCGGCCGGCCCGTAAATCGCTCCGGGTGAGACTGCGTGGAGTACTGCGCGCACCACTCGTCGCTCCATGTCCCCCGCTGCGCCTGCCGGCACCACTCGTCGGCCTGGTAAAAGCTGGACCGCCCCACAATCGACACCATCGAAACATACGCCCGGTTCTCCGCGAAAACCATCTGCGCGATCAAGCCGCCCATCGAGGTCCCGCATACCTGCGGATCGCGGGCCGCGCTGTAAGGCAGCGCCAGAGCCGCTTCAAACAGATCCCGCGCCTCCGCCCGCGTCCGGTCCATCGCCTCACACACAAAGGCCCAGCCGTTGAACTGCGCCCGAAACCAGGCATCGGTCCGCCGTTCACCGTGTTCAAAGCAGTCCGGCGCAACCACGCAAAATCCCGCCGACGCCAGCTGCGCAAGCGACTGGTCCGGGTTTTCCATGCTGCCCTTGTCCCCCGTCCAGCCATGATAATGGACAACGAGCGGAGCTTCCTCAACCCGTGTATCACGCAAAATGAGCGCGGGAATCCCTCCGAGCTCCTCTCTATCGATCGTTATCATGACGCTGCGGTCCTTTCTCGCCTTCCCCAAACTCCCGCTCCAGCGTCGGCGGCCAGGCCCGGAACAGCTGCCGTTGCTCCGGCGTATACCGCGCATACGTCCGGGGCAGAAGATACTGGTCCTCATCCATCGTGGCAATGTTCTGCGACTTCATCCAGAACGGACCATAACCAATATGAACTGTCTTGCGCGTCCTGTCCGAGCGGTTCGTGAAGCCGCCGTGCCGCAGATTCTCCGTGAAAAGGATGGCATCCCCCGCCTTCACCGTCAGCCCGATCATGCCCGGCTCTTCGTCAGGGTTTCTTCCCGGGTATGGGGAGACCATATTGCTTTTGTGCGTCGCCGGGACCACGCAGAACGGCCCATCCTCCGGCCCAACGTCATGGACGAAGTAGACCATTCGCACCATCATGCAGTTGATCCCTCTCTGGTCATAGCCGTACCTGTGCTTGCCGCTGATTGGTCCCCCCATATGGGTCCCTGTCTGGTTGCCGGGATAGCGAATGCGTATCTCAGAGTTGTTGATCGTCGCCCGCTGTTGGACGATGGCGTCAATGTAAGACATCGTCGGCGCGTGATCGACGAGAAAGTCAAAAGCGGGGTCTGCGTTGAAAAAGTCCTCAATGATCAGCGTGTTTCCCGTTTCTCTGGCGCCGCTTACATAGTAGCCCCCTTCCACGTTGTGATGATACTCGATTCCACCTATGGGGCTTTCCCGGCGCGGCTGCTGTGCCGCCCTCGTGACCGCCTCCTCTTCCAGCGCATCAATGGTCTCCGCCAGGCTCTTTACCTGTTTATCCGTCAGCAGACCGCGAACCGTGATATATGCTACGCGATCGAATTCGTACATTTCGATTTCGTTCATCGTTTCCACTCCATGCGCTGCGCCAGCGTCCCAAATGACTTCCCGACCCTTCCTGCATCAAATGGAATGAGTCACTTCGAACTCAACTCCCATGTCGCCAGGAAACGCCAGAATCCTCATGGTTCTTTATCAAACAACGGCTGCCCTTCATCGTAACATCTCGGCCACCGCCATTCAAAGTGAAATCATCGCTTCCTCAAGACTCGCAGACCGTGCCGTAACGCCAGACTTGCGTAAGTAGAGCATCTTCATTCGGCAGGAAAGTCCCTTCCCTGGATTTCAAAGAGTAGACGCGAGCATTCAGTGCTCGAGCGTTGCCATCAATTGGGCAGTGCCAGCGCCAAAGGGAAACGGCTCGTCTCAGCACTGTGCTGCCAGCGACCCGATTTCCGCGCCTCGCCGGCAACTAGGAGTCTGTGACAGAAGAGGACTGTCCCTGGAGAGTACTACTCGGATTTCACTGCCCTGGGCAAATGAACTGATACGCGGATCTGTTTGGATCTCTTGACTGCGTCGGGAAGAACGACTCGCAGTAGAAGCGTCTCTACCTGTCGTAGGTCAGCGACCAGGTACAGTTACAGTTCTGTAGGGCCCTCACCTACTTTTCCAGGCTCATTCGCGGGTCGAGCGCATCACGCAAACCGTCACCGAGAAAGTTTATCGCCAGCACCGTTACAAAGATCGCGACGCCCGGCGGCAGCCAGAGCCACCAGAAGTTTTCCAGTATATAGATTGACTGAGCGCCATTGAGCATACTGCCCCACGAGGGGGCCGGCGGTAACACGCCTAGACCGAGGTAGGAAAGCCCGGCTTCGGTCAGAATCGCGCCGGCAACGCCGAAAGTCGCCGCCACCAGCAGCGGCGCCAGCGCGTTCGGCAAAATGTGCCTGAACATGATCTGGCGATTGGTAGCCCCCACACAGCGCGCCGCTGTGACAAAGTCCCACTCGCGCACCGACAGAATCTGCCCTCGCAGCAGACGCGTCGTACCTGTCCAGCCCAGGATGCCAATAACGACCATGACATTGTAGATACTCGGGCCGATCACTGACACGACGACCATGATCAGGATAAGGCCAGGGAAAACCATCATCACATCGGTAAAGCGCATGATCAACATGTCCAGCCACCCGCCATAGTAGCCGGATATGCTTCCCAGAACGATCGTGATGGCAATTGAAATCGCCACCGCCACAATGCCCACCGAGATCGAAACGCGTCCCCCGTACACCAGACGCGCCCAAACATCACGCCCCAACCTGTCGGTGCCCAGTGGATGCTCCCAGGTCGGCGCCGCCTCGGTTGCCCCGACGAATTCGATAGGGCTGTGCTGTGTCAGCAGGGGCGCGGCCGTCACAGCCGCCGAAATGAACGCCAGCAGTACCAGGCTGGCGAACGCCACGCGATGCCGCGCAAAGCGGCGCCAGACCCTCCTGCTCCAGGAGTCTGGCGAACCGCGAAACGCTCCGAAAAGCCCGGTCGAGGCTGGCGCCTGTGCTGTCACGGCCTCCTCTCTCCCATTCCCTTCACTTTGGCGCAACAGCGAAACCCTTCTCCGCTAGGGTCCGTTGACGTTTGATTTGTTCTGTCAGCTCAGCGACAATAGTAGGATGTCTACATATAGAATAGCCAACTATCAGTGGCAGAAATTGTACGTGTTTCTGCAAGGACACCCTCGTGCCTACGCAGGGCAAGAGGAAAAGTGTCGCCGTTTCGTTGAGGCAGTTTGCTGGA
>JAJDZJ010000051.1 GCA_022824685.1 Caldilineaceae bacterium
TCTCGCCGACTGAGGGCCTGATCCGCGGCGTCTTCCCGTCGATATTCAGTAAGCGCAGGGTGATTTCCACTTATTCTCGCTTTCTTCTGGCCACAATTTCAACTGAATCGGCCTACAGATTTAGATGCGATTGCCCTGAAAAGACGGGTTATGTTATATATTTTGTGTAGGTTATACTCGGAACTGTCGTAGAGGGTAGGGGTCTGGAAGTGCGCCCTTACCCACCCTTTGCCACGTGTCGAAAGCATCGGTGGTAGATGTTGTGAGGCCCTTGCGGTGGTCGTGAAGCGCACTGACTACGAACCGCGGCGAGGCAATCGAGTGCAGCATTCACAGTCGTTCAGCAAAGGAGAAAACCGATGGCAGCGAAGAGAGGAATGAGCCGACGGGAATTCTTGTGGGCATCCGCGATTGGGTCTGCGGGGGTCGTGGCAGCTGCGTGCCAACCGGCCGTGCCAGCGACCGATATGGCGGACGAAGGTGAAGCCGCCGCGCCGGCCATGGAGGGTGTGGAAATCCGATTCAGCCACTGGCACGGCGGTTTCTGGGATCCGATTCGCGACGGCATAGGCGAGGCGCACCCGGAGATTACAGCGATCAGCGAGTCGACGCCCTGGGGTGAATACTCGACCAAGCTCTTGACGCAGATGGTTGGCGGGGTTGCGCCGGATGTTGTCATGGTTGACAGCTACTGGCAGGGCGAGTGGTTCAAGGTGCTCTTGCCTCTGGACGACGCGCTCGACGCCCATGACGTGGACAACAGCAAGTGGGACGCGGACCCGTGGATGCAGTGCGGGAGTGAGGGCAAGATCTACTCCCTCTCCCAGGTCTACTGCCCCAACTGGCAGCTGGTTGTGAACAGGACGCTGGCCGAGCAGGAGGGCATCGACCTACCCGACTGGGGCGACGACGGGCCGGCTGAGAACTACGATGAGTGGCGCTGGGATGATCTGGTCGAGCTGCTGAAGGCGACGACAAAGGTCAACGCCGACGGTGAAGTGGAGCAGTGGGGTCTGGCCAACAGCACGGCACGATTCGGCGCCACTTCGCTCTACTTCATGTACAGTAACGGCGCCCAAGCGTTAGACGATCTGTGGGGCTATCAGGAGACCGAGGCGCTCATCGACTCCGAGGAGTCGGTGCAGGCGTTGCAGGACTACATTGACCTGACGCTGGTGGACAAGGTTGCGCCCACTCCTGCCGAGGCGCAGGCGGTTCAGGGCGGTCTGTTTAATTCAGGGAAGGCCTTCTGCTCAATCAGACATCCGGGCGTTGGAGATCAGCGGGTGAACCAGGAAGCGTTCGGGCTGCTGTTCATGCCGGTGCCCTGGCGCGAGCATCGGGTCCAGTTGATGGGCACGAATTCGTGGGGCGTGTGGAGCGGAGGCGAAAACACAGACGCATCCTCCACGTTTGCCATTTGGGCCACTACGAGCGAGACGATCAGCGACTGGATTACGCCCAACATCAATCTGACAGGCTACGATATGCGGAGCGCCATCGACAAACTTCCGGCGCTGCCGGAAGGCTGGATGCGACGTTTCTACGAGGTCTTCCTGAGCCGCGACGAGCGCTTTACGACGCATCCGTCAGCGGCAGAAAATGTTCTGTGGATGCCAAGATGGTATGGCCGCAAGGCGCGGTTCTTCTCGGATACGGTGCGGCGCGAATATGACAAGGTCTTCCTGGGCGAGAAGACAATGCAGGAGGCCATGTCAGACGCCAAGGTGGAGATTGACGCGGCACTGACAGAGGGATAGCCTCACAGGGCATTGACCTTTACCGGGCGGCCGGCGCGTAGCCGGCCGCCAACCAATCCTCAGTCTGACCAATTTCGTCTGGTCCGCTCAAACGACACAGGCGGTCAAACCGACAGATGAACGTACTGGTTACCGGCGGCAGCGGCAAGATCGGTGGGTACGTGCTGCGCGAGCTTCTGTCCGCCGGTCACACGCTTTCAAATTTCAGTCAGACAGCCCCGCTCGTCGAGCAGGTGCGGCATATCCGCGGCGACATCACCGACCTGGAGCAGATGCGGCAGGCCTGCCGAGATCAGGATGCCATCGTCCATCTGGCGGCGGTGCCGGGACCCGGCATCACCACGCCTGAGCGGTTGATGTACGTCAACGACCGCGGCACCTATAACGTGCTGGAGGCCGCGGTGGCCGCGGGCGCGCGGAAGGTCGTTTTCGGTTCATCCAAAGAGGCGATGAATACGAATTACCTGTTTTGCGACACGCGGCCGCGCTACTTCCCAATCGATGAAGTGCATCCCGCTCAGCCGCGCAACGAATACGGCATCAGCAAGCTGATCAACGAAGTCACCTGCCAGCGTTTCAGCGAGAGCTACGACATTCAGACCATCGGATTGCGAATCAATCACAACTGGTATCTGGACAGGGCGGGGGCGGAAGTCGCGGTGCGGTCGGGCTGGAACCGCGAACGAACGGTGGAGGAGCAGTGGGAGGGCTACCGGCGTTACATTACCGAATCTGAACATGGCCGCTCCAATTTGTGGACGGTTACCGACGCGCGTGATGCGGCGCAGGCGTTCAGGCTGGCGTTGGAGAACAAGGCGATTGAACACGAGGTCTTCCTGATCAACGGGGCGGACACCTGCTCGCTGGTTGAGACGGAGACTCTTGCCTCCCGCCATTACGCGGACGTGCCCGTGCGGCGCCAGCTGTGCGGATTTGACAGCTTTGTCTCGACCGATATGGCGCAGAGATTGCTGGGATACCGGCCCCGCTATACGTGGCGGGAGAGCGAGTTCAGGGATTGGATGGAGGAGCAGCCGTGAGCGCAGCCACGCCGGCCGCCGGCAACGGGCGCAGAAAACGGATGTCCCGACTGCGACTGCGAGAGGCGATAGACGGTTACATCTGCATAGCGCCCTGGGTGCTGGGCTTCCTGATATTCACAGCCTTCCCCATTGTTGCCTCCTTCGTGCTCTCCTTCAGCCGCTACACAATTCTCGACCCGCCCCGCTTCATCGGCCTGGACAATTACGGCAAGATGCTGAGCGGGGACCCTCTCTTCTGGCAGTCGCTCAAAGTGACGGTGATCTATACGATTATACTGGTCCCGCTCGGCACGATAGGCGGCTATGTGCTGGCCCTGCTGCTCAATCAGGCGGTGAAGGGGGTTGGTTTTTTCCGCACTGTCTTTTACCTGCCGGTGGTTACACCGGCCATCGCAACCTCATATCTGTTCGCCTGGATCCTCAACCCGGAGATTGGGCTAGTCAACAATTTCCTAGCCAGCATCGACATCGAGGGACCGCAGTGGTTCGCCTCACGCGAGTGGGTAATACCCAGTTTCATCATTATGAGTCTGTGGGGATTGGGCGGAAACATGATCCTCTATCTCGCAGGCCTGCAGGGGGTGCCGACTGTGCTATACGAAGCAGCGATGCTCGACGGAGCAGGCGTGTGGGCCAAGTTCCGCAACGTGACCTTGCCGATGACGTCGCCCGTCATCTTTTTCACCTTTCTGACCGGCATGATCGGAACCTTCCAGGTTTTCACGGGCGCGTATGTCATTACCAGTGGCGGACCGGCTGACGCTTCTCTATTCTATATTCTCTATCTTTACCAGAATGCCTGGAACTACCTCAAGATGGGTTACGCGGCCGGCCTGGCCTGGGTTCTTTTTGCAATCATCTTTGTTCTTACACTCGTTTCGCTGCGCGTTTCGGGACGGTATGTCTACTACGAAGGGGCGGTCAGATAGTCTATTTCCGGTTTCGATTGGGATCTGGTTGAGGCGCGATCACGATGGCCATGACGACACGTACGAACAGGGAAAACTTGCCGATGGGCGGCTGGTTGCAGAGCATCAGTAAGAGGCAACTGGTCAGTCAGGTTCTGATCTACATCCTGTTGCTCGCCATCGGCTTCATGCTGGCGGTCCCCTTCATCTGGCTGATCTCCAGTTCACTCAAGACCGAGACGGATGCTTTCGCGATCCCGCCGAGTTTCATCCCCAATCCGGTTCAGTGGAGCAACTACGTGGTGGGTCTGACCGAGTTCCCCTTCCTGCGCTCTACGTTTAACACGATGATTATCGTGGTCTGGGTGATGGTGGGGACGGTGCTGAGCGCGAGCCTGGTGGCTTATGGCTTCGCGCGCGTGCGCTTTCCCGGACGCACGGCGCTCTTCATCCTGGTGCTGAGCACGATGATGATTCCGTCGCACGTCACACTGATTCCGCAGTATTTGCTGTTTCGGGAACTAAGATGGCTGGACTCGTTCAAGCCGCTGATCGTACCCAGTTTCTTCGGGGGCGGCGCTTTCTATATCTTCCTGCTGCGGCAGTTCTTCCTGACAATACCGTTGGACTACGACGACGCGGCGCGCATTGACGGTTGCGGCACGTTCGCTATTTTTTGGCGCATCATCCTGCCGCTGTCGAAACCGGCGCTGGGTACGATGGCGATCTTTACGTTCATGAGCCAGTGGAACTCCTTTTTCGAGCCGCTGATCTACCTGAACCGTTTCGAAACGCAGCCGCTGGCGGTGGCGCTGACGACGTGGGTGCAGACCGCGCACGGCGCGGGATCTATGCATTACGTTCCCTGGGTGGCGATCATGGCCGTTTCTACGCTGATCGCCCTGCCGCCCGTCGCGGTCTTCTTCTTCGCGCAACGACATTTCATCCAGGGAGTGGTTGTGAGCGGGATGAAGGGATAACCTGTTGCGGCCCGAATCTTAAGCAGAATCAGGAAAGGGTACCACCTGTGATCATTGACGCACATTTTCACATCTTTCCGCCGCTCGGCAGAGCCTCCGTTGAGGAGGACCCGCTGCAACCACTGCGGATGAAGTTCTGGCAGTGTCATATGCGAGACAGCCGCCGATTCCGCCGGACAGCCGATGACAAACTAACGCCCGAACCGTTTCTGCAGTGGGACTCGGATGACATCAACGAGATGCCGGAGGTCGATTTTCGTATGGCCGACTTTGGCCGCGCGGAGATCACGGTTGACGGCGTTGATTACTACATGCAGGCGTACCCGCCCAGCCTGATCAACTGTGAGGCGCCGCCCGAACGCATGATCGGGGAGATGGACCTGGTGGGCGTGGACATGGGTGTTCTCCAGCACGACCACATTTACGGCGCCTTGAACGAGTACTATGGCGAGCAGATGCGGCGCTTTCCCAATCGATTCATTGGGCTGGCGCAGGTGCGGGAATGGGAGGCGAATAGTTCGGCGGAACATGAGCGGCTGGAGCAGGCGGTCTGCGAGCACGGCCTCAAGGGGCTCTATTTCAGCGTGGAGCCGTTCGCGCTGAGCAACTACGCCGACCACCTGGACGACGCCAAGTTCGAACCGCTATGGGAGAAGGTGCACGAACTGGGTATCCCCGTCTGGTGGTATCTGCACAGCCGGCAACGGGACCGTCTGGGCGGGTTCATGGAACACGTGGCTGAGCTCGACCGCTGGGCCGAGGCGCACCCCGATATCCCGGCCGTGCTCACGCATGGCATCGATACATTCAGCATGCGGCGCGGCGAGGAGCGCTACCAGATTCCCGACGAGTTGATGACGCTGCTCAAACGCCCGAACATGCACGTCGAGGTGCTGTTCTGCGCGTTCTGGCCGGAGTACCCGTTCCCGGGCGCTCAGGAAAAGATCAGGGAGTTGCGCGAAGAGGTCGGCGTTCACAAGCTGATGTGGGGGACGGACATGCCCTACTGCTCCGGCTCCTGGTGTACATACAAGCAGGCGATCGACTACATTCGTGTGCATTGTGCGTTTCTTTCGGAAGACGAGAAGGCGTTGATCCTTGGTGGCAATGCCGCGCGCATGTTCAAACTTCTGTGACCGGCAGTTGTCCGGCGCATCGACCTAATTCCGTGGGTTAGAGCGGCTTCAGTTTGAAATCAAGACTTTGGCCGGGATCAGTTGAAAATTCAAGAATAGAGGCTGCCAGCGCAGCAGGAAGGAATGGCGCCAGATGTTGACTGCGGAACAGATTGCCCACTTTGAGACATTCGGCTTTGTCGTTCGGCGACAATGTTTTTCGACGAAAGAGATGGAGGCGATCAGCCGAAATTTCGACGAAGTGCTGACGGAGGACAGGCAGGGGAAGCCTTTCGACGGGATAGCGCGGCAGGCTGTGCTGGGCTTCATCGAGAAGAGGCCGCTGCTGAGCGCGCTGGCCGAGGATGATCGCATCTACGGGCCGCTCGAACAGCTGCTCGGTCCTGGTTTCGTCTGGATCGGCTCGGACGGCAACCTCTACGTTGGCGACACCGGCTGGCACCCGGACGGCTCTGTTCTTGACTACGGTCGCATCAAGGTCGCCCTTTACCTTGACCCCGTGAGGAAGGATACCGGCTGCCTGCGGGTAATCCCCGGTTCGCACCAGTTGCCGCTGCACGAAGCGCTCGACCCACTCAGGCAGCAGCGCCGCAATCCGGACGAGACTGCGTTTGGCGCGACTGGCCGCGACATCCCGAGTTTTCCGCTCGAGTCAGAGCCGGGCGATGTGGTTTTCTTTAACCAAAACCTGTGGCATTCCGCTTTCGGTGGCAGGACGGGGCGGCGCATGTTCACGATGAATTTCGGCGCGCAGCCGTCGAGAGAAAGGGACATCGAGTTTCTGAAGCGGGTCTACCAGGGCAACCTCAAACACGTGGAGAACATGCAGTATACGCAGTCGGCGCGGGTGTACGAAGACGCGTTTTTGCACAGCGACAGTCCGCGTATCCAAGGCATGGTGGGCAAGCTGGTGGAGTTGGGATTCAAGTGATTTTGCATACAAGGAAAGAGCGTAAATGCCAGACCAAGCAAGAGCGATTCTGAACGCGGATCCCAGGTTCAGCCGGTTTGATCCGCTGCCGCGCATTATCTATCACGACGACTTCAACAGCGGCCTGCGCGGCTGGGTCGAGTTGATCGGAAACTACGAGCACAGCCTGGACAGTATGCTGCCCCAGTACGCGGATATGCGGCCGCCGATGCTGAGCAGCGGGACGCACTGGGATACGGGGACGCACGGTGCGATGCAGGGCACGTATTCGATGAAGCTGGCTACGCGTGCCCGCGCCGGCGACATCAGCGTCTCGATCAAGCGGGTAACCTGGCGGCACAGGGGGCCGATCCGGTTGGAAGCGTACTTCACTTTCAAACCGGAGGCGAGCGAACTGCAGCTTTCGGTGAACGATGTGCGGGCGGTGGGCGTGCTGTTCGACCTGCAGGACGAGGAGTACAGGTGGATGCCGCACTGGCGTTATCTGAATGCGCTGTCCGGCGAGCCGGTGCGGAGCTGGCAGTTCAAGCGGGAGCGGGAACCGTTTCATGATATTGGTGATAGAGCCGAGACGGTCTCGCACTTTCATCTGGCGCCCACTGGCTGGGAAGACGTGCCTGACTCAGGCCAGATTCTTTGCTATAATGAGGTTGCCACCAAATTCAACTGGTATTATCTTCGCATGGACGTGGACCTGGCCAGCCGGCAGATCACGCACCTGCAGTGCAACGACCGCATCCACGATCTGACCGGTGTGGGGCCGATGATGATCCCCGCGATGCCCAACCTTGATTGCATGCTCAACGTCGCGTTCTGGGTCGAAACGGATGTGGACAAGAGGGCTTTCTTGTACGTCGACTCGGTTCTTTTGTCGGGAGATTGGTAGTGATGCTGCGGGAGAACTATACGGCCATTGTAGAGCGCAGTGAGGCGTTGCTGGGCAGTTTTGCGACTGAGCCCTACGAGTGCGGCTGGGCTGGGGAGGCGATCTTCTTTGTTCGAATACTGGAGCGGGTGGGGGAGATTGAGGGAGTAAAGCTGAATGTTCAGATTTCGCCGGACGGGATTCGCTGGTGTGATGAGGGAATGAGCGTCACTTTGGGCGAAGAAGAGGTTGCTTTCTGTAAGGTCGGGCACTTTGGAAACTGGCTGCGCTTGGCCGGTACGTTGCCGGAAGGCGCCAGCATGAAGGCTATCATCGCGCTCAGCCTGAAGGCGTAGCAGTTGTCCCGTTGGTGAGGATATCGAACTTGATGAGGGGGTGACGAACAGAAAAGACCTTTGCGTTTACGGAGCATTCGTTTGCTGTGCAGTGTTCAGATTGTGTGCCCCTGGCGGGCGCGGAGTCACAACTGTCAAGGAGAACAGTCAAAATGAAAGCATTCCGAAAATCCAAAGTAGCTATTGGGTTGCTGACGCTCTTGGCGCTGGCGGTTACCGCAGGGTGCGCGCCGGCGGCAGGCGGTCCGGCGGCGCCGGCAGAGGCCCAGATGTCTGAATCGACCTCGTATATGCCGTGGTCACCTGTGTGGCGCGAACGGCCCGCCCTGGCGGCGGACACGGCCAGGGCGGATGAACAGGTTCTTCGCTGGGGTACCTACTACGGCCAGCGCTATCCCTATCCATTTGAAACATCAGGAGGATACGCGGTTTCGGGCATGCTCAACATGGCCTTTGAGACGCTTTTCTGGATGAATGAGGACGGAACACTGGAAGGCCGGCTGGCGGAGGGATTCAGCGCGAGCGAGGATGAGACGGTCTGGACGATCACATTGAAAGAAGGGATCGTGGCGGCTGACGGTGAACCGTTCACGGCAGAGGACGTGAAGATGTCGATTGAACTTCACGCGTCGCCCAATACCGGCTCGCGCGGCACAACCTACGCCCGCTTCATCAAGGGCTATGATGCCATGCGGGCGGAGGAGAATCCAGCCACCGAACTGGAGGGCATCACGGTCATTGACGATCTTACAGTGCAGATCGAGTTGACGCAACCGTTCCGCGATTTTGCCGCGATCCTCTCGCTGCCGCACCGTTTCCTGATGGCGGAGACATCCCATTACAGTCCGCCGGCTGAGGACGAGGCGCCCTGGTTCGTCGGGCACGGCGCGACAGGCCCGTTCATGATCGCGACAGAGCCGACTTGGGTCGGACCTTCCGAGCCGGAGTCGTTCGAACTCGTGCCGAATCCCAACTGGCGCGGCGATACCCCGATTCTGGAGAAGGTCGTGCTGAAGTACTATTCGGACCCGCAAACGGCGCTGATCGCGTATGAGAACGATGAGTACGACGTCTCCGAGAAGTATGGACCGCTGGAAGCGGCCGAGTTGCTGGAGCCGGGCCGCGCCACGAGCGAAGAGATGTTCCCGTTCCAGTACGAGGTTAGCCGCAGCTTCTACATCGCCCGCGATCTTCCGCCGATGGATGATACCAAAGTACGGCAGGCGCTGGCCCGCCAACTGATCGCCGAATCCAGCTACGGCTCGGCCGAGAACATCCCGCAGATTCGGATGCACGTGGGTGAGGCCGGCTTTGGCGGCCAGGTCGGCCATCTGACTCGCATTGCTCAGGCCATGCAGCAGTACTGGAAGCAGAACCTGGGGTTGGAGGTCGTGATCGAGCGTTCGAGAGACGTGTTCATGGCCAATCCTGAGCTTTATCAGATCGTGCGGCGTTCCTATGCGGCCCGCTATCCCGGCCTGTCGGCCGTGTGCGAGAACGCGTCGCCGATTGGGACGTATAACCGCTCGCGCGCAGAGTCATGGGGTCCTCCGGACGCGGAAGAGTTGTGCATGACGGCAGATTCGACGATGGACCTGGCCGAGGCGATTCCGATGTACCAGGAGGCAGGACGTCAGTTCTTCGAAGACGTGTACAGCATCGGCCACTTTACCGAGCCGGCCTACATGCTGGTTAAGCCATGGGTCAGCGATTGGAACTCCCTGTTTGGCAGCCTGGACCACGGCGTGCGCAACCCGGAGCATCTCTTCATCGCGGCGCGGTAGATATGCGGGCGGTGGCTTGATTCAGATTTGCAGTATGTGGAAGTGCAGAGGAGAGAGATAGTTGCTCGCATCTCTCTCCTCGTTCCCTTATTCTCGTATTCCGCTTTAAACCTGGTTATCGAAATGTTTTTGTACGCGCTTCGCAGGGTCGCGGTGCTGGCGCCAACCGTCATCATTGTGATGCTAATCACCTTCACGCTGGGCTACTATGGCCCCATCGATCCGGTGCGCGCCGTGCTGGGTGAGGAGTGGGAGGACGAAGTGCGGTATGCGGAGGTCAAGAAAGCGCTCGGCCTGGACCGGCCTTTCGTGATCCAGTTTCTCGACTACATGGGGACCATGTTTGGGGGCAATTGGGGGCAATCGCTGTCTGCGTTCGGGGGCGTTGCCAGTGACAGGGCGGTGAGCGAAGGTCGGGGCGCCGGATTCACCGGCACGAGTACGGGTGTTCGGGAGATGGTCCTCGGCCGTCTGGCGATCAGCGCGCAATTGTCCTTTTGGGCGTTGGTCTTCCTCACGGTTTTCGCCATTTTGCTCGGTGTTTTGGCTGCGGTCAAGCAGAATACCACGATTGACTACGCGATCGTCACGAGTTCAATCATTGCCAGTTCGATTCCTGCCTACGTGATCGGACCGGTCCTGTTGATCATATTTGTACTCAAGATCCCCGTTTTCAAGACGGTCGGGGGATGGGATGGCATGTTTTCGCGGCAAGCGATCCTGCCGGCCATCGTACTGGCAACGGGCCCGATGCTGGTGATTGTGCGCCAGACGCGAGCCGGCATCGTGGAGGTGCTCGGCAAGGATTTTGTGCGTACGGCGCGTGCCAAAGGCATGCCGGAGCGGTTGGTGGTGGCCCGCCATATGCTGCGGACAGCCATGATACCGGTACTGACTTCGCTGGGGCTGGTCACAAGCGGCTTGCTGACGGGCAGTCTCTTTGTCGAGCAGATTTTCAACATTCCCGGCATTGGCAAACTGGCGATTCAGACGCTTATGTCTGGCGATCATCCCGTGTTTATGGGGGTCGTCCTGTTTCAAGCCCTGATCATCGTGACGGTCAACCTGCTTACAGATCTGCTATACGGCGGGCTGGATCCGCGCGTCACCTATGATTGAACCGAGTGCGGAATCTCGACTGTCCACCAGGGTTACGTACGGCCTCTGTTCACGGCATCGCCCGAATCGCGGGAACGCGGGACAACCTATCTTGTGAAAATACCAGACTTTAGACAATCCTTGAGGATATTGGAGTGACCGCAGACGCCAGCGCGCAGCACGACATGTTTTCCATGCCGGAGCAACGCAGTCTGTGGCAGGATGCGTTGGAGCAGTTGATGCGCAACCGCCTCGCCATTTTCGGGGTCTTCGTGGCCTTTCTTCTCGTCTTTGTCTCCATCTTCGGGCCCTGGCTGTCGCCGTACGACTACACGCAACAGAATCTTTTCAGAATCAACGAGGGACCGAGCGCGGACCACTGGCTGGGAACTGACGGCCTGGGCCGCGATATGCTCACGCGCATCCTGCACGGCGCGCGCACAGCCTTTCTTGTGGGCTTGATCGTTACGATCGGCACGACCGTTTTGGGTGTTGTGCTGGGCGCGGCCGGCGCGTTTTTGGGCGGCTGGGTCGACGCTCTCGTCATGCGCCTGGCCGATATCACGATGGCTTTCCCCGACATTCTGCTGGCCGCCTTCATCAGCGTCGTCTTTCGCGAAAAGGTGCTTGAATTTCAGCTCCATCTGCAGGAACAGTACGGCTGGACGATTTCTGAGGGTAACCGCGTCTATCTGGATTACCTGGTGATCTTCGGCTCGCTGACGTTGGTTCAGTGGTATGGCAAGGCGCGGCTGGTGCGAGGGCAGATCCTCTCACTGCGCGAGAAAGAGTTTATCGAGGCTGAACGGGCCCTGGGGGCGTCGAACTGGACCATTATCCTCAGCCATCTGGTGCCCAACAGCCTGGGTCCGCTGATCGTCTCGATCACGGTCGGTTTTGGCGGCGCCATGCTGTCGGAGGCGTCGCTGAGTTTTCTGGGTGTCGGCATCCAGCCGCCGGGCGCGAGCTGGGGAGAGATGATCAGTGACAACCTGGGGCAGTGGCGCTTCAATCCCCACCTGGTCGTAATGCCGGGCGTTGTGCTGGCGATCGTGGTGCTCGGTTTCAACTTCCTGGGTGATGGACTGAACGATGCGCTCAATCCGGAGCAAAGGCGGCGTTGACGCAATGGGTATGGATTGCAGCTCCCAGCCAGAGACCCCGCTAACTACCGGCTCCGAGCCGGATCGAATTCCCCTGCTCCGGATCCAGGAGCTGCACACCCAGTTTGAGACAAAACAGGGGACGGTCAGGGCCGTTGACGGCCTCTCGTTGGACCTCTACGAAGGCGAGGTGCTGGGCCTGGTCGGCGAAAGCGGCTGCGGCAAGACGATGACGGCGCTGTCGATCATGGGCCTGCTGCCGGGAAATGGCCGCGCGGTGGCCGGGGCGATCAACTTCGAGGGGAAGAATCTGCTGCAGTGCAGCGGCGAAGAGATGAAAAAGATCCGGGGCGGCAAGATCGCGATGGTCTTCCAGGAGCCGATGACTGCACTGACGCCGACAATGACGATTGGCCGACAGATCAGCGAGGCGATGGAGATCCATCTCGCCTTGAGCCGTGAAGAGGCGCGTGCGCGCGCATTGGAACTTCTGGAACACGTGGGCATCCCCTCGCCCCGGGCCCGCTTCGACAATTACATCCACCAGTTCAGCGGCGGCATGAGACAGCGGGTGATGATCGCGATCGCATTTTCGTGCGAGCCGCGTTTGCTGCTGGCAGACGAACCGACCACCGCGCTCGACGTGACGGTGCAGGCGCAGATCCTGGACCTGATCAAGCAGCTGGCGCAGGAGGCCGGGATGACGGCGCTCTTTATCACGCACGATATGGGAATCGTCGCAGGCAGCTGCGACCGCGTAGCGGTGATGTACGCAGGCCGCATGGTCGAAGTAGGGCCTGTCGATGACGTGCTACTGAATCCCCGCCATCCGTATACGCAAGGGCTGCTCGGCTCCGTCCCTTCATTGGAGAGCAAACCGGGGGACCGACTATACTCGATCAGCGGGCTGCCGCCCGACCTGGTCAGCCTGCCGACCGGGTGCAAGTTCTGGCCGCGCTGTCCGCTTGCCGACGAGCGCTGTAAGGAAGAGGAGCCGTTCTTGGAGCAGTATGGCAATTCGCGGGCGGCGTGCTGGAAGGTGATGCCGCTTCGTGAGGTGTTGGACGAATAGCAAATCGTGTTCAGATCTCTGTTTTTTAGGCGGTACACCGGCCCCAGCGAAGTGAATCGGTGAGAGAGCGCAGGATGGAAGAGCAACCCCTGTTGAGTGTGCGCGATCTGGTCAAGCATTTTCGCATGCCGCGGCGGAACCTGCTGCGGCCGCCTGATGTGGTGCGGGCGGTTGACGGGGTGAGCTTCGACATCTGGCGGGGCAAAACGCTGGGTCTGGTGGGTGAGAGCGGCTGCGGCAAGACGACGACCGGGCGCACGATTCTGCAGCTGATGCGCGCCACATCGGGCTCGGTTCAGTTCGGGGGCACAGACCTCTGCCAGTTGAGCGACAAGGATCTACGCCAGTACAGAAACGGCATGCAGATCATCTTTCAGGACCCCTATGCATCACTTGACCCGCGCATGACGATCGGCAAAGCCATTGCCGAGCCGCTGATGATCCACGAACTCAGCCAGACGCGGCAAGAGGCCAGGGAGCGCGTCCAGGAGCTGATGGAACGCGTAGGCCTGAATCCCTATTTCAACAATCGCTATCCCCACGAATTCAGCGGCGGCCAGCGCCAGCGGATCGGCATCGCCCGCGCCCTCGCGGTCGACCCTGACTTCGTTGTCCTCGATGAGCCAGTTTCTTCGCTCGATGTATCGATTCAGGCGCAGATCCTGAACCTGCTGCAGGACCTGCAGGACGAGATGGAGCTGACCTATCTGTTCATCGCTCACGACCTGCGGGTGGTGCGTCATATCAGCGACCGCATCGCGGTGATGTATCTGGGTCTGATTGTGGAGCTTGCGCCGGGGTTGGAAATCTACGACGGGCCTCTTCACCCGTATACACAGGCGCTGCTCAGCGCGGTGCCATGGACGGACCCGAGGCTGGCGCGCAAACACCAGCGCATCATTCTGGAAGGCGAGGTTTCGAGCGCGGTCAACCCGCCCTCCGGCTGCCGCTTTCATCCCCGCTGCCCCATTGCCGAAACGCGCTGCCAGGTCGAATCTCCGGAGTTGCGCGAGGTCCGGCCGGGGCACTGGGTGGCCTGTCACCTGGCGTGATTCCGGGGCAGGCGGAAAGTCCACCAGTAGAAAACAAACCCACCAATTTGCGGAGAGACAAAAAACGTGCCGACATCCGAAAGCGCGCTTGCGATCAGTTCTGTGACGCAGCTCTTTGTTGACGACGGAATCGTCAGCGCCAAGCATGGCGTTGTGCGCACGCTTCACCCGGCGCGCAAGCTGGAGCAGCCTGTCCTGAGGGCGGATCGTCCCTGGGAAGGACGCCGCGTCTACATCTACGGTAGCGTCTACTGCGATAGCGACGCCGGTCAATTTCGCATGTGGTATAACACGCGCCTGGGACGGGGACACCAGCACCGGGCGCCGGGTCTGCGCTCACGTACGGGGGACATCATTCTGTACGCTACGTCCGAGGACGGCGTCCACTGGGACAAGCCCGACCTCGGACGGCACGAATTTGACGGGTCAGTTGCCAACAATATCCTCCTCTTCGACAAGCACAGCCCTACGGTCATTATCGACGCCGATGCGCGGCCCGACCAGCGCTATAGGATTGCCTGTTGGAACTGGGAAGAGGAGAAGGACGGCTATTGGGTTGGTTTTTCTGCTGATGGGCTGGACTGGCAGGGGTACGACGGCAACCCGATTCTTCTGGACGACGACGAGATCCTAGAGGCGGTCACCGTCGCCCGCCATCCGAACTCGGGGGAGTATTTTGGGTTTCACCGCCGCTGGGGCGAAGTGCGCGGGCATGTCCGGCGCCTGGTGGCGGTGGCGACGAGCCGGGACTTTACGACGTGGGCCAGCCACGATGTGTGTTTGGTCCCCGACGAGCTGGATGACGCCTGGATTCAGGAGCCAGGGCAGCGCACCGAGTTCTACGGGATGTCGGGCTTTGTGTACGGCGATCAGTTTCTCGGATTTTTGCCGGTATTCGACGTGCTCAAGGATGCCCGGGGCGAGTTGGGCATGCCTGCATCGGTGGCCGCGGATGGCAGTTCAGGTTTGCAGGCGCCGGCGGCGATATCGGAGTCGGGCGCCGAGATCGATCAGGCGCCATGGGACGGTCCGATTGCGGCCCATTTCGTGCACAGCCGGGACGGACACAACTGGCAGCGTTTCGAAGACCGTTCGCCGATCATCCCACGCGGCGAGCCGGGCAGTTTTGACGCCGGCTGTATTCTTTGCTCTGCCGACCGGCCTATCGTAGTCGGTGACGAGGTGTGGCACTACTACACGGCTGTCAATACGATGCACGGGGGTCCGATGCCGCCCAAGAGGATCTCGATCGGGCTTGCCAAATGGCGGTTGGACGGCTTTGTCTCGCTGGACGCCGGGCATTTCGGCGGCGTAGTTGAGACGGTCCCGCTGCAGCTGGCGGGCGAGGGGCTGGAGGTCAATGTGGATGCCGGAACCGGCAGCCTGGCGGTTGAGGTGTTGTCGGCCGCGGGCGAACCACTGCCCGGTTTCACGCTCGCGGATTGCCAGCCAATCGACTGCGACGGTGTACGGCAGGTTGTGCGCTGGAGCGGGGATGCGCGCCTGCCGATCGGCCAGACTCTGCGCCTGTGCTTTCACTTGCAAGATGCCAGGCTGTTCAGCTTCCGCAACCATAGAGCGAGCACGCCATGAGGGGGATCTGGTTTTTCGACGACTGGATGCTTGAACGCCGCGACTGCCTGGAACGCGTGTGGGGCAAGCCGACCTTTGTGAAGGAACTCTTCACTGAGTTCTACCCGCAAGGCTGGGACGGGTACGGCGGCTATCCGACCGCCTTCTACGACGAGCGGTTGGGCAAATACGCGCTCTATCTGATCGCATTTCCGGGACGTGAGAGCCGCGACCGCACACCGGGGATCAGCGCAGGCGAGTTTCAGTTTCGCCTGCTGTCCGATGACCCCTGTAACTGGCCGCACCCGATCTACAGTCCTGCGCCCGGCCCGGCCTGGCAGAGCTTTGCCGATGTCGTTGTCGACCAGGATGGCGCGCCGATCTGGGCTCATGCGGTGCATTCGCTGGCGGGGACGCCGCTGGCGGATCGGGGGTACGCGTCGGCGGTGCTCGACGTGCCGCGTCATCTTACGTGGGGCGGCTTTTCGGATGACGGGGTGCGGTTTACGGTGGACCGGTCGGGCCCGTGGCTGGACCCTGGTTCCGACATTGCCGGTGACATTCTGTGGAACCGGGAGGCCGAGCTCTACCAGCTCTTTGTGCGGCCGGTCTACGGTGACCGCCGCATTGCAATGTCGACGACAACCGATTTCACGGCGTTTACGCGCCCGGTGACTGTCATGCAGCCCGATTCTCAGGACCGCGTCGGCACTGAGCTATACGACATGCCGCCGCGGCCCTATGAGGATTTCTATATTGGATTGCTCAACATCATGACCACTGACCGCTTTGAGGAGGTCAGCCTCAGCCGCGATTGGCCGCAGATCAAGTATTTCGGGCGCATGGATACGCAGTTGGCTTACAGCTACAACGGCTTGTACTGGTACCGCACGGAGCGCGAGCCGTTTATTGGGGTGCGCGACTATGGCCAGGTTGGGGGCGGGTCGGCATACGGAAAGGAGATGTTGCGCACGCAGGACGACAGGCTGCTCTTCTTCGTCATCGGCGACTATGGCGGTCATGCGGCCCGCGTCGACAAGGAGACGGAGTGGCCCTATAGCAGCGGCTACCGCAGCCCGATGCTCTATGAAATGCGGCTGGACGGCTTCTGTTCGCTGAAGACTTGGGGGCGCGAGGGGGTGCTGCGCACGAAGGTGATCATCCCGCGCGATGGCGAGATCCGCCTGAACGTGAGGTCAATGGCCCATACAGGGGTCAAGGTGCAGATGCTGGACGGCGCGACGGCGCAGCCGATTCCTGGTTATACGTGGGAGGAGGCGGTGACGGTCAGTGGGGACCATTTGTACGCGGTTCCGCGCTGGCGGGAGAGGGAGGATATTGGGGAGTTGGTGGGGCGGCCGGTGCGGGTGGAGATCGCGATGCGCGAGGCGGAGTTGTTTGCGATTCGGTTGGCGTGTGATGTGTATAATGCGTGTGAGCCGCTGGGGTCGTTGTGGTGAGGGGGATTTTTTTTCTGAACTGGGATTTGTAGGATTTGGGGATGGGCAGGATTGTGAGGCGCTGCGAGGCGGATGTGTTTGGCCCAAATGATAAACGGTTCAGATCAGTATCGGAGGAAGGAAAGCGATGGATGGCGGAGAGACGGAGGATGGTGTGGACCCCCAACCGGAGTCTTGGGATGAGTTTGTCAGGCGCGTCAATGAGTTTGTCGACTCAGGAGAATTGGAAAATAGGGAAAATGTCTATAAGCGGGACATAGCTCACGATGTCGCAGGCGCGCGAAAAGAGATGCTCAATTGTTACGATGACAAGTGGCCCCCTTCGTTGAAGAAGGCACTAAGACCCAAGCACCCGGTCCACGAGATTGCACTTGACGATTTCAATACGTGGTGCATGAATCACCCCGACAAAGCGCGGAAAGCGCTGCAAGCGATATGGACGGAACGACCTCTTTCTGTAGCTGAGAGGATCCGCGCCTTCAGCGACAAATTGCCTCGGCCAGAGATAAAGGGAGGCACGGGGACTCGCACGACTCTTGCATCCGCCTTGCTGATGGGGTTGAACGTTACGCAGTTCCCGCCTTTCATGACTACAATATTCGGAAATGCCTACGAACATACCGGATACGAACAGCCTAGAAAGGAAGCGGATGAAGCCGAGGTGTATGAGCATGCTCTTGGCTTCCTCGACCAGTTTATCAAGGAAGCGCGGGCACGTGGGGCGCGCTTGCGCCACCGGCTTGATGTGCAGTCTGTTGTCTGGCATTGGCGACACCTACCGGATGATTTGCCCCTGTTAGGCTTGCCGTTCCCTGAATGCTCGAACAGTGCAGTGACCGAGAACGACTATGACGGTTGGAATGTGTTTGCCCGGCGCGTCAACGACCTTGTCAGTTCTGATGGGTGGAACAAGAAGCAGATTGCTCCCAAGCTGAAGATTGAAGGTATGGCTAAACAGGCGCGGACAGCGGTGCTTACTGACGCTGACAATTGGGCAGACTTGGTAAAGAGAATATTCACTGGTGAATACGTCTATTACATAAATCGCGAGAAGGTCCGTTCTTGGATAGACGCGTCTCCGGAAGACGCGTTAAAGGCACTTAAGGCGAGCTGGACGGAAGGCAACCTGTCCGAGGAACAAAGAATCCGTGAATTCTGCAAGCGATTCCCAGAAGAAATCATAAGTGGCATAGGATCACGTTTGACCGTTGCAGCCACCTTGCTGGCGACGTATGACGCTAAGCGGTTCCCGCCATTCTCAAAATTAAAGTACGATAATGCATACAGGCAGACCGGATACAACCCGCCCGAGCAGAACGCAGATGAAGCCGCGCTATATGTCCATGCCCCAGGGCGATTGCATCTAAATTGGGTCAGAACATCGAAATGCAGCCGAATACTCTTCCAGGTCGGGGTAAGACACAGGGAAATGTACGAAAGATGGCACGTAGACGGAGAATTTAACTTATCTCGCCGACTGAGGGC
>JAJDZJ010000095.1 GCA_022824685.1 Caldilineaceae bacterium
GCCCTCAGTCGGCGAGATAAGTTAAATTCTCCGTCTACGTGCCATCTTTCGTACATTTCCCTGTGTCTTACCCCGACCTGGAAGAGTATTCGGCTGCATTTCGATGTTCTGACCCAATTTAGATGCAATCGCCCTGGGGAACGGCACATCATTGATCCACGGAGGGACGCGGAGAAGGTCAACTACCTTGGTCCGCGAAGGAGCGCGAAGGGGCGCGAAGAACACTGTTTAGTGGTTGATGGAATGTTTGGGAGGTTGTTGGTTGGGAAGGATTAGCTCTTGCGGGGGGGGAGGCGGGGAATGCGTTTGCCCACCTGGCGCAGGAGCCTGGAGGAGACGGCCTTTTTGCTGGGCAGCTGCTTTGAGCCAGCGGAGGGAAGGCGCGGGCGCGGGGCGCTCTCGACGATGCGTCGGGCGGCCTGGCGTCCGTGGCCCAGGGCCTCCCGGTAGTGGCCCCTGATGAGCTCCGGCGTGATTTTCTGGCCTTCAGTCGCCCAGACCATGACGGTCCTGCCGATGGCCCACGTGCCGGCATAGGAAACGGCGACTTTCGGGACGATTCCCCAAACCGGGATCAGACCGCTCATTTGACGGGCAAGCTGGCGGAACAGGAACCCACCGCCGAGCACGCCGACGATCTCGCCCAACAGCTGTTGGGGGGACCCCGACTTCCCGGAGACGAGGGCAATCTTGTATGCCATCATCAGCTGGTTCTTGGTGAGAACGATGGCGTCGCCGGCGCCCAGGACGAAGTTCAGGCCGGGAACGGTTTCGCCGAGCCCGGTGGTGAATGAGTAGCTTGCGTTCACCTGTGAGGTCTCCTGGATCAGGAGGTTTAGGGCGTGCGGGCGCAGGGGCGGGAGACGGCGGGCAAAGGGAAGACGGAGGGACGCGGGGAGCTGATCCACCAGCCTGGCGGCCACTTTGGAAACGTTCTGCGTAGACCAGTCCGAGACGGCGATGCGCGCCTGTTCGCCGCGCCGGGCAATGGCGCTTTCGGGCCGGCCCGATTCACGGCCGACCACGACAACGAGGGAGGGGATGGACTGGGCGTTGAGAGCCTGTTGCAGGGAGGAGAGATCCTGACTGAGGTCGGGCTTGGAGGTTACGAGCAGGGCGAAGTTGGGGACAGGGGGATCCTGCTGTGAGGAGGTGGTCCGGCGCGCGTTTGCGCTGGGAACGATGTCGGTACTGTGCGAGAGGAAGCCGGAGCCTCTGCTGTCGGTGACGGTGATCCAGGGATGGACGAAGTCTGCGAGATCGGAGCTGAGGTGACGTGCGGCGTCCAATGCGTCGCCTTCAGCGTCGGCCGCGATCAAGAGATGGAAGGGCGTTTCAATCTCGCGCTGAATTTCGGCGAGATTGATTTCACTAACAATCTGCCAAATTGAACGCAGGGGCAAGCCACGCATCGCCCTGTTTGCCTAGCCGTACTTGCGCACGGCGCTGACATCGGCCCCGCCCTGGGAGTCGAGCACGCGGGCGAAGGCATCGAGGACGCGATCGATGTCGTCGGAGGAGACGCCCACATTGGTGACGGCGCGCAGGAATCTGGCATAGGCAGGATTCATGAGAACGCCAGCCTCTTTCAGTCCGGCGGAGAGCTGTGCGGGGGTCATGTCATCGCGGCAGAGCTCGAAGTATACGATATCGGTTTCAACCAGATCCGGGTCGACCGAGATGCCGTCCAACTCGGCCAGTCCTTCGGCCAGTTTGCGGGCATTGGCATGGTCGTCGGCGAGCCTTTCGACCATTTCGGTGATGGCGACGATGCCGGCGGCGGCGATTATGCCGGCCTGTCGGGTGCCGCCGCCAAGGATTTTGCGCATGCGGCGGGCGCGTTTGACGAAGTCCGAGTCACCTACGATGACGGAGCCGACGGGCGCGCCGAGGCCTTTACTGAGGCAGAGGCTGGCGCTGTCGGCCTCTTGCAGGAGGCGGGCGGGAGCAACGTTGAGCGCGACGGCGGCATTCCAGAGGCGGGCTCCGTCAACGTGGAGTTTCAGGCCGTTCCTGTGCGCCACCTCTCCTGCCGCGTCCATATACTCTACGGGTAGACATCGTCCGCCGGCGCGATTGTGGGTATTCTCGATTGCCAGGAGGCTTGTACGGGGATAGTGTTCGTCATCGGCGCGTATGGAGGACTGGACGAGGTCCAGATCCAGGGTTCCGTCAGGGGCGGTGGGAAGCGGGCGCGGGTGAACGCCGCCGAGGGCGGAGGAGCCGCCTTGTTCGGACAGATAGATGTGTGCGAGATCGCCCAAGATCATTTCGTCACCGCGGCCGCAGTGGCTGAGGACGGAGGCCAGGTTTCCCATGGTGCCGCTAGACACAAAGAGAGCGGCCTCTTTTTCCAGCATTTCCGCGACCATGGATTCGAGGCGATTGACGGTCGGGTCTTCGCCGTAGACGTCATCGCCGACCGGGGCAGCCGCCATGGCTTTGCGCATTTCTGCGGTTGGTTTTGAAACGGTGTCGGAGCGCAAGTCGATTGTGTTGTTGGTCAAGACTATGCCCTTCCTGGGACTGTTGCGACGTCTGTTGTAAGGTGGCGGTCTGCTTCCTGGTCCGGCCTGAAGTTCGTCCTTGCGGCATTTGGGTCAGAAAGCGAAGAGAGAGAGGACTGACGGCAACCCTGCTGGTTCGAGGCGCCGCGTCCACTCTCTCTTCCTGTTCAAAAGGTATCCTATTCGCTATTCGGGTCGGAAGGTGCCGACGATCAGATCGATCTCCGCCCGGCGGTTCGAGGCCTGGTTTTCGGGGACCGCTACAACCAGAATGTAGGCGGTATCATTTGCCCGCAGCGCGGTGATGTTGACGTGGGCGTTGAACAGACCCTGGCTCGCCAGGTCAGCGGTTGCTACGCCCGAGATGGAAGGCAGGTTGTTGGTCGTGCCGGCTTCAAGGCTCTGCACATTCACCGGGACTGGCAAGGGGAGACTTTCGAGCTGTTTCTCCAGCCATTCCACCAGACTTTCGGACGAGATGTCGTCGTCAAGATCGGGGAAGATACCTACGCCAGCCAAGGCAGCGATAGGCGGGTTGGAGAAGATAGCCAGTTGGACGCCGAGGTGGCCCGCGTATTCGCCACCTGGGCCGGTGAGCGCTTCATCAACTTGCTGCGCAGCCGCAGGGCTTACAAAGCGCATGATCTGGCTCAGTTGACCGCTCTGCAGATCAAAGACCGACCAGCCGCGCGGGACAGCAAAGGAGTAGCCAAGGCGGTCATTTTCTACTTTGGACCAGCCGTTGGGGATGCTTACTTTAGGTTCGGGCGCAGGCGTAGCGGTGGGTTCAGGCACCGGTGTGTCGGTCGGTTCCGGTTCCGGCGTGTCGGTTGGGGGGACGGGCGTGGGCGTGTCGGTTGGCGGGACAGGTGTCGGGGTATCCGTCGGCGGGACCGGCGTATCGGTTGGCGGCACAGACGTTGCTGTTGGCTCGGCCTGTTCTCTGCGATTGCAGCCTGCCAGCGCCAACGCCGCGACCAGGACGATTAGTACGACCATGTAAGATGATTGCGCCGTCGAGAAACGGCTCAATCGCTTGATGTGTCGGCCCAACCATCTGGCATGGTTCGTTGTCAAGATTTGCATCATACTCCTCCGTTTTGGATAGTTAGAGCCGCAACTGCGACTTCAGAAAGATGTGTGATTCCTGTGATTCACTATTATAAACGAGCAACCCCCCTTCAAACGATTGCAGAACGCCGGATGTTTCATGAGGTAGGTCAACCGCCCACCCCAATGCCTGCCTTACGAAGAGGTTTTCTGCCCAGACTTGCCCTATTCCGCGAACGGGTTGGAAGAGATCTGTGTCAGGCGCTTTAAGGTCCGGCGATGCAACTGCTTCTGGCATGCCCTCTCGCCAGTCATGTTCACGCTGTTCCCACTCACTGTTGCTGGAATAGCGAATGTAGACCGTTGGCCTGTCGAGACGGCCGAGCGCCATGCCGGTCTGGAACTTCTGGAGTTCAAAGGAGAGATTGACTGGTACGCCTTTAGCGCAGCCAAGCTGCTGCGCGGCCTCTTCATTGCCGTCAAAATAGTTTGCGAACTCCTCGGCGGTCTGGTATTGACAGGCTGAAGGCGCGTCCGCAGAGGCTGGGTAAGGCGGTTGGGTTGCGGCATCGGGTTCCGGTTGCTGCGATTCAAGGGACGATGAATCCGGAGCGGGGGCCAAGTCCGGCGCGTCTTCGTTTAGCGTTCGTGGGGCAGCGACCTTCATTGAAGGCGCCGGCGCGGGGTCGGTGGTGAGAGATTGAGGTGTTGCGGGCAATGCGTTGCCTGGCAATGCGTTTCTTACCGAAGGGGAAAGCAGCAGGAGCGCGAGGGCGAGGAGACTGCCAAGGACGATGGCGATATTGCGGGCGCCGGGACCTGAGGACAGGCTGGGCGGCGGGTCTTGGGCCTTTGGTTGGCTGGGCTGCGCGGGGGGAACGTCCTGCGGCGGGAGATCCGTTCTGCTATCTGCGCCCGGAACGATCACTGTTTCGGCCGACTGCGAGTTTGGGGACGGCAGAACGACCGACGGAAGCGAGACCAGGGTGAGCGTCGAAGTCTGTTCGGCGAGACCGTCTTCCAGAGACAGGACGCGGCCCGCGATTGCTGTCAGGTCATCTGCCATCTCGCGGGCGGTTGTGTAGCGATCACCGGCGTTTTTGGCCAGGCTCCGCCGCAGGACGTCGACCAGCTCCCGGGGGAGAGAGGCCAGCATGTCGTCCGGCAGCGCGAGGGAGGCATACACATGGGCATGGAGGATCTGGGTGGTCGTGCCGGTGTAGGGGGGCCGGCCAAAGAGGCATCGAAAGAGGACGGCTCCCAGGGAGTAGATATCGGATTGACCGGTAACTTCGCGGCTGCTGGCGCATTGTTCGGGCGCCATGTAGGCAGGTGTGCCGATCGTTCGGCCGACATTGGTGAGTTCCGGCATATCCAGGGCGCGGGCGATGCCGAAGTCCGAGAGTAGGGGCGCAACGGGCAAATCTCGATGGGCTCCCGGGTTAGCGTCTTCGTCGTTGACGGGTCTGCCGGTCAGGATTTGTTCAGCTTCGTTGAGTGCGGAGGCGGCGGCATCTGGGGGGGAGGCGCTGAACATTTCGGGATCAACGGGTCGCAAGAGGATGTTGCTGGGTTTAACGTCGCGGTGGACAATACCATGTTGGTGAGCGTAGTCTAGGGCCCGTGCGATTGGGGCGAGCAGATTGCAGCTCTCGGCCACGCTCAGGCGGCCGCGGCGTTCGAGAAGCTGTGCCAAGCTATCGCCCTGCACCAGCTCCATAGCGATATAGGCGGTACCCTCGCTGGCAACATCCCCCACTTGCAGGGCCTGCACGATATGGGGATGACGAAGTTTGGCAACGGTGCGTGCCTCCTGTCGGAACCGCTGGAGCAGGTCAGTGTCGGCGCTGGAGGACAGAATTTTGAGCGCTACCAGGCGTTCCTGTATCTGATCGTAGGCCTGATAGACGCTGGCGGCGCCGCCTCTTCCCAGACGTTTACCGAGGAGATAGCGGCCGATTTGACTGGGGGTCGAGTGCGCGCGCGTAGCCGACGGCGATTCCCAAGCGGCGTCGAGCGGCGTCTGCGCGCTGTCATCGCGCGGGGAATGGTCTGTATGATCTTCTGCCCCAACGGCCGGGCCGGCAGCTTCCTTTTGCTCCGATAGCATATTTGGTAAAAAGGTTGACGGGCAGTTGACAGTTTACGCAGGCTGTCCATCAACGGTGATGCAGCTCAGATTGACTTCGCGTGGTAGTGGGTAAAGTGGATCGAAGTAAGAGTGACTGTTGCGGGTGCGTCACCCAAGGGCGACGCGTCTACAGTGACGCGAGACGGAATGGGCGCGGAGGTTGAGTATCTGGTATTTGGAGACTATAATACCAGAGAAACAGGAATACTGAAACTGGAACTGAAACTGCAGTGGTCAGTGGGTGTCGGGGCGGGGAGGCAGGGCAATCGCATCTAAATCTGTAGGCCGATTCAGTTGAAATTGTGGCCAGAAGAAAGCGAGAATAAGTGGAAATCACCCTGCGCTTACTGAATATCGACGGGAAGACGCCGCGGATCAGGCCCTCAGTCGGCGAGA
>JAJDZJ010000235.1 GCA_022824685.1 Caldilineaceae bacterium
GCCCTCAGTCGGCGAGATAAGTTAAATTCTCCGTCTACGTGCCATCTTTCGTACATTTCCCTGTGTCTTACCCCGACCTGGAAGAGTATTCGGCTGCATTTCGATGTTCTGACCCAATTTAGATGCAATCGCCCTGGGGAAAGGAGTGAGTAGGTAGATGCACCTTTGCCCGCTCCGATCAATATAGCGGAACGGTGATGGCACAGCCGTCGCGCCGTTTACTGGCGCCGCCCCTAAAGGACATCCTCCGATCCACACTTCCGTTGGACAGGATAGGGAACCGGTCCGAGGCACAAATCAATGTCATTTGATTCAGGACAGACTGAACGAACGTTTCTGTTGGAATACAACCGCGGCGGCATCAGCAGTCTGAAGCTGAAAGATGATGCCTACGACACCGAGTACATTACGCCCGGAGAAACGCTCGGTGAGGTTCTGGTTGGGACTCGCAGCAGAAACGGTGAATGGCGATCAGCGAGTACCTTTGCCTCTGGGGACATTCGAACGGTTGAAGAGCGCGGCAGCGGGTCGCGCGCCTTCGTTTACAGCGGCAATGCCCAGTTGCTGCACGGTCTACGCGGCGTTGGGCTGACAGAAGAGTTCAGTTTGGAAGGCCGCGACGTCAAATGGACTTTGGAACTCCGCAACGAGACCGAGCATCCCCTGGAAATCGGCGACATTGGCTTGCCGTTGCCCTTCAACAAGTGGTTCGTGCGCGACAACCTGGCAAACTACACGCAGGTGGTTGCCCGTCACAGCTTCATCTCCGGACACGGCTCCTTCCTCTTCTGGCAGCGCCCCAACGGCGTCGGTCCATACCTGGTGATGGCGCCGCTTGCTGGTACGAAACTGGAATACTACGAGGAGATCGATCCGCACCCCTCGACAACCAGCGTCCCCTACCGCGTCTATATCCACTCCGCCGTGAGCGGAGCCAACGAAACGCGCGGCAGGTGGCGGCAGCCCCATACCAGCATCACCCTCAGTCCCAGAGGGTCTGAAGGCGATCGCGTCCGTTATGGGTTCCGCCTGACGTGGGCAGATGACTACGACGGCGTACGCGATGCGCTCTACCAACACGGCCTGTTCGACGTTCATGTCGTCCCGGGCATGACGGTGCCGGTCGGTCTGAGCGCCACATTCTCGCTACGCACGCGGCACAGGGGCTACGAAATTTCGGCGGAGTTTCCTGAACAGACCGTCGTGGAGTTTGTGGGCGAACCGAAAGAGGATACACGAAGTTACCGGGTCCAATTTGAGCGGCTGGGCGAAAACCTCTTGACAGTGCGGTTCAGAGACGGCGGCTACATGAATCTTGAGTTCTTCGTCACCGAACCGCTGGAGACCCTGATCAAGAAGCGAACCGCCTTCCTGGTGGATAAGCAACAGCACCGGGATACCGGGAAATGGTACGAAGGCCTGTTCTCGGTATGGGATATGCGCGAGGCCGTTCTGCGCGGGCCGGAGAACACCGGCGGCTTCGACGGCTGGTATGGATATACCTTGACGTGCGACGACACTGCATTGCCGAAGGTGCCGTTTATCGCGGCCAAGAACGTGCATTTTCCCGTTCAGCGCGAAATCGAAGCCGTCGAATACTATATCGAGAAGTTCGTCTGGGGCGGCCTGCAGCGCACTGATGAGGAGGCGCCGTACCCATACTTCATATACGGCGTTCCCAACTGGTACGAGAACAGGCACAGTGAGCACGGTTTTGGCTCAAATGGGGAAGGGTTGGAACACTTCTGGCGCAGCTACGACTATCCCCACATCATCATGCTCTATTTTCACATGTACCAGATCGCCAGGCTCTACCCCGGTTCCACGAGATACCTGGACGGCGAAGGCTACCTCGAAAGGGCGTTTGGGACGGCAGAGGCCCATTTCCTACTGGCAGGTCTCGACGATCTTCCCCACGGGGCCCGGGGATACTGGGCCTACCGGCTGGGTTTGTACAATGAGATGCTCATTGTCGACCTGATCGACGCCCTGGAAGCGGAAGGATGGCAGGAGCGCGCCAGTTGGCTGCGCGGCGAATGGGAAAAGAAGGTCAAGTACTTCGTGTACGACGACCCTTATCCGTTCGACTCCGAATACCCCTTTGACACCACCGCCTTCGAGACCTCCCATGCCGTGGCCAAGTATGGTCTGACTAGGCAGGTAGAGCCGGATACGCGGCTGTGGCACGACAAATACAACGACCGATGGTACGAGCATCCGGAGGTGCGCAGGGCAGATTTCGAAGCGTTTCTGTGCAAGCAACTCGATGCCAATATCGCGCTGCGGGGGTGGCTGGAGCCGTCCTACACGCTGTTGGGCGGCGACAATCGCGGCGGCGACTCGACTCGCTACGGCCTGAGTTATATGTCGCAGCTGGGTGGCTGGGCCATCGTCGACTTCGCGCTGTATTTTGCGGACGATCCCTTCCCATACCTCAGATTGGGCTATGCCTCGTTTCTGAGTTCCTGGTGCTTGATGAATACCGGGACAGAGGAGTCCGACTTCGGGTTCTGGTACCCTGGCGAAGAAAACGACGGCGCGTCAGGCTGGGCAATCACCCCTGAAAAGTACAGCGGCATGTGGATTCGGCAGGACAACGGGAGGGGGAGCTGGCCGTATGACGGCGAAATCGAATTGGGATACGGGGCCGCGCTGCGCACAGCAGCTACGATTGTCGCCGACGACCCGATCTTCGGCTGGTTTGCCTATGGAGGCCAACTCAAGATGATGGACAGAGGCTTTGAAGTCCTGCCGCAGGACGGCCTCCGCCAGAGGCTTCACCTTGTCGGACATAGCGGGCGCCTCCACTTCCTGCTTGATCGCGACGGCTTTGCCGAGGGGCAACCTATCACGGTGGAGTACGGTCACCGCGAGTGGGCAGAGTCGGCGGACGCCCCCGGAAGGATCGCGTTTCAGTTGGAGAACAGGAGTGGCGACCATCACCAAACAGAGTTGAGCCTGCGCGGGCTGAAGCCGGGGCGATACAATGTGCGGGTGGATGGCAAGCCGGCCGGGAGCGTAGAATCGGACGGGTCCGCGTGGCTTCGAGCCGAAATTGAAACGGAAACCAAGGACGCTGTTGCCGTAGAGATCACGGCGGCCTGAAGCGGCGGTTCTTCCCTCTCACCAACCGGCCCGACCTAAGCGATATCCGACTTCTCAGCGCTGTCCCCAACCTTGCTATCCAGGAATTCCGACCAGTGGCAGGAAGCCCATCTGTCATGTTCCTCGCGGAGCGTCCTTACAACTGTTTTTTTGGTTCGCTCCTCGTCATAGAAATTTCCTTTTTCCATAAATGACGTCAGGGCCTTGAGCCTTTTCAGGCACTGCTTGCGGGCCCGTTCCCCAATCTGCTCGGCTGATGCCTCCCGGTTTCTCCTGAAGGCAAACATCGCGTTTCCTGCGGAAGAGCTATCCCCGGAGTCGGCGCCCCGAATTTGCGCCCGAAACGGTTCGACCCATGAATCAGGCGGAGAGCCCTGATTCATGATCGTGTTGGCGTCATCCAACCTTTCCTTATACGATTCAATCACGCGGGCGCTGACCCTCTGGATGGAGAGGGCGATGAGGGCGAGCGCGATTCCAATCGCGCAGGCAAAGAGGATGATCGTAACCAGAACTGGCACGCAGGTCTCCCTTCCACACACTTACCTTCATCATTCCGCAGCAACTATACCACGGATTTCAGTTCACCACAGGTTCGGCGCCAGTGCGAACGTGCGCATCGGCTCCTTCGCGCCACGTGCGTAAGCCGACTGATCTGTCTCAGTTGCGGGGCAAGCCTCGAGGGCTGGAAAGCCGGTCTTTGGCAGACCAGAGCCAAAGTTTCAGGAGGAAAGATTCGCTTGCCCTCTTTTTGACATGTCCCATTTTTCTGGAGGTTGACAGTCTGGCCTGATGGATTTAAGATGTTTGCATTGTACACAAGTTGCGCGTAATATTCACTCGGCAATCTGCCAGCCGCCCATTTTCACGTGACTGGGCAGGGGCGAGGGTAGGCTTGGCTTGGATTCTCGCCGCCGGTCAACTCCCAATCGAAGGAGGACGATTCCAATCCAAACTGAAAGGCAGGAAATGTCAGTTTCCCTTCCACAGAACGAGACCAAAGGAGTGAAACGATGAGGAAAACGCTTACTTATCTGCTCGTCGCGATCGCCGCAGTCGCCTTGCTTTCTGCTTGCGCGGGGCAGCCGGATGCCGAGGAAGCCGCCGCCGACGTCCCCGCAGCCGCGGACACGTCTGAAGAGGCGATGCCTTCCTCCACCTATGAGAGTTGCCTCGAGGCCCAGGCCGCGGGGATGAGTTTCTGTGAAGCCCCGATGCTGGCAGCAATGGTCGAGGCGGGCGAATTGCCCCCGGTTGATGAGCGGCTCCCCGTCAATCCGGCGGTGGGAAACAACCGCATTCCTGAATGGCAGGCCGTGATGGAACGCGGTGAGTACGGTGGCGTCTTGAGATTGGTTGACTTTGACGCCGGTTCGATCGGTCACGACGCCGGCTGGATCTCCAACGAGCCCTGGGTGGAAACTGAGGACATCGCGCACGACTTCGCGACGATGACCGGCAACATTTTCGACCTGGAGATCAGTGACGACGATCAGGAGTTCACCTTCCATATGCGGAAGGGGATGAAGTTCTCAAACGGCGCCGACTTTGATACGGAAGACGTCCAGTTTTTCTGGGACCACATTCTGCACAACGAGACGCTTACGCCGGTGATTGGCACGACGTGGCGTTCGGGCAACTCTCCATCAGGAAACGTCGGTACGTTGGAAGTAATTGATCGCTATACTTTCAAGATCTCATTTGACCAGCCGTACGGCGGATGGCCCGGTTTGTTCACGTACGGCAGCGGCCCCCACCGATTCATCGATAGCGACTATCTGAAGAAGATTCACGGGGATTTCGCTGATCCGGATGAGCTGGCCGCATTGCTCGACCAGCACGGATTTGAGGCCGGTGAGTGGAACCGGTTGTTCGGCATTTACGGCAGTACAAATCGGCAGCATGAAACGGGCTTGCCCTCTCTTGGCCCGTACGTCCTGACGGAGATGGGCGAGACCCTGGCTGTGATGGAGCGCAACCCCTACTATTTCAAGGTGGATGAGTGGGGACAGCAGCTTCCCTACATCGACCGCCTCGAGATTTCCATCGTTCCAGATGTCAATGCGGCAACGCTCAAGATTATCGCCGGCGAGGTTGACATGGCCCGCCGCGGCGTCAACGCCGCTGATATGGCGCTCTACATTCAGAACGCTGAGGAACAAGGGTACGAGGTTGTCATTCTCGACATGCATGCTTCCCTTGGCGAAATCTACCTGAATATGACGTACGCCGATGAGGCCTGGCAGGAGGTCATCAACGACGTTGAATTTCGCAAGGCGCTCTCCTTCGCCGTAGATCGAGAAACGATCATCGACGCAGTCTATTCCGACCTGGCCGAACTCCCACAAACGATGGACCCGACGACAGACGTTGCCCAGGCAGAGGCCATTCTCGATTCCTTGGGCCTGGACCAGCGCAACGACGACGGTTGCCGTCTAACACCGAGCGGTCTGCCGATCGAAATCCAGTTCAACTTCACGCCGTTCACAGGCGAATCACTGCCGACGGCTGAAATCGCAGCGAAGAACTGGAACGACATCGGAATCTGCACAACTGTCAAGCAGCTGGAGCAGAACCTGTTCCTGACCCAAGCCGCAGCAAATGAGACGCAGGCGATGGTCTGGTGGGCGCACTACCCGCGCTGGCCATGGCATGAGTCCGGCGACTACATCGGCCAGGCCTGGCAGCGCCACTATGCCCCGCTCTGGATGGCATGGTACGACTGGAACCTGGCAGGCGGCAAGGAAGTGGCTGAGAACCCTGATGAGACTGATCCCCTGATCGTAGGCGTCGAGCCGCCGCAGGCCTATAAGGACCTGCGAACTTTGCAGACCGAACTCTTCGCCACCTCCAATGCGGCCGACCACGCGCGCATCTGGGGCGAGATGATCGCCATCTTCCGTGACAACCATTTCTGGATCTCCGCAGCAGACCCGCTGAAGAATCCTCTGATCGTCAATGATGGTCTCGGTAACGTGGCCAAGCTGGGATTCCAAATTCAGTCTGCCAATGAGGCAGAGTTTTACTACTGGCAGGATGAGACCCGACGCTAAGTCAGGTTCCGGGTCGACGGGGGGCGGGCGCGGCCCGCTCCCCGTGTTACAACCAGAGCGCCGGCCTTGCGCGTTCCAGGCCGCGCGTTCCTGCTCCCCAACAGGTTTTGACAGGAATCGGCGTCAATGCTGACTCAGTACATTGGCAGACGGCTGCTGCTCTTGATCCCGCTGCTTCTGCTGATCTCCATTATCTCCTTTGCCCTCATCCAGTTGCCGCCCGGCGATATTCTCAACATGGAGGTCCTGCGGTTGCGATCCGCGGGCACGCAGGTCTCCGAAGAGCAGGTGGAAGCCTTGCGCCAGCTGTACGGGTTGGACAAGTCTTTGCCCGAGCAGTACTGGCTTTGGATTTCCAACATCCTGTTCAAGGGAAACTTCGGCACATCCTTTACCTATGTGAAATCAGTCAGTGAGATTCTTGCGGCGCGCGTCCCCTTGACCGCGCTGGTGTCTGTCCTCACCGCGATTTTCGTTTGGATCACGGCGGTGCCGATTGGCGTCTATTCGGCGACCCACCAATACTCCCTGATCGACTATTTCTGGACATTCGTTTCGTTCATCGGCGTCGCGACGCCCGGTTTTCTGCTGGCGCTGATCTTCCTTTGGATCGCGTTTGTCCAGTTCGGGATCTCCGCTATCGGTCTCTTTTCCCAAGAGTTCGAAGCCGCGCCCTGGAGTTTTGCCAAGTTCGTGAATATGCTGCAGCACATCTGGATCCCCATCGTCATCATCGGCATGGCAAACACTGCGGGAATGATGCGAACGATGCGGGGCATGATGCTGGATGAGCTGAACAAGCAGTATGTGATCACGGCGCGGTCGAAAGGGCTGACCGAGACCCGCCTGCTGGTGAAGTACCCGGTGCGGACCTCGATGAACCCTGTGTTCAGCACCATCGGATGGATGCTGCCTGGCATCATTTCGGGCGAAGTGCTGGTCTCGATGGTTCTGAACATCCCCACGACCGGTCCGGTCCTGTTGCAGGCACTCTTGAACCAGGACATGTTTTTGGCCGGCAGCATCGTATTCATCCTGAGCGTCCTGACCGTCATCGGCACGCTGGTCTCCGATATTCTGCTCGTGTGGCTGGATCCCCGCATTCGCTACGAAGGGGTGGCCTGATGAACGAGCCTGTCCGGCCTGAAACCGGTCCGATTGAGGGCGGCGCGCCGCGGGAAGACCTGCCCAGCCGGGAAAAGCAGGACCTCTACACCGCGTCACAGTCGCAGCTGATCTGGCGCAGGTTCAAGAGGCACAGATTGGCGCAGGCTTCGATGGTCATGCTGGCCATTCTCTACCTTGTGGCGGCGCTGGCAGAGTTCCTCGCCCCTTACGAAACCAGCCGGGACTTTAAGGGATTTGTCTATGCCCCGCCTGCCAGAATCCATCTCTTTCATGAAGGCCAGTTCGTCGGCCCCTTTGTATATGGACTGGAAGGCGGCCGAGACGAGAGTTACAACCGGGTCTTCGAGGAAGTGAAGGAGGAGCGATACCCGGTCCGCCTGTTTGTGCGCGGCGATAGTTACGAGTTGTGGGGCTTGATCGAAACTGATCTCCACCTGTTCGGAGTGGATGAGGAGGGCCAGATCTTTCTCTTCGGGACCGACCGCCTTGGCCGGGACCTCTTCTCCCGAGTCATCCATGGAACCCGCATCTCGCTGACGATTGGCCTGGTCGGCGTCTTTCTGAGCTTCGTCTTTGGCCTGATTATCGGGGGCGTCTCCGGCTATTTCGGCGGCATCGTCGATGAGGTCATCCAGCGGCTGATCGACTTGCTCGTGTCAATTCCTCAGCTCCCCCTTTGGATGGCGCTGGCTGCGGCCGTTCCCCGTGACTGGGATTCGATACAAACTTACTTCGCGATCACCGTGGTCCTTTCGATTGTCGGCTGGGCCGGTTTGGCCCGGACGGTGCGCGGCCGGCTGCTTTCGCTGAGAGAAGAGGACTTCACGATTGCCGCCCGCGTCTCCGGGGTAAGTGAGTGGCGCATTATCACGAAGCATCTTCTCCCGCTATTTGCGAGCTATATTATTGTCGCCATCACCCTGTCGGTTCCCGGCATGATCATCGGCGAAACAAGCCTGAGCTTTATCGGGTTGGGCATCCAGCCGCCAGCAGTCAGCTGGGGAACGCTCCTGCAGGACTCCCAGATGATCGCCAACGTCGCGCTCCACCCCTGGCTTCTGATCCCGGCCCTGTTTGTCATCGTGACCGTCCTCATGTTCAATTTCCTTGGTGATGGTCTGAGGGATGCGGCAGACCCCTATTCGATCACGTAAAGAGGGTGACGTCGAGGCAAGATCTCTTCAGATTCAGTTGAGAAAGTATGGCCCACGACACGCTGCTTGAAATAAGAGATCTGATGACTCACTTCCACCTGCAGGAAGGTATCGTGCGGGCGGTTGACGGCGTCTCTTTTGAGATCAGGCGGGGCCGGACTTTGGGGATTATCGGCGAGAGCGGTTGCGGCAAATCTGTAACGGCCAACTCGATTTTGCGCCTGGTGCCGTCGCCCCCCGGCAACATTGTAAATGGCCGGATTCTATTGCACAGAGGAGACGACAGTTCTGACCAGGAACCGGTTGACCTGGCCCGGTTGGATCCCCGCGGGGCGGAGATTCGTTCCATCCGGGGGGCTGAAATCAGCATGGTCTTCCAGGAGCCGATGACTTCGTTCGGGCCGATGCACACGATCGGCAACCAGATCATGGAAAGCATTCTGCTCCATCAGAGCGACGTGGCCGCTTCAGACGCGCGCGAGCTGGCGATTGAAAACCTTCGCCGAGTCGGCATTCCACGCGCCGAACAGATTGTTGACGCCTACCCCCACCAGTTGAGCGGGGGCATGAGGCAACGGGCGATGATCGCGATGGCGCTCTCCTGTTCCCCGCGGCTCCTGATTGCCGACGAACCGACGACGGCCCTGGACGTCACGATCCAGGCACAGATTCTGGAGTTGCTGACTGCCTTGCAGGAAGAGTTCGGTATGGCCGTCATGTTCATCACCCATAATCTGGGCGTGATCGCCGAGGTCGCCGACGAGGTGGCGGTCATGTATCTGGGGCGCATCGTCGAGCAGTCGGACGTAAACGAACTGTTTGACAACCCCCAGCATCCTTACACGCAGGGCCTGCTGAATTCAATACCTCACATCGATGAAGAGAAGCTGCCCAGGCTGCGAGCGATTGAGGGTGTCGTACCCGATCCCTACGAAATACCTCGCGGCTGCGCCTTCAGCGACCGCTGCCCCAGCTTTATGCCCGGAACCTGTGACCGCGCCATGCCAGGCCTGGACGAAACAGGTCCGGGGCATCGGGTACGTTGCTTCCTGTTTTCAGAATTCGAGGACGAGTTGACCGAGGTCGCCGATGGCCGTTGAGAATGAACTTCTGCTGGAAGTCAACGACCTGAAGATGTATTTCCCCATTCAGAAAGGTCTGATGAAACGAACGACCGGCTACGTCAAAGCGGTCGACGGCGTGAGTCTTTCGATCAAGAGAGGAGAAACGCTTGGACTGGTCGGCGAAAGCGGTTGCGGCAAGACGACGACCGGACGTTGCATCGTGCGCGTATACCGGCCAACCGGCGGCGAGATCATCTTCCATATCGACGATGAGGAAGTGAACCTGAACCGCCTGGAACGACAGGAGCTGAAAGCCTTCCGGCGCAACATGCAGATGATCTTCCAGGATCCATTTTCGTCGTTGAATCCTCGCATGACCGTACTGGAACTGGTAGGGGAACCGCTTCTGGCCCATGGTATTGCCCGCGGGCAGGAGCTGGAGGATAGAGTCGCGGAAATGGTGAACGCGGTCGGGTTGAGAGTTGAACATCTGCCCCGCTATCCGCACAGTTTCAGCGGCGGGCAGCGGCAGCGCATCGGCATTGCGCGCGCCCTGGTCCAGCGCCCCAAGCTGGTTGTCTGCGATGAGCCTGTTTCGGCGCTCGACGTGTCGGTGCAGTCTCAGGTTGTCAACTTGCTGCAGGATTTGCAGTCTGAATTGGACCTGACATACCTTTTCGTCGCCCACGACATGAGCGTTGTCCGACAGGTAAGCAACAGGATTGCCGTCATGTACGTCGGCAAGCTGGTTGAGGTGGCTGAATCTGAGGAGTTGTTGCGCAATCCCAAGCACCCTTACAGCGAGACGCTTCTCTCGGCGGTGCCTCGCCCCTATCCACACCATGCCATGCAGCGCCTGAGCCTGGAGGGCGAGCCGGCAGACCCGGCGAACGCCCCTCCCGGCTGCGTCTTCCATCCCCGTTGCCGATACATGGAAGAGATCTGCCAGACCGACGTTCCCGCCCTCACTGAACTTTCGCCTGGTCATCACGTTGCCTGTCACTTTGCCGACCAGTTGCAGTTACAGGGAATCGACAGCGCCAGTCCATCCGGTTCCTGAGCGCAGGCATCAAATCCGCGTTTGACTCAATGAGAGGACTATCATGGAAAAGCTCGTCATTACCGTGACCACCGATTCAGCGGGTTCCTATCCACGCAACCCGTACTTGACGCACTGCGACGATACCAAAGGGGTCGCGGAAGAGTATATTCGCGCCATGAACGCCGGCGCCACCATCGTCCATACGCATGGCCAGTACAAGTCGGACCCTGTCATCCAGCCCGACGGCAAGCAACTGTCGATTCCCAACATTGACGGTTGGCGCGATATTACTGAGCGGGTACGCGCCGCCGGGGAGCCGATCGTACAGTTTGGGCTGGCCAGCATGCGTCTCGAGCAAAAACTGGAGCTGTGGCGGCAACTCAGGCCGGATATGAGTTCGATCAACTTCAACTCGCACGACGAGTATTTCCAGCCCGACCCTGATCACCCGCCCGTTCCGATCTACTCGATTCATCCTATTCCTGAGTTGAGACTGTACTCAAGTCTGGCGAAGGAACATGGAGTAAAGCAGGAGATAGAGTGCTTCAATACGGGGGCCTATTGGGCGATCGGGAAGATTCGCGGCGGCGACTTCTGGACGGAGGAAGGCGTACGCGAGATTGAGAAGGACCTGCTGCCGGAGCCGCTGTGGCTGACGCTGTTTTTCGGCTGGGCTGGTCAAGGCTGGACGCCACCTAACGCGAAGGCCCTGCAGTACATGGTTGACAACCTGCCGCCGCGGGCCAACTTCAGCATGAGTTGCATGGACCCCCCAAATTACTGGTCGATGGTGGCCCATACGATCGCGATCGGCGGCCACGTACGAATTGGCATGGAAGACTCTCCGTTCATCGAGGACGGCGTGTACGCCAGAACAAACGCGGAGCTGGTTGAAAAGGCGGTTCGTCTCGCCCGCGAGATTGGCAGAGAGATTGCCAGCCCCGCCGAGGCAAGGGAGATCGTTGGACTGCCGCCTACCAATTAATCCACTGGACAGTCAGGAGTTGGAGGAGACATGAAGGGTCTGAGCTGCAATTCCGGCTTGTTACACACCTATACCGTAGAAGAGTCGATCGATATCCTCGCCAAGCAAGGATACCAGGCGATCGACATCAGCTTGGAGCTGGCGCCCCCATTCATCCCGCCTCCCAAACCACACATGGATTCCGGCGCGGACGCCGCCAGACGACAAGCAGTTCGAAACTATGCCCGATCCGCGGGAATCGCCATCGGCGCGCTGAACGCCCACACCAACGTGATTCACGGCGAACCTGCCGTACGAAGGCAGAATACCGAGTTCATACGCGGCGCGCTGCAACTTGCCTCTGACATGGAAGTTCCCTACGTGATTAGCGGCTGCGGCGTAAAACTGTTTTACGGGTGGGAAAGCACCTATTGGGAGTGGTGCCTGGAAGCGATGCAGGACCTGGCCGCGGAGGCCGACCGTCTCGGCGTAATGCTCTTGATCGAAGCGGCCAGCCCCTATGGTTCGCTGGTACACAACTTGCCCCGTTTGCAGCGGCTGCTGGCAACCCCCGGGCTCGAGGGCCTGGGCGTCATCTTTGATCCGGCGCACTACCATGTCCGCGGCGATCATGTGCTGGAGGCGTACCAGGCCTTGGGTGACCGGGTAAAGCATATGCACGCCAAGGACGCGCGCGGCGACAACGAAAACTTCGGCTTCCCTCCGCTGGGCGAAGGAGAGATCGACTTTACGGGCCTGATCTCAGCGATGGTCAGAAGCGGCTTTTCCGGTTATATTTCAATCGAGTACGAAGCAATGGCGTGGGGCTACCCGGACAATCCTTTGCAGGTTTTGGAAGACGGCAAAGCCTTCGTAGACGCGATTCTCGATGCCGTCTAGGGCGGAATTCCACCGACCCGATGCGGCCCTGTCTTGTCGCTGGCAAGCGGTCAGGAGGTACCTCATTGAAAGCGGCCGTATTGCGTGCATTCAATCAGCCGTTGGAATGGCAGGGGGTGACGACACCAAGCCCTGAGCCAGACGAGGCGCTGGTGAAGGTGATGGCATGCGGGATCGACGGCACCGACCTCAAGCTCCTTGACGGTTTCGGTTACACACCTGAATTGCCATTCATCATGGGCCATGAAGTTGCGGGCGTCGTCACCGAAGCAGGGTACAGGGTGACCGGTTTTGAGGAAGGAGACCGGGTCATCGTCTACAATTTCACGACCTGCGGTGAGTGTTTTGCTTGCCTCAACAACAGAGAGCAGATCTGTGTAAACATGGGCGGCGTGTTGGGCGCCAAGGACCGCAATGGCGGCTATGCCGAATATGTCGCGGTCCCAGGCCGCCAGCTCGTGCGCTTGCCGGACGAGGTCTCCTGGCCTGACGGCGCGGTCTGTTGCGATGCCGGAATGACCGCATTCCACGCCATTGAGCGGGCGCGTCTGCGTTTGGGCGAGACTGTGCTGATCGTTGGCGTAGGGGGCGTTGGCTCGATGGCGGTTCAGTTGGCCAAGGCGACCGGGGCGCGCGTCCTTGCCGTTGAGCTTTCCCCATCAAAGAGGGAGTGGGCACGTCAGATTGGCGCGGATACGCTTCTTGACCCGGACGACGTTGCGCTGCCGGATGCTGTTCGGGACCTGACCGGAGGAATTGGCGTTGACTGTGTCATCGATATCGTCGGCCAGACGGCCACGATGGCCGCGGGGATCGACTCTTTGCGGCATGGCGGGAGAATGGTCATCGTCGGCTACACACCCGATCACTTCAACGTTGAAGGCAAATACCTGGCCCAGAACGAACTGGAAATCCTCGGCACGCGGGCGGGGCGAAAGCGGGACTTGATTCAGATCGCTGGTCTGATGGCGTCAGGGAAGATCCGCTCTATCGTCACGCAGACCTTTCCGATGGAAAACGCCAATGAGGCACTGGCGGTCCTGCGATCAGGCGAAAATCTTGGCAGAATCGTGCTGCTTTCGCCGGCGGGTCGGCGTTCTCTCGATACGGCGGCTTGAACTGTTTCCCCGGGTCCGCGCATTCAGCTGGTCAAGTGTGGTTTTCTGAGATTTTGCAATGATCGTTGACGCACACTGCCATATATTCCCGCGAATCCATGGCCTGAACGCGGCCGGCCCCACGAGAGGCCTGAGTTTTGGGAAGGCAATGGTCGGGGAGAATGAGGTTCAGATAACGCCGCCTTTGGGGGAGGGGCTCGCCTATTCCCCGGGGCAACTCCTGGCCACTCTGAATTGGGCCGGGGTAGATAGAGCGGTCCTGCTGCAAGGGCCGCTATATGGAGAGTGCAACCAATACGTTCACGACGCGCTCCAACGTCACCCGAGCCGACTTGCCGGGGCCGCCTACTTTGACCCTTGGAGCTCCAACTGCCTTCAGACCTTCGAGTCAACGCTGGCATCGCCCGCTTTCCGCGCCGTGAAGCTGGAATGCTCAGTACCTTCAGGGCTGTTCGGCATTCACCCGCACGCGCGGCTTGACGCGTCCGAGCTTTCCTGGCTCTGGCAGGAACTTGAGGAGCGGGGCCTGATTCTGGTTCTTGACCTGGGCGGAATCGGCAGCCGCTCCTACCAGACTGAGGCGGTGCGCAACATCGCCCTCAGGCACCCCCATCTGCGAGTCGTGATCGCTCATCTTGGTCAGCCGAGACCTGATGCGGAGGCAGACCCGGACCAGTGGGAACTTTGGGAGGCGCAGATCGATTTAGGTCTGCTGGACAACGTCTGGTTCGATTGCGCTTCGCTGGTTGCCTTCGTCCATGAGGAAGGCTACCCATTCCCCAGCGTAGAACGCTATCTGCGGCTGGCGGCCGAGCGCATCGGCGCCGGCAGAATCATGTGGGGCACGGACCAGCCAGGGACTCTGGTCCACGCGACCTATCGCCAGTATGTAGAGTTGGCGAAGTTCCACACAGCTTTCCTCTCTCCTTGCGACCAGGCCCTTATTCTGGGAGAGACCGCGCAACACGTATACGGCATAGAGTAATTCGGTACCATGACGGTCGACAGTTCAAGGCAAACATAGACAGCCGTCTTGCTATTCCGATACCCGCGGAGGTTAACAATGCCAGGACAGCCACTCACGCAACAGTTGGAATCTTGTATTGAAGCTTTTCAGAAGGGAACGCTCAAGGTGGAGGCGCTGCAAGACGCGCTGGCTACCGCCAAAGGGATGGTCGCGAAAAACCAGGATATCCTTTACCTGCAAGCGGCGAGCACCTCCCTGACCAGCCAGGTGCACGGAATGCTGCTGATGCAGGATGGAGAAATTGCGGACGAAATTCCCGACGCCGGGGACTGGCCGTATCAGACGGTGCTGGAGGCGGTCCGGGACGGGTGGCGGGTTGTCCAGTTTCCGAACCTGGCGCTGCTTCTGGATGAGAAAAAGACATTCGGACTCGGATGCGAGTTCATTCTTGAGCGGTGAACCGCTTACCCACTACGACGAGGGGGAAGGGGAACGTGAGCGTACATGAGGCCATCGACCACCTGGACCTGTTTGGCTACTGCGTTTTGGAAAATGCGATCCCGGTAGAACAGGCAGACCGATTGGCGGAGCAGCTGTTTACTTTGCATGAAGACCCTGAGAACCGCAGATACTTCCAGGATCCAGACGAAGATCTTTACCAGACCTTGTTCGGACTGCTGAACCTTGATGAGGCGAGTTGGGCCTGCGCAGCCCATCCTGATGTTCTGGCAGTGGTCAGGCATTTCCTTGGGCAGGACATACGCCTGGCAGAAGCCTGCTCCAAGTGGGTCAAGCCTGGCGCGCCGGCAGGGGGCGTGCATACGGACTCCGCCCAGGATCTTCCCGAGCTCTTGCCCGACACGCCATGGATGATCAATTCGATCTGGATGATTTCAGATTTTTCCGAAGAGATCGGGGCCACCCGCATCATGCCGACCAGTCACCGCTTGCGCCGCAGACCCCCGAGGGGCATGAAAGCGGACGACCGACGGCTGCTGCCAATCACCGGTCGGCGCGGCTCGGTCTTCCTGTGGCACGGTGGCGTCTGGCACGCCAATGGCGCCAACACAACGATAGACCAGCACAGAATGGCGCTTAACATCGCCTACTATCCGCCTTGGTGGAATCTGGCGCGTGAAGGAGGCCATCAGCCTGTGTGGCCCGAAACATTCGAACGCATGCCTCCTGCGCTGCAGAGGCTGACTCGGACCAGAGTCGCACGCGATCGCGGGGAGATTTACGAGCGCTGAGTCGCCATTTGACCTGCAGCCAGATCCAAATAGTGCGCCACCCCGCCATTCCCAGTACAGGCCAAAGGAGATTGAAATCTATGAAAACACACTCTTGCCGACCGGGACTGAAAGATTCGCAGGTACTTGAATTCTGCAAACAGGGCTTCATGGTATTTGAGGGGGTGGTTCCTGATGAGATCAATCGCCGCGCCGTCGACTATCTGAGCGGATTCCCTTCACATGAACCGACGGAGATATTGGAAGAGGACTGGTTTGTCGAGAATGTGATCCTGAATGAACAGGCGGCGGGGGCGGTCCGTTCTCTCCTGGGCCAGAATTTCGGCTTGCCAATTCTCATGAGCAACCACCGGGTCCAGTGCCCGTCACCGGCCCAGAACTGGCATCGCGATGGCAACTCCAAGCATGGGCCGGCGCTCGACTACCTTCAGGTCTTTTACTATCCTGAAGATTGTCCGATCGAGTTGGGCCCGACCGAGCTGTTGCCAGGCTCCCATTTCCTGTTCTCCTTGTCCAAACAGATGGGCCACTACGGAGGGATTCGGGGCGCCTACCGTGCGGCCGCGCCGGCAGGAACGATCTTTCTCACCGTCTATTCGATCTGGCACCGCCGGTCCACCGCCGCAGGAACGGGGTTGCGCAATCTACTCAAGTATAACTACTGGCGCACAGAGTCGCCGCACCGGGACTGGATACGCGAGCCTGATTTTGATATCGCGAGCGCGAACTACAAACTACCGGACCCCACATTTCGCGAGCAGTTCCGTGACTGCCATGATGCCGCAGAAATGTTCTTCTGGCTGCTGGGCAAGTCGGACTCCTTTGCCGTTTCAGGCGGGCAGGGTTGGCCACTGAATCAACATGTCGGGAAATACATGAGCAACCCGTATGGTGTTCCAGAGTAGTCACGTGGGCGTCCCGTTCTGCGCAGTGAAGAATGTAAATTACCCAATTGTGATTCCGCTGGCATAAAGGTGAGGGCGCCCGATTACCAGGAGAGGTCCAAGTCTATGGCTCGAATGCGCTGCGCCGAAGCCTTGGTCAAGGCGTTGGAGTTGGAAGGGGTGAGGCATGTTTTCGGCCATCCCGGACACGGAAACACCAATATTCTGGATGCAATATACGACTCCTCGCAGATTGAGTTCAAGCTGACGCGCCATGAACAGGGCGCCGCCCATATTGCCGACGGCTATGCCCGCATTTCAGGCGACATCGGCGTGTGCTGCGCCTCGGTCGGCCCAGGCCCGGCCAACATGGTGATGGGCCTTGCTTCAGCCGCAGCCGCATCCAGCCCGGTCGCGGCCATTTTTGGCGGGGTGATATCCCGCTGGGTTGGCCGGGGCCAGCTCCAGGAGACCAGCCCGTTTTACGGGCCCCCGGACCAGAGCTTTGTGCAGGTCCTGCAACCGGTTGTCAAGAAAGTGTGGCAGGTTCAGCACCCTGACCTCGTGCCCGAGGTGGTTCGCCGGGCCTGCGCCCTTGCGCGGGCCGGCAATCCCGGCCCGGTCGCAATCGAAATACCATGGGACCTACAGGCCACTTTCCACGACTATGCAGATCTGCCCGACCCGGGCCGTTTCGGTTACGCAAGCCGCGTCCGCGCGGACGCAGGCGCGATCGCCAAGGCGGCCGATGCCCTGCGCCTGGCTGAACATCCCGTCATCCTGGCCGGCTACGGCGCCGTTCTATCCGGCGCCGGGCCGGAAATCCGGGAGCTGGCGGAGTTGCTCGGCGCGCCAGTCGCCACCTCCTACGCCGCCAAGGGTATCCTGCCCGAGGATCATCCGCTCAGTGTCGGAAACGTGGGCTGGCTGGGACATCCAAGCGCGCACGAGCTGATTCGCCAGCACGCCGATATTGTCCTGGCAGTCGGCTTCAGCTTTTCCGATCTTTCGACATGCTGGTGGACGGAGGGTATGCCGTTTGTCGAGCAGAACCGGTTCATCCAGATCGACATTGACGCTAACCAGATTGGAAGAACATATCCCGTGGAAATCGGGCTGCTGGGCGACGCCAAGGCAACATTGCAGGACACGCTTGCCGCCTTTTCCGAAAAGGAAGCCCCAAAGAGCCGGCGGGACAACGAGGCGCTGACCGCAAGCGTCAAAGCCGCCTTCCACCTGGAACTCCCTGATGGCGAAAGCGGTGAAACGGGAATGGAGCCCCTGCGGGTGGTCGAAGAGTTGCGGCGCGTCCTGCCGAGAGACCTTCTGTTCTCCCTGGATACGGGCGATCACAATCACTATTTTGGCGCGTTCTTTCCAATCTTTGCGCCTCGCCGCCTGCTCTACCCTGGGGGCTGGACCCCGATGGGCTTCGGGCCCACCGCCATCATCGGCGGAAAACTCGCCCGGCCAGACCTGCCCGCAGTATGCGTGACTGGGGACGGCGGTTTTCTGATGGTCTGCCAGGAGGTGATCACCGCGGTTGAGTGGGGGCTTCCTGTCGTGTGGGTCGTGTTCAACAACCAAACGCTGGGCGCTATCCGCGGCGGCCAACTGGCCAGCTACGAAGGCAAAGTCATCGGCACGGAATTCTGCGAAGTGACGGACTATGCGGCGCTGGGCCGCGCCCTCGGGGCGGAAGGGCTGCGGGTCAACCGTTATTCTGAAATCGGGGATGCCCTGCGCGATGCCTTGGCGTGCGGCAAGCCGTGCGTTGTCGACATGCGCATCGCCCGGGATCCGGCGCCGCCGCCGATCGCAGGCATGTGGTTCGAACCTGAAAGAGACGAGATTCCGCCCAAGCCTCGCACATAAAAAGGCGTGCGCTCAAGGGGGCGATATGGCAGGTCAGCCTGCCACATAGCAGAGCATATCCCACCACATTCGGGCCTGCATGGCCCGCGACCGAGCAGAAGAGGAGAAGAGAATATGCGACTGGGCAGCGGCCAATTTGTCTATGAAGAGGTCGACGGCTGGGGAGAGGCACCTGAAGGCTGGAATATCGTTGAGGCGCCGGGCGTGGCGGTGGACTCGAGGGATAGGGTGTATGTCTTCTGCCGCAGCGAACATCCTGTCATTGTCTTTAATCGTGAAGGAAGGTTCCTGCGCTCTTGGGGCGAGGGGATGATAAAGCGGGCCCATGACATCATCGTTGGCCCGGATGACTCAATCTACTGTGTTGACGACTGGGGGCACGCCGTCCACAAATTCACGCCCGAAGGCGAACTCCTCATGTCGATAGAAACCGCAGACTATCCGGCGGACACCGGGTACATTTGGGATGTTCAGAAGGAGGTGCTGCGCGCCGGAAGGCCTTTCAATTATCCAACCGGAATCGCGCTCTCCACTGACGGCGCACTTTACGTATCGGATGGTTACGGAAACGCGCGCGTACACCACTTCACAGCAGAGGGCGACCTTCTGAATTCCTGGGGCGAACCAGGGACCGGCGCCGGGCAGTTCGTCACACCTCACAACGTCTGTGTGGACAGAGAGGGCACGGTCTATGTGGCAGACCGGCAGAATCAACGCATTCAACTCTTCGATCCGCAGGGCAGTTACCTCGGCCAGTGGGACGATGTCTGGTGGCCCTGCGATATGTGCATTGACGCCAACGAAAACATGTATGTGGCCGAGGTTGGCGGCATTTTCATGGGCGAAACAAAGACGCCGGTCCTGGAGAATCCGCCGGCCCGCATCACAGTACGGGATCTGGACGGCAAGATTCTGAGCGAGTGGGGCATGAAGGAACCGCACGGCGCCGGCCGCTACTTCAGTCCCCACAACATTGCCTTCGACTCATGCGGCGACCTCTACGTGGGAGAGGTCGCGTTTTCGTACCCGGATGGAACAACCCCCGCCGACTGGCGGGTACTCAGGAAATACGCGCGGATCTGATCTTTTGGCCCGAAACGACCGGCTGGCGCGCTGCGCCGAAAAGCCTCTGCCGCACGTTTTCTTGAGTTGACCCTATCGTCAACGCATCCTCGAAGATCTTGACGAATTTCTTTTTGCACGGCGCTGTTCGGACCATTCTCTTCGTATTGAGGCGATTCGATTCTGTGGGAATCCCATCCCGCGTCCAAATCTGAATCGGCCGCGAATCCTCTAAATCTGAAATTTTCAAGCGGCGCGGGTTGACGCGTGGGGCGGCTGCCCCACCGGGTGGACACAGGGGCGCAGATCGTCAATAGGAGTGGGTGAAATAGCCAGGGCGATTGCATCTAAATTGGGTCAGAACATCGAAATGCAGCCGAATACTCTTCCAGGTCGGGGTAAGACACAGGGAAATGTACGAAAGATGGCACGTAGACGGAGAATTTAACTTATCTCGCCGACTGAGGGCCT
>JAJDZJ010000038.1 GCA_022824685.1 Caldilineaceae bacterium
TATCTCGCCGACTGAGGGCCTGATCCGCGGCGTCTTCCCGTCGATATTCAGTAAGTGCAGGGTGATTTCCACTTATTCTCGCTTTCTTCTGGCCACAATTTCAACTGAATCGGCCTACAGATTTAGATGCGATTGCCCTGAACGGTGTGGGGAGTGCAGGGGAACTGCGGGGGGTTGGGGGCCAGGGGTGGGGCGGCGACGGGATGCAAGTTTTTTTTCTGGCTAAGGGGGCGATGTTATTCTTTGTGGCAGAGTGGCGCTCTGATCAACAGAGCGGTGGAAATGCGGCAGGTCTTCATCAAGGGGAGATGGGATATGGCAGAACCAAGTGCCATGGGCGGCGGTCCGACTCAGCATGGCGGTCAAGGCGGCGGCGCAAGGAAGGAGAGCGCGTTCATGCTGGATACGTCCAGCATCAAGTATGGGCCAGGTGTGACGCGTGAAGTCGGGTATGACATGAAGAAGCTGGGGGCCGAGCGGGTGATGGCGGTTACGGATCCGCGGCTGGCCGACAGCGAGCCGGTGGCGGTCGCGCTGGCGGCTTTGCGGGCGGAGGGCATTGATGCGGTCCTGTACGACCAGGTACGGGTCGAGCCGACTGACGTGTCGTTCCTGGATGCGATCGACTTTGCGCGGGCAGGGAACTTTGACGGGTATCTTTCGGTTGGGGGCGGCTCAACGATGGACACTGCCAAGGCGGCGAATCTCTACGCTACCTATCCGGCTGACTTTCTAGACTATGTCAACCCGCCCATTGGGAAAGGGATTCCTGTTCCCGGGCCGTTGCGTCCGCACATTGCGGTGCCTACGACTGCGGGCACAGGTAGCGAAACGACGGGCGTGGCGATCTGCGATCTGACGGATATGCACGTTAAAACCGGGATCGCGCACCGGGCGTTGCGGCCCCAGATGGGCGTCCTTGATCCACACAATACCCGGACGCTGCCGCAGATGGCGGCCGCGAGCACAGGGTTGGACGTGCTGAGCCATGCGCTGGAGTCATTGACGGCGTTGCCGTACGACAGCCGGGTTGCGCCAGAGTCGCCTGAGCTGAGGCCGGCCTATCAGGGGGCGAACCCGATCAGCGACATCTGGGCGACGAAGGCGATCGAGATGGTTTCGGCGAATATCGTGCGTGCGATTCAGGACATGGAAGACGATGAGGCGCGCAGCGGCATGCTGTTGGCGGCGGCATACGCGGGCATTGGGTTCGGCAATGCGGGCGTCCATCTGCCGCATGGGATGAGCTATCCGGTGAGCGGCATGGTGCGAGGTTACAGACCGCCGGGGTACCCGCCGGATCATCCGATCATTCCGCACGGGATGGCGGTTATCTTGAACGCGCCGGCTGTTTTTCGATTCACGGCGCCGACGAATCCGCAGAAGCATTTGTATGCGGCGCGGCTGATGGGCGTGGACACTTCGGGCGCGGCGGAGGAGGATGCGGGGGAGCTGCTCGCGGGGGCGATCATCAGCCTGATGCAGAAGACCGGTGTGCCCAACGGCCTGGGGGCCATTGGGTTCACTGAGGAGGACATCCCGGCGCTGGTGAAGGGGACGCTGCCCCAACACCGTGTGACGAAGCTCTCACCGCGGCCGGCGGATGGAGAGGATCTAGAGGCGCTGTTTCGAGATGCGATGCGGTACTGGTAATGGGTAAGGGCGGTTCAAGATGGACGTGCATCAGGGCCCGGCCCACTCCGATTGCGGCCTGGTTGCCAGGCCGGGCCTTCTGCGGCAGTGAAGGGGGAGGCGGCGGCCTGCACGGCGGCAGGGCGCTGCTTCGATTCTATTTCAGGGCCCTGGCCAGAACCTGGGCCATGTGGAGGGGAGCTCTTTCGGTGAATTGGAGGATCTGTTCGCGGCAGCTGGTGCCGCTGGCAAGGAGCAGCGCGTCTTCGGGCATGTCGCGCACGGCTGGGAAGAGCCGTTCTTCGCCGATGGCGCGGCTTACTTCGTAGTGATTCGCGGCATAGCCGAAATCGCCGGCCATGCCGCAACAACCGCTGTCGATCAGCTGAACGGTGTATCCGGCGGCCTGAAGCGCGGCCATGCTGGCGTCGTTGCCGATCAGCGCTTTCTGGTGACAGTGGCCGTGCAGGTAAACGGTACCCGGCTCGCTGCGCCAGATTGGAGGGAGGGGGGACGGCCGGAGGCTTCCACCGTCTTCGGTCCTGAATTCTTTCTCATCTGATGGGTCTGCCGCGCGGGCGATGAATTCGTCGAAGGTCAAGGCGTGGTCGGCGAGTACGAGCGCGCTTTCCCGGTCGGTCGCCAGCTCCAGGTATTCGTCTCTGAGGGTGAGGATACAGCTGGGCTCGAGGCCGACGATTGGCAGCCCGTTGCGTGCGAATGGGGCGAGGAGGGCGACGTTGTGGTCAACCCACCCGCGGGCTTTTCCGGCCTGGCCTCCGGTGATGAGCGGGCGCCCGCAGCAGGCCCTGCCGTGGGCAAGGCGCACATTGTAACCGGCGGCTTCCAGCACCTGTATGGCGGCCTGCCCGATTTCCGGATGGTTGTATTCGGCCCAGGTATCATGGAAGAGAATGACTGTGTTGGCGCTTGTCCCGTTCGGAGCGTGTTCCGCTTGGGGGCCGCTGCGGCGGGCGAACCAGTCCGACAAGGGCTGGCGGGCGTAGGAGGGCAGGTGGCGGCGGGGATCGACGCCGATGCGGGCAAGGAGGGCTTTCAACGGCGCGGCCTTCAGGCTCCCGTTGACGATAGGGACGAGGGGACGGCCAAAGCGATAGAGCAGCCGGTTCAGGGTGGGCAGGAGGCCCATGAGTCGGTTGAAGAGGGGAAGGCCGTTGCGGTCGTAGTAGTGCACGAGAAATTCAGCCTTGATGCGGGCCATGTCCACGGCGGAGGGGCATTCGCTTTTGCAGGCTTTACAGCCGATGCAGAGGTCCATCACGTCGTACATTTCGGGCGTAAAGAGTTCTTCGCGGGGAATGCGGCCGGCCATGGCATTGCGCAGGGCGTTGGCGCGGCCGCGGGTTGTGTCCTTCTCGTCTTTGGTGGCGATGTAACTGGGGCACATCGTGCCCACGCCAAGTTTGCGGCAGACGCCGGCGCCGTTGCACATTTCGATTGCGCCGGAATAGCCGAAATCGCCGCTCCAGTCGAATACGGTCTGCAGCTGGATTGTCTCGTAGTCGCGGCCGAAGCGGAGGTTTTCTGAGGAGGGGGGCGCGTCGATGATTTTGCCGGGATTCATGCGGTTTTCGGGGTCGAAGACATCCTTGACCTGGCGCATGGCGCGGTACAGCTCCTCGCCGAAGAGGCGGGGATGGAGGTAGCTGCGGGCGAGGCCGTCTCCGTGTTCGCCGCTCATCGCGCCGCCGAAGCTGACGGCCAGGTCGACGGCGTGTTCGCCGACAGAACGCAGCGTGTCGATGCCGGTCTGGTTTTTGAGGTTGAGCAGCGGGCGCACGTGCAGGCAGCCGGCGGAGGCATGGGCGTAGACGGCGATGCCGGGCACGTCGTCCTGCTGGCCGCAGAAGTCAAGAATTTTCTGAAGGTAGTCTGCCAGCTGTTCTTGCGGCACCGAGACATCCTCGATGCCTGGGACGGGTTTGTAGTCACCTCGGCGGCCCATCAGGATGTTGAGCCCTGCTTTGCGCACGTCCCAGACGTCTTTCTGGCGGGCGGGGTTCAGCAGTTTGACGACGTTGCTCTGCCAGCCGCGCGATTGCAGGTGGCGCTCAAGGCCGTCCAACCTGGCGGAGAGTTCGCGTTCGTCGGAGCCGTAGAATTCGGTGAGAAGCACGGCCTCGGGATCGCCGACGACGAAGTGGAGTTTTTTGGCCCACTCCGGTTGGGCGCGTGCCAGGTCCATCAGATGTTTGTCGAGCAGCTCGGAGGCGCTGGGGCTTGTTTCGAGGATGTCGGGGATGGAGGCGCAGGCGTCTACGAGGCGGTCGAAGTGGACGACGGCCAGCGCGGTCATGGGAGGCATGGGCACCAGTTTCAGCGTTGCGCTGGTGACGGTCGCGAGGGTGCCTTCACTACCGGCAATCAGCTGGCTGAGGTTGAAGCGGTCGATCTGGGCGCTGTCGCAGTAGGGGGAACGGTGGAGGCTGTCGAAGCCCAGGCGGGCGCGCAGGAGAGCGGCCTGCTCGGACTCGCGACCGTTTGCGCCGGCGAGGGCCGCGTCCTGGAGCAGTGCATTTAGGAGACGATCAAGATTGTAGCCGGAAACTCTGCGCCAGTGGCGGGGCCAGCGTTCCAGAATCTGTTCCAGCTGGGCTCGGACGATTCCGGGAACTTCCCGGTAGATGCGGGACTCCAGCGAGTCGCCGCGGCTGCGGCTTGCCAGCTCTGAGGGGGCTACGGGCCCGAAGCGGGCAGTGGAACCGTCGCTGAGGACGACATTCGTCTCCAGGAGGTTGTCGGCCATCATGCCGTAGAGGATGCTGTGGCTGCCGGTGGCGTTGTTGCCGATCGAGCCGCCAACCGAAGCGCGGTCGGCGCTGGCGGGATCGGGGCCCAGCATCAGGCCCAGAGGGGAAAGTGTACGGTTGAGCACTCCAATGGAGATGCCCGATTGGACGGTGGCTGTGCCGGCATCCTGGTCAACGGCCAGGATGCGGTCCATGTATTTTGTCATGTCGATGACGAGGCCGGGGCCGACGCACTGTCCGGCCAGAGAGCTGCCTCCGCCGCGCGGCAGGAGGGGCACATTGTGGCGGGCGGCGATTTCCACGGCGGCCTGCACGTCATCCGCTGAACGAGGGATGACAACGCCGAGCGGTTGGATCTGATACTGGCTGGCGTCGGTGCTGTACAGCATGCGGCTGTAGCCATCAAATCGGACCTCGCCTTCGACGACCTTTTCCAATTGGTGGACGAGCTCCTGCGTCTCCTGATGCGGGCCTGAAAAAACGGTCGAAGGCAGGGAGGCAGGCGTCTGGGGCGGGGACTGTTGCGTCATAGCAGGGTGATCCTTTTGACCTTCGTTCAGTTCTCGAACGGGGCGCAAACCGGGTAGCGGGCCCATTCGGTATTTGGGTGATTGTCGGGCAGGCTGGAACCAGTCTGCACTTTAGCAGAATCCATAGTTGCGGTATACTCGCGTATCACCAAAGAGAGAGACATAAGACGGTTCAGGCAGCATCTGTCAGGGAGATGCCTGACGAAACGGCGTTCCCACTCAAGTTGAACAACAGGAGAATCGAATGTCCAATAGCGTAAACGGAAACGACGCCCAGATCAAAATGTACACCACCGAATGGTGCCCGGACTGCTGGCGGGCCAAGTCGGTGATGCGGGGACAAGGTGTTGCATTTGAAGAGATCGACATCGAGGGCGATGAGGATGCCAGGGAGCTGGTGCAGAAGCTCAACAAGGGCAACATGTCGGTGCCGACGATCGTCTTTCCCGACGGGGACGTGTTGACCGAGCCTTCGACGACGGCTTTGGTGGCGAAGCTTTCCAAGCTGTAGCGATTGCAAGGTCAGCTGAGAGGTGTGCGGGTCGGTATGAGGGATGACCTAGCTGCGGATCCGCGAAGGGGCGAGAGGAGAAGCTTTTCTTGATCCGCGGAGGGGAACGGCGGACGGCAACGGCAACACCCATTTGATCCACGGAGGGGCACGGAGAACGGCAACCCCTTTTTTGTGCGCGTAGTGGCGTGAAGAACAGTGCAATACGGTTGAGGGCGTGTTTGGCGTGAGGATGGCGGTTGCTGGTTTGGGGAACTGAAGTGGTCAGTGAGAGGCTGCGAGAGAGATTGGGCGGCGGTGGGGAACTATTGGGATTTGACGCGATGGCGGAGAGGGGCAGGTGTCAGGGGGGCGTTGCGGGGGGAATCCCCCCGCACAAGGGAAGCCGCTTGCGGCTGACCGCCCCATAGCAAGGGGAGGGATAGATGGAACATTCATTGTTGAGTCATGTTGATCTGAGCCAGCGCCTGAAGCGGAAGGAGTATAATCGGCTTCTGGTGGAGCGGCAGGAGGAGTTCCTGGCCTTGCGTCTGAGGTTGGGGGGGCAGATCGGCGGCAAGAACGGTCCGCCATTGCTGATATTGTTTGAGGGATGGGACGCGGCGGGAAAGGGGGGATGCATCCGCCGGCTGACGGCGCCGCTGGATCCGCGGCACTTTTCTGTCCACCAGTACCAGGCGCCAACGGATCGGGAGAAACGGCACCACTTTCTGTGGCGTTTCTGGCCAGCCGTTCCCGGGCGGGGAGGCATGTGCATCTTTGACCGCACATGGTATGGGCGCGTATTGGTTGAGCGGGTGGAGGGCTTCGCGAGTGTACCGGACTGGCGGCGGGCGTATGAGGAGATTCGCCACTGGGAATCACTCCTTGTCTCCGACGGGACGATATTGATTAAGTTCTGGCTGCACATTTCCTCGAAGGAACAGAAGCGGCGTTTCGAGAGTCGAGCGGAGGATCCGTTGCGGCAGTGGAAGCTTACGGATGAGGACTGGCGGAACCGGAAGAAACGCAAGGATTACGAAGAGGCGATCGTGGAGATGGTCGAGAAGACAGATACTGTGCTGGCTCCGTGGACGATCGTGGCGGCGGAGCAGAAGCGTTTTGCCCGGATCAAGGTGCTGGATACGGTGATCCGGAGTGTAGAGGCGGCCCTGGGCTAGGCAGGTTTATGAGGACATACAGGTGTCAGGCTGTCCGCGGCTGTGGTAGGCGGACGTACTCTGGGGCGCTGAGAAACTGATGAAATTGACCGACAGCGTGGCGATTATCACGGGGGCGGCGTCGGGGATCGGGCGGGCCTGCACGCGGCGTTTTCTGGAGGAGGGCGCCGTTGTGCTGGCGTGCGATATTGACGGGGACGGGCTCGAGAAGCTGGCAGTTGAGCGCGGGCTTGGCCGCCTTCATACGGCGGTATGTGATGTGACGAATCGGGCGGACGCGGAGGCGAGCGTTGAACAGGCGCTTTCGCTGGGCGGAAGGCTGGACTGTCTTGTCAACTCGGCCGGAATCACGCCGCGCACACTGCCGCCTGAGGCGGATTTTGAGGAGCGCTGGGATGCGGTGATGGCGGTCAATGCGAAGGGCGTCTTCCTGATGTCGCACGCGGCGCTGGCGGTGATGCGACCGGCGGGCCGGGGCTCGATCGTTAATCTTGTTTCGGTGATGAGCATGGTCGGCTACCCGACTTCGCTGCCGTTTTCCGACGGTTTCACGGCATATCCGCACAGCAAGGGGGCGGTGGCGCAGATGACGAGGGAGATGGGGGTCCGTTTTGGCGCAGATGGCGTGCGCGTCAATGCGGTTGCGCCGGGTTTCGTTTATTCGCCGCTGACCGAGAATGTTGTCGGGGACCCGGCGGTTCATGCGGAGATGCGGCGGCTGCATCCGATGGGGCGGATGGGAGAGCCGGAGGAAATTGCGGCGGTGGTCGCGTTTCTGGCGTCGGACGATGCCTCTTTTGTAACGGCGAGCGTGTGGCCGGTGGATGGGGGGTACACGGCGCAGTAGTTGCGGCTCGATTCACTTCTGGGCGCAAGGGCCTCTCAACTTTCCTCCGGACCAATTTACCTCTAGAGTTTCGAAACCTCCTGAAGAAAGTGGATATTCTGTCCCGCTTACGCGCGGGTTGACGCCGCGGACCGGGTCAGGGCGACAGTCGGCGGCTCCTCGGGCTCGACTGTGTTGCCGGCGCCATTGGGCGCTAGGCGCAGGTCCGCGCGTCTTTGGGCAGGAAAGCTCAGGACTCTTCTCTCTGCAGGGCCCGCCATACCCTTTCCGGAGTGAAGGGAATCTGGCGGATGCGGACGCCGGTGGCGTCGAAGATGGCGCTGGCGATGGCAGGGGCCATGCCATCCATTGGAATTTCAGCGATTGCCTTTGCGCCGAAGGGGCCGGTCGGTTCGTAGGTCTGGACGAGGACGGTATCGAGTTGCGGCATCTCGTCGGCGGCGAGGATTCGGTAGTCGCCGAAGCGGTCGATCTGCAGCTTTCCTGTGTGGTCGTAGGGCATTTCTTCGCAGAGTGCGTAGCCGAGGGCCTGGGTCATGCCGCCTTCGACCTGGCCGCTGGCGGTTACTGGGTTGATGGCGATGCCGCAGTCGACGGCCATGGCGGCTCTTTCAACGGTCACCTGGCCGGTTTCGGTGTCCACTTCAAGCGAGACGTACTGGGCGGCAAAGGGAGGCGGGCTGACGTAGCTCATGTGGCTGGCGGTAGCCATGATCTGGTGCTGCTCCTCCTGGTGGATGCTGTGGAGGGCAACGGTTTCGAGCGGCACGGCCTGGCCATCCGGGGCCACGACCTTCTGCCCTTCGAGCCAGAGCTGATCGGCGTCGGTGCCGTCAAAGAGGTGGGCGGCGGCGTGACGCCTGATTTGGCGGCTGACATCCTCGGCCGCTTTGAGGACGGCGCCGCCGGAGATGTACGTCGTGCTGCTGGCGTACGCCCCGGTGTCGAAGGGGGTGAAGTCGGTGTCGCTGCTGTAGATGAGGATCTGCTCCAGGGGAACACCGAGGGCTTCGGCGGCAATCTGGGCCAGGACGGTATCGGAGCCGGTGCCGAGGTCGGTTGCGCCGACGAGAAGGTTGAAAGAGCCGTCGTCATTGAGCTTGATGCTGGCGGCGCCCATGTCGAGACCGGCGATGCCGGTGCCGTGCATGCAGATGGCAAGGCCGATGCCGCGGCGGATGTGGGGGCGATCGGGGGGCGCTTTCCATTCGGGGTCGTTGCGCCGGTCCCAGCCGATCGAGGCGGCGCCGGTCTCAACACATTCGGCCAGGCCGCTGCTTTCCACCACTTGGGGGAACCCCTCGCGGCCTTCGCCCATCGCCACGGCCATGGGGAGCGACTGCCCCTCTTTGACCCAGTTGATACGTTTGAATTCGACCGGGTCCATACCGAAGGCGAGGGCCATCTCCTCCATGTGCTGCTCGAGACCAAAGAGGGCCTGGGGCGCGCCGTAGCCGCGGAATGCGCCGGGCACCGGTTTGTTGGTGTAAACGACATCACAGTCGAAGCGGGCTGCGGGCAGCCAGTAGGTGCTAAGGGCGCGAAAGCCGGTGACCATCTGAACCGTGAGGCCGTGGGTCCCGTATGCGCCGGTGTCGGCCACGACGCGCACGTCCATGGCGACGAGTTTGCCACTGGCGTCAACGCCGCTGCGGAAGCGCAGCCGCTGCGGATGGCGGGTTCGGGAGGAGGTGAACTCAAGTTTGCGCGTGTATTCGAACTTGACCGGGCGGCCGGTTTCGATTGTCAGGTGGGCGCAGAGATCTTCAAGCAGCATTTCCTGCTTGCCGCCGAAGCCGCCGCCGATGCGGGGTTTGACGACGCGGATGCGGCGGACGGGCAGGCCGAGCAGGGGCGCGACCATGCGACGCACGTGGAAGGGGACCTGCGTGCTGGTGCGGATGACGAGGCGGTCGTCTTCATCCCAGTAGGTGATAACGATATGGGGCTCGATGCTGGACTGCTGCACCTGGTGCACCCTGTATTCGCTCTCGAAGACGAAGGCGGCAGAGTCGATGGCGTCATCAACGTCGTTGAGGTCGACGCGCAATTTGACGGCGATGTTGCCTTTGGCGTCGTGGATCATCTGCGCGTCTTCTTCGTCGTGAATCACGGGCGCGCCGGGCTGCATTGCGTCTTCCGGCGAGAACACTGCGGGCAGCTCTTCGTATTCGACTTTGATGCGTTCCAGGGCTTCCTGCACAAGCTCCGGTGTCTCGGCCGCGACGGTGGCGACTCTATCCCCGACATAGCGCACTTTTGAATCGAGGCACACCTGGTCATACGGGGGCGGCTGGGGATAGCTCTGGCCGCCGCTGGCGTAGATGACGCGGGGCAGGTCGGCGTAGGTTTGCACGGCGTGGACGCCCGGCAGAGCGAGCGCCGCCGAGGTATCGATGGAGAGGATGCGGGCGTGGGCCACGGGGCTGGTCAGGAGGCCGCCGTAGAGCATGCCGGGCATTTCAACATCGTCTGTAAAGACGGGGCGGCCCTTTGCCAGTTTGACGGCATCGACCTTTGGCTCCGCCTTGTTGACGACCTGTGTCTGGGGCGGCGCGACGGTCACGGGGACGCTACGGGTCTGGGTCTGCGTGTCGGGCCCGTCGCCGCGCCAGCCGTCCGGGGGCAGTTCGTCGGGCGTGGGCCATTCGCCGGTCGCGGGTGCGTCGCCCACGTCGATTTCAAGCGGCGGCGGGGTCTTGCCCTGCAGCTGGGCCGCGGTTCTCAGGACTGCCTGGACAGGTTTGAGGTAGCCGGTGCAGCGGCAGAGGACGCCTGCGATGGCGGCGCGGACGGCGGCTTCGCTGGGTTGGGGATCTTTGTCGAGCAGATGTTGGGCGGCGAGCATCTGGGCCGGCGTGCAGTAGCCGCACTGAATGGCGCCGCATTCGATGAACTGCTGCTGGAGAGCGGAAAGGCGCGGGGACAGGGCCTCTTTCCGGCTTCTGGTTGCGCTCTCTTCGCCCTCTTCTTCCAGCCCTTCCAGGCTGATGATGGATGCGCCGTCGGCCTGGGCGGCCAGGATCAGCCCGCAATTGACGAGACGATAGCTGGTTGGGTCTTCCGGTGTCCGCGTAAAGAGGATTGCGTCGGCGCCGCTTTCGCCGGTTTCGTCGGCGTGCTTGACGCTGTAGATGCGCAGACGCCGCAGGGTAGTACGCAGCAGCTCTCCTGGGTGGATGTCGATGTGGTGCAGGGATCCGTTGATGGTGAGCGTAATCGGTGATTGCATATTCGGGTTGCTATTGGGTGGATGGATCGAATTAGGAGGCGCCCGCGGTTAAAGGTGGGTCGCGGCGGCGGCACGGGCGCGTCGAACGACGACATCGACCATGGCCAGCCTGTATTCCGCGCTGCCCTTGAAGTCTCCTTCGGGAATGTGCGGGCCGCCTGCCAAGCGGGGATGGGGACCCAGGCCGCAGAGGGCTACACTCGCGGAGGCGTTGTTCCCGCCGCCATCGGCAGGTTCAGGTCGGGACGACTTGCCGTCTGCGCGGATGACAGCGACGGCGGCGACGATACACCGGTCCATGGGTGTGCGGGCGATGCGGGCATGGCCGGCGGCGGCTTGACCGAGAGGCAGTCGGATCCCGGTGATGAGGCTGGGGGCTTGGGACGGCGCCTGCCGGGCGTCGGTGAACTCTTGCAGGGGGCTGCTCGTTTCAAGTCCACTCGGGTCGACAGTCATGACCGAGGCATTCAGCGCCAGCAGGGCGGCGTATGTCTCGCTGTCGGGCTCGGCGATGGCAACGAGGCCACCGACGGTGGCGGCGTTGCGCAGGTTCAGGGGGCCTTCGTAACGTGCCGTGTCGGGCAGGATCCCGCCGGCCAGCTCTGCGGACAGGGGATGCTGGATCAGGTCGGTAATGGTCGTCATTGCGCCGACGTGCAGATAGGCGCCGTCTTGCTCGATGAATGAGAGGCCCAGCCCCGCGAGGTCGACAACGCCCTCGATGTCGCGGCGCTGCCTGGTTTCCAGCGCGCCGACGAGGTAGGCGCCGCCGGCAAGGGGCACGCGGCGGGAGGCAGAGTCTGACAGGAGTTCGAACGCTTGCGCCAGCGATGTTGGTTTGTGATATTCCGCGAGTATCGCCATAGTGGTTATGCAGTCTTTGGATTGAAGCGATGCAGGCCTCATCGTGCCTGCAGGAGGCGCTATGCGCCTGGCGGCGGTTCCGGCGCGAGGTCCAGTTCCTGCAGGAGGCCGACGAGACTGAAGTTCATTGCCAGGACCACGGCCGCCGGGGTGAGCAGGAAGATGGGCAGGACGGTGACAAAGCTGACGACGAGCAGCAGGACCTGGAAGAGGAACATGAGAAAGGTGTAGAGTGGGTGGCGCAGCGCAAGTATAAAAGCGTTGCGCAGGACCATCTTGATGCTCATTTCGTCCTGTTGCCAGAGCAGAGGAAAGAAGTACTGGCCTGCCATGAGGACAATGATCAGGATCCAGACCCATACGATGCTGATAATCTGTGCCCAGCTGGCGGTGCTGGAGCCGTAGAAGCGGATGTTGATTGCGACGCCGCCTATCATCAGGAGGTTTATGCCAAGGAGCAGCCAGCTTTTGCCGATCGTCGCCTTCGCGCCATCCCAAAAGAACGCGCTCTCCACGCGCCGGTAATTGGCGACGCGGTTGGCGGCACTGTGGATGCCCGACGTGACCGGGCCCGCGGGCAACACCAGGAAGATCCCGATCCACCAGAGTACGCTGAGCCAGACCCACAGGAGCAGGTCTTCGTAGAGCGCCTTGATGGTGCGCCACATGACTGTAAATGCTTTCATTTTGATCCTACTGGCTGCATGGCTACGACCCCGCGCAGGGCTTGCGTCAAGGAGACGTCTGTCCGGCGCCGGGGTCTCTTTGCCCCCATTATAGCAGCAGCAAGCCGGATTGTTGGAATCGAATACGTGCGGGACCATGGCCGTCTTGACGGCCGAAGCCGGTGTTGGCCGTCAGAATTTGGAGCACGAAGCGGCGCGGCATACGGGAGCGGGAGGGGGGAAGCTTTTGCCACGAACGAAATGGGACAGATATAATGACTCGGAAGATTAGGCTAGGGGTTCCGGAGGTATTTTCGAGTTTCGGGCGGACAGCCTCCTGGCTGCGGGGACGCAGGAGACAGTTGTACAGGCCGCCAGGCTTAGTTTGCGGGCAAAGTCCCGAGGCGCGGCATTAGGGTCAGAACACCGGCGCGCGGCAAGCCGGTTGCCACGAACTGGATGGCAGCTGGCGGGACGGTTGAGCCCTAGTCCATTCAGGGGAAGGACGCTTGAATGGAACGGTGTCCACCCCAATTCAAGTGGAGGATGACCGATGACCAATCAGGGCAGGAAGATCCTTGTTTGTGTTGCCTGGCCGTATGCAAACGGAGAGAAGCACATTGGGCAGATCGCGGGAGCGTATCTGCCGCCCGACATCTTTGCCCGGTACCAACGCATGGCAGGGAACGATGTACTGATGGTCAGCGGTTCGGACACGCACGGGACGCCGATTACGTTGCAGGCTGAGCGGGAGGGTCTCAGCGCGGCCGAAGTGGTGGACAAGTACCACGAACTGTTCGTGGAAGGCTGCCAGGTGATGGGCCTGACGTTCGACCTCTATACGCATACGGATACGCAGAACCATTGGGATGTCACACAGCAGGTATTCACGCGTCATCTGGCGAACGAGTTCATCTATAAAGAAGTGCAGAAGCAGTGGTTCGATCCGGAGGCGGGGCGGTTTCTGGCGGACCGCTACGTGGAGGGGAGCTGTCCTTTCTGCGGGTTTGCGGAAGCGCGCGGGGACCAGTGCGACAACTGCGGCCGGCTCTACGATGCGCTGGAGCTGACCAATACGCGGTCCAAGCTGAGCGGCAGCCGCGAGCTGGAGGTTCGGGAGACTGAACATTTCTTCCTTGATCTGGGCGCGCTGAATGAGCCATTGCTGGAATGGATAGGCAGCGGCAAGGAGCACTGGCGCAACAATGTGCTCAATTTTACGCAGGGCCAGCTGAACCTTAAGGAGCTGCGGGGGCGGGCCATTACGCGCGACATCGACTGGGGAGTCTCGATCCCGCTGGAAGGCCATGATAGCAAGTGCATTTACGTTTGGTACGACGCGGTGCAGGGTTACCTGAGCGCGGCGATAGAGTGGGCGGCGTTGAGCGGTGGCCGGTGGCGCGAATGGTGGGACCGGGACCTTTCGCCGGAGGCGCGTCACTACTACTTCATAGGCAAGGACAACATTCCCTTTCACACGCAGATCTGGCCGGGCATGATCATGGCCTATAACGATGAAACGGATGTCGAAGGCGAGGCGGCCAACATTTCCGGACTCTCGGAGACGGCGGAGCCAATGAAGACTGCGCGTCTGCACCTGCCCTATGATGTGCCGGCCAATGAGTATCTCAACTTTGGCGGCGCGCAGTTCAGCACCAGCCGGGGCAATGTCATCGGCTTCAATACGGTATTGGAGGAGTTCGAGGCGGATGCCTGGCGCTATACGTTGACAGCGATGGCGCCGGAGACGGCCGATACCGAGTTCACGTGGCCGGATTTCATTGAGCTGGTGAACAACGAGCTGGTGGCCAATTGGGGCAACCTTGTCAACCGGGCGCTGGGCTTTGCCTACAGGCGATACGACGGGGCGGCGCCGCGGCCGGGCGAATTGGACGCGACCGATGCGTCCCTGCTGGCGGAGATACGCGGGGGCTTTGAGAGCGTCGCGGCGCTCTACGAAGCGGTGCGTCTGAAAGCTGCCCTGCAAGAGGCGAGGCGTTTGAGCCAGCGGGTGAACCAGTATCTGAACGAGAAGGAGCCGTGGCGCACTGTGCGGACGGACCCGGAGGCGGCGGCGACCACCGTGTACGTAACGCTGCAGGCGATCGACTGGCTGAAGCTGCTGTGGGCGCCGATTTTGCCGCACAGCAGTGAGCGGTTGCACCAGCTGATGGGATATTCCGAGCCGCTATTCGGCCAGCTCAGCACGGAGGCGGTTGAGGACGCGCGCGGCACACATGTCGTGTTGCGGTATGACCATGGGGAGGCGAGCGGCGTTTGGCAGGCGCACAGGCTGGCTCCCGGTCAGCGTTTGAGGAAGCCTTCGCCCCTGTTCACAAAGCTGGATCCGGCAGAGGTACTGGGTGAGGCGGACTGATAATCCGTGAAGGGGCAAGTGCTCAGAAGCAACAGTCTAGCCACATACGCGTTGGTCCTGATTTTGGCTGTTTATGCTGCCTTGGGCGCGCTCTTCGCCGTCACCACTCCGGCCTGGCAGAATCCGGACGAACCGGCTCACTACAATTACATTGCCCATCTTGCGACTGAGCGGCGGTTCCCTGCGCTGCAGATGGGCGACTATGACGAAGCGTATCTTCAGCGGCTGAAGGCGGAGAAGTTTCCGCCGGCGCTTTCGGTTGAGCCAGTCCGATACGAGTCACATCAACCTCCACTCTACTATCTGATTGCGGTCCCGTTTTTCTGGCTGGGCCAGGGCGGTCTGCTTGCGCTGCGGCTGTTTGGCGTTGCGGTGGGCGCGGGCGTCGTGATGCTGATCTATCTATGCGCGAGGACGGTCGCGCCGAGGTCACCTCATATCGCGCTGGGGGCGGCCGCATTTGCCGCGTTTCTGCCGATGCACACGGCGCTGACGGCGTCGGTCAATAATGACGCCCTTGCGGAACTGCTGATTGCCGCGACTGTACTGCTCCTATTGCGCTGGCAGCGGATGGTGGCGGAGGGCGGGTCGATGGAGAGGCCCTTAACCATGGCGTCGATCGGGATCCTGATCGGGCTGGGTTTCCTCACGAAAGCAACCGCGTACATTCTTCTTCCTGTGTCGATAGCGGTCGTTGCCCTGAACGCTTTTCGGCCCGTGGATGCCGAGGGAGGAGGGATCAGAAGGCAAATTGGCCGGTTTGGGCTGCTCGTTGCGCCTGCCCTGATACTGGGACTGCCGTGGTGGATGCGGAACAGTTTGCTATACGGAAACCTGGATATTCTTGGGCTTCGCCGGCACGATGCGGTGGTGACCGGTCAGCCGACTGCGGCGGGCTGGATTGCCGAGAACGGTTGGGGGGCCTACTGGGAGCGGGCCTGGACGTTTACGGCCAAGAGCTTCTGGGGCGTATTCGGATGGATGGGCGTTTTCATGGATGCCCGCATCTACACTTTTCTGCTGATCTTGTCGGCGATGGCGGCGCTGGGCCTTCTGTTCGGGATCTTGAGGCGGACGGCCAGAGGCGGCATAGAGTGGCGCGTGATAATCTCTTCTCCTTGGATGACTCTGATCCTGTTGTGGCTGGCGACATTCGCTGCCTACGGCTGGTACAATCTTGGATTTATTCAGCACCAGGGTCGCTATCTTTTTCCGGCGCTGCCGGCGTGGAGTCTGTTCTTCGCGCTTGGGTGGTGGATCGTGTTGGAGAGGCGCGCCTGTCTCTTCGCAGGCGGAATCCTTCTGGTGGCATCGTCGGGCTATTTGCTCCTGGTAACGCTGTTGGGCAACGAAGCGGACCGGTGGACCCTGCTGCTGCTGGGCGCTTCGGGGGTGGGCCTGCTGCTGTACGGGCTGTTCTCCCATCGGGTTGAAAGGATCTTCAGCGGAAGAGGAAAGGGGGAGGAGGCTGGCGGCTTCGGTCCGGTTTCGAATCTACGGAGAGAAGGTGTTTTGCATCCGATCTTGTATGCGGGTCTGTTTCTGGCACTGGCAGCTATGGACATCGCCATTCCATTCCTGTATATTGTCCCTCAGTTGCGGTCTTGACATTGAGATTCTATTGAAGGCGAAGCGCGATCGCGCCGCGAGATTGTTGCGACGTGCCGGATGTGAGTGCGGCGAAGTTGCTGTGGCCCGCGCGGTCCACGGCGTGACTCGAAGGTGAAGGCCAACATGCATTCGACGGTTCCACTGCCACCAGCCAGACAGATTGCAACCACTCGGGATATCCCCGGCGTCCAAACGACCGGGGACAGACCCCCAAGCGGCGTCGAGTATATCTTGATATGGGTGTGCGTAATGGTCGTTGCGTGCGCCGGTCTGTTTGTGGGGTGGCAGTTCTGGCACACCGACCGCATATTCAGCGGCGTGCGTGTGGCCGGCGTCCCGGTTGGAGGGGAAACGCGTGCGTCGGCGCTGCTGCGTTTGCACCGGGAGTTGATTCCGTATCCGGTGGCGCCTGTTTTTCTCGAACACAGTCCCGTAAACGGGGAAGGAGTTGGATACGCCGGATCTGCGGTCAGGCGGTGGGCACTGGGGGCTGAACTGCTGGAACCACAGGCGGACCTGGAGGAGGCGGTCAACCTGGCTTATCAGATTGGCCGGCGGGGCGGCATTCTGGATCGGCTCTTCACCCAATGGCAGGCGTTCAACGGCGGTCAGACTGTGTGGCCTGAAGTGGTCATCAGTGAGGGGGCTGTACGACAGGCGGTGAGCGGCGCGGCTGCGGAGGTACGGCGGCCAAGCCGCCCGGCAGTCGAGATCGGCGATCTTTCACTGCCGCCGCGGGCGGGACTGGATGTGGATGTGGCGGGCACGGCGCAGCTGGTGATGGCGCAGGTGGCAGACGGCCGCTCGGGCGCCGTGCCCTTGCAGACGTTCAGCACTGCTGTAGGGCCCCAGGTCTCGTCCTCGGAATCGACAGGCGGGTCCGCCGGCGCCCAGGATACCGGCTCTGGGGGCGGGCCGGGCATGGCGGCTGGCCTGGTTTTGCCGCCGCCGGTCGTGTTGCAGCATGGGCCGACGGGGATTGCCTTTGCGCTGGATGCGGCGTTGTTGCAGAGAATCATGCCGAGCGGCGATCCCAATTTTCTGAATGAGGCGGCGTTGCGGCTTGTGGTTGAGAGTTGGTCGAACCAGGTTTCGTTTCCGCCGCAGGATGCCCGTCTTCGATTTAACGACGCGAACTCGACGCTTTCAGTGCTGGAGGCGAGCCGGCCGGGACAGAGGTTGAACATTGATCTGACGGTCGAGGCAGTGCGCCAGGCGCTCGCATCCGAGCAGAGGACGGGTCCGCTGCCGATCATCTCGATTCCACCGGCGGTTGACTCCAACCGGCTGAACGAACTGGGGATACGGGAGCTGATCGCGACCGGCACTACGTATTTCCGCGGCAGCAGCAGCACGCGGGTCTATAACATAGAGGTGGCGGCAGAGAAATTCGTGGGAGCGGTCACTCCGCCCGGGGGCGTTTTCAGTTTCAATTCGACGGTTGAGGCGGTGAGCGGGGCCAATGGGTTTGAAGATTCGGCCATCATCTGGGGGGACCGGACAGCAGTTGGCGTTGGCGGCGGCGTTTGCCAGGTGAGTACGACGGTGTTCCGGGCGGCGCTGGAGGCGGGATTCCCGATGCTTGAGCACCACAACCACGGCTATGTTGTGAGCTGGTACGGGGATCCCGGTTTTGACGCGACGATTTACACGCCGTATGTGGATTTCAGATTTCTGAATGATACGAAGGCGCATTTGCTCATTCAACCGGTGGTGGACACGGTCGAAGGCGTTCTTTCCTTCCGCTTTTACGGAACGAAGCCGGACAGGGAGGTCGTAATCGGAGAGGCGGAGTACAAGGATATCAAGGAGCCGGGTGATCCGATCTACCAGGAAGACGCCACGTTGGAGGCGGGCCAGATCAAGCAGGTAGAGTGGGCCAAGGAGGGCATGACGGCGACGGTCATACGCAAGGTTACTGAGAATGGGGCCACGCGCGAGGACAGGATTGTGTCGGTCTACCGGCCTTGGAATGCCATGTTTCTGTACGGGCCGGGAACGGTCATACCCGGCGTAACCGACGTGGAGGAGCCAACGCCGACTCCGGAGGAGAACAGCGGAGGCGACGGGGGAGGCGAGAGCTGACGGAGATCTCGGATAGGGTCGCGGCCTTCTCGCAATTTCATGCTACTGACCATTGATATCGGGAACAGCAGCGTTGTTGTGGGCGCGTTTGGCGAAGGTGAGGTCCCCCTTGCAAGCTGGCGGCTGCCGACGGACCGGCGAAGTCAGCCGGAGGCGATCAGGCGTTCTCTGGAGGGGCTCTGGCGAGAGAGCGGATTGGGCGCGGAGGACTTCGGGGCCGCGGCGTTGTGCAGTGTGGTTGGGCCGTTGACGGATGTGTGGCGGGGCCTGCTGGCGGAGACGCTCGAACGCGAACCACTGGTGCTCCATCAAGGAATGGACCTGGGCCTGTGGCTTGACGTAGAAAACCCGGATGCGGTGGGGATGGACAGGCTTGCGGATGCGGTTGCGGTAAAGGCCCGGGCAGAGGGCGCGGCAGTTGCGGTCGACTTCGGAACGGCGACGACGTTTAATGTTGTCGACGTGGAGGGGCGGTTTCGGGGCGGAGCGATTGCGCCGGGACTCTCCGCGGCGGCTGGATCGCTGCTGGACAGGGCTCCCGGTTTGCTGGAGCTGGCCCCGGTTATTGCTACGGCGGCACGGGGAAAGGGAGGGGCAGAATTGGATGCCCCGAGCAGCGCAATTGGCCGCGATACCGACGGCGCGCTCCGGTCGGGTATCATTCTTGGCTATGTGGGGCTGGTGGAGGGTCTCCTGGGCCGGATTCGTGAAGAACTGGCCACGCCGGTTACGGTGATAGCGACCGGCGGGTCGGGGCGGATCATCACCTCGTTGACAGGCGCGATTGATCAGTACGATCCTTGGCTGACGCTGGCCGGGATCCGCAGGATTTACCAGCTCAATTCGACCAAAGGTTGAACCAAAGCCAGGGCAGCGCGTTCCCCGCCCCGGCTTTTTCTATTCCAGCAGTTTACGGTAACAGTTGAGCGTGGCGGCGGCGGTGGCGCGCCAGTTGAAGCGCCCGGCGCGCGCCAGGCTCAGCTCGCGGCGCCGGGCGCGTTGCGGGCCGTCCTCGAGGAGCTCGGCAATCGCGTCCGCGATGTCCGGGATGGAGTGGGGGTTGAAAAGGCGGGCGGCGTCCGCGGCGACCTCTGCCAGGCTTGGCGTGTTTGCGCAGGCTACGGGCGTACCGCAGGCCATGGCTTCGAGGACGGGAAGACCGAACCCTTCATAGAGGCTGGGAAAGAGGAACAGGGTCGCGGCGCTGTAGAGCGCGGGCAGGTCCCGCTCGGGGATGGGCCCGAGGAAGCGGATGGCGTCGGTGAGCTGGCGGCGCGCGGCGCGCTGTTTGGGCTGGGGGTAGCGGTCATCCCAGGCGCCGGCGATGACGAGCGGGGGCGTGCGCGGCGAGGCGAGGCGGGCATAGGCATCAACGAGGGCCGGGAGATTCTTGTGGGGCTTGTTGATGCCGACGTAGAGGAGAAAACTTTCGGGCAGATTGTACTGCGCGCGCACGCGGTCGACTGCGACGGCCGGCTGGGGGCGATAGTGGGAGCCGGCGGCGAGCGGGGTGACGGCAATCTTGGCGGCGGGGACGCGAAAGGCGCTGATGAGATCGCTGCGGCCGGACTGGGAAACGGCAAGGACGCGGGTCGCTACGCGAAGGGCGAGCGACGCGGCCAGGCGAAAGAAGAGCCTGGCCCTGGGGGAAGCGGTCTCGGGGGATTTGAGCGGAATCAGGTCATAGAAGGTCAGGACGGTGGGAAGACCGGTGCGGAAGGGCATGAGGTAGTAGGAGCTATGGTAGAGCGCCGGGGGGTCTGTGCGAAGGCGCCTGAGCAGGAGGGGGATGCGCCACTGCTGGCTGAGGTCGAATGGCGAGACGGGAGAGGTTACGGAAGTGCCGAGCGGGGCAAGGGATCCCGCCGGGCCGGCTGAGGCTGGGCTGCTGATGGTGGTCAGGCTTTCCGTCGCGGTCAGCTGGGGAATCAGCGCGGGAGAGAGGCTGCGCACGTAGCGTCCGATGCCGGGAAAGCGGGGCACTGCTGTCCGGGCGTCGAGAATGTAGTGGCTCATGGGACGGCGGGAGAGGGGTGGAAGGCTTTCACTGCCCGTCCCTTTTTGAGAGCTCCACTGCTTCCTGATAGAAGGCGATGGTATTGCGGACCATTGCGACGGCGGAGAACTCCTCGCGCACGCGTTTGCGGCCCCGTTCGCCCATTTGCGCGCGGCGCTGCGGATCGCCGAGGAGTTTGTTGATGGCCGCGGCCAGGGCGGGGGGGTCGTTTGGAGGAACGACCAGCCCGGTCTGGTTGTGCACGTTGACGTAGGATGTGCCTGTGCCGAGCTCGGTGGAGATGACGGGCAGGCCACAGGCCATGGCCTCGATCTGCACGATTCCCAGGGCTTCGGCGCGATTGGTGGAGGGCAGGATGAAGATGTCGGCGGCGGCGCGCGCCGCGAGACACTCTTCCTCGGCGCTGTCGCCCAGAAAGGTGACTTTATCGTCAAGGTCTTCGGAACGGGCCAAGTCTTGCCACGGTTCATTCATGGGCCCGGTTCCGACGATAAGGAGGTGGGCATTGACGCTGTGCATGGCGCGGATGAGGACATCGACTCCTTTATAGTGGCGCAGGCGGCCGATAAAGAGGAGCAACGGCCTGCCCCCAATGCGGGCGCGGAGGTTTTGGGCGCCGGCGCGCGCTGGCGGCGGAAGCGTGGAGAAGCGGTCCACCTCGATGCCGTAGTGGATGACGCGGCATTTGTGTTTCAGTTCGCGCAGGAAGGGGGAGGAGTTGATATAGGCAGGGCTGGAGGCGGCGACGAGCGCGGCACGTTGCAGGACGCGGCGCAACAGAGGCGCATAGAGTTTTCCGGTCCGCCGCTGGCGGACGATGTCACTGTGATAGGAGATCACAGTTGTCTTACCGTGCCCGAGGACGAGCTGCGCCAATTCGGCCAGGGGGTAGGGCGCGTGGAGATGGACGATGTCGGCGACCGCGGCCTGGCGGCGCAGCGCGGAGAGAAAGGGCAAACTGATGGGGGTTGACAGAATGTGGGCCTGCCTGCCTGTCTTGGTGACCGGTACGCCTTCCAATGTCTGGTGACGGGTGCGGGGTCCAGTGTTGGTGACCAGCACGCGGGCGTCGACACCTTCTGCGCGGAGGCCCTGCGCCAGGAGGCGGATGTGGTTTTCGATCCCGCCGATGACGGGGTGGTAGTCCTTGTAGAGGAGCAAAACTCTCATTGGACAGACCGAAGTCGCTCCAGGCGATCTGTTGACGGCGCTCTCACTTGCCCTCCAGCAGCTGGTTGTAGATGGATTCCAGACCGGATACGGTGCGCTCGATGCTGAAATGGTCGGCCACGCGCTGCCGCCCGGCCTGGCCCATGCGCTGGGCCCGAACAGGGTCCCGGCAGAGGCGGGAGACGGCGCTGGATAGGGCGTTGATGTCGCCGGGAGAAACGAGCAGCCCTGTATCTTCGTGCAGAACGATTTCGGGGAGTGCGCCGTGGGCGAAGGCGACGACCGGTTTCTCCATGGCCATGGCCTCGATGTTGACGAGGCCGAAGGGTTCGGGGGCGCCGGGATGGACGAACAGGTCCATCGCGGCGAGGGCGGGGCGCACGTCGGCGAGGTGGCCCGTCCAGTGGACGCGGCCGGCGAGGCCGGGCTGCGAGCCAAGCTCCAGCAGGCGCGCCTCGTAGTCGTCGCGCACGCCAAAGGGGTCGCCGCCGACGATGAGGAAGCGGCAGGCGGGCTCGGCCTCGCTGAGCCTGGCCGCCATACGCAGGAACGCTTCCTGCCCTTTCCAGGGTCTGGTTCTGCCGATCATGCCGACGAGGGGCGCGTCGAGGGGGAAACGGGCGGCTTTGCGGATTTCGGCTCCGCTGGCGGCGGCGCTGCGCCTCAGGTCGAAGCGCGAGAGATCGATTCCGTTGTGGAGAACACGCGCCTTGGGGGAGGCGGTCAGGCGCCTTGAAACGGCATGGGAGTTGGCGACAACACGGGCGGCCAGGGCGGTGAACGCGCGCTTTCCCAGCCGGTCGGCCCATTTGGCATCCGGCTCAGCTTCAGAGAGCCAGAAGTCGCGCATATGCCAGACCAGGGGAAGGGTAGCGAGGCGGGCAGCTAACGAGGCGTAGGCGGTGGCGCGCACCGTGTTGCTGTGGATCAGCGCGGCGCCGACATCGTGCGCGGTTGTTGCGATGCTGCGGGCGTTGCGCCACAGGTTGAGCAGGCTGCGAGAGGAGCCGCGCAGCCGGGGCAGTGCTTGCTGATGCACGCGGCACCCGGCCGCGTTGGCTTCGGAAGCCAGCTGGCCTGGGGGCGCGATGAGGTGGGGTTGCCAGCGGCGGCGATCCAGAAAGGTCATGAGGAGGAGGAGGCTTCGCTCCGCGCCGCCGAGGGCGTCGGCGTGGTCGACGAAGAGGATTGGTCGCGGTGTCATAGGTTTCGTTCGACGATCGACATGAATTGGCGGCCGGCTCGATCCCAGTTCATTTCGCCCTCGACCCAGCGGCGGCCGGCGCGGCCCATGCGTTGCCGTAGTCCGGGGTCGTTGAGCAGGCGAGCTAGGGCCTGTTCCAGGGCCGCGGGGTCGTCCGGAGGGACCAGGAGGCCGGTCTCGTTTTCGATCACGGCCTCCGCGGCTCCGCCGGCGCGGGCTGCGACGACGGGCAGACCGGAAGCGCTGGCTTCGAGATAGACGATGCCGAAGCCTTCGACGCTGCCGGCATGATAGTCTGCGCGTGCGGGCATGACAAAGATGGCGGCGCGCCTGTAGATTTGCGGCAGTTCGGTGTCGGTTACGTTGTGCAGGAAGCGCACTGCATCCAGGAGTCCCAGTTGCCGGGTCTGCCCGGCCAGCGTTTCTCTGTAGGGGCCATCGCCAACGATCCAGTACTGGAGGCGGGGAAACCGTTCCAGCAGTGGGGGCAATGCCTGGAGGACAGTGTCGATTCCTTTGCGTGGCACGAGCCGGGCGACGGTGAGGAGAACGGGAGGCCCTTGCCGAGGCGAGGGGGCCGGCGCAAAGCGTGCCGGGTTGGTACCGGGATGCACTACCTGGTCGGCTTCCAGACCGATCTTGCGAAGACGTTGTTGGTTGGAGTGAGAATTTGTGACCAGGACATGCGCGCGGGCCATGAGACGATTGAAGATGGCGGAGTGCCAACGTGACTGCGCAGCTTCGAAATCGTTGCCGTGCGCCAAGACAAGGCAGCTTCCTCCTGACAGCAGAGCAGGCAGAAGCAGCCTGGGATGGGCGTGTCCGACGATGATGACGCGAGGGCGAAGAGCCGCCACCTTGCGCGCAACGACCCAGGATTGCAGGATAGGCGCGCTCGTGAACAGGCCGCTCCGGTACTGCGCAAGGTCAAGCAGATGGAATGGTTCCTCGCTGAAAAGAGAGGGGTTGCCGTTCGGGTACACGATGGTCAGGTCGCAGTTGAGGCCGATGCGGCGGCTAATCTCAAATAGATATTGCTGCATTCCACCGACGCGCGGGTAAAAGTCAAGGGTAAGCAGGGCAACTCTCGGTCGCGGAGAGGCTAAGTGTTTTGGCGGGGAGAGCGTTGGTTGCGTCGACATTGGACGGGCCCCTACTCCTGCTCCCCGTTGCCGCCATCTACCTGGCTGTCGACCAGGCTGGCGAAGAGGCTTTCGTAGGCGTCAACGACACGCTCCTGGGAGAAGGCTTGGGCGCGCTCCAGGCCGCGCTGGGCGAGGATGTGTCGAAGGGCCGGATCGTTCAGGAGCGCCAATAGCCCAGATCCCAGTTCGGCCGGCCGGGCCAGCAGGCCACACCTTCCGTCCTCAAGCAGTTCGCGCGCGCCGGCGTTCGGTGTGGCGACGACGGGCGTGCCGCAGGCCATCGCTTCAATATAGGGGATGCCAAAGCCTTCGTATGCGCTGGGCAGGCAGAAGACCCAGGCGCGGCGGTACAGATCGGCCAGAGCGTCATCGCTGGGATTGTGAAAGGAGGTGACGCCAGATGCTTGGACGCTCCGTTCGGCCACCATCCAGAGCTCGGTTTCGGGAAGGGCAGGTCGTATTTGGTCGTGAAAGATGTCGAGGAGCAGTTTTCCCCGCTTGCGCCCGCCTGTCGTGCCCACGAAGAGGATGGCGGGCCGGGGATGTCTGAGAAGATGGTTCAGTTTGGAGCCAGGGTAGAAGACCTTGTGATCGAAGGAATTGGGGATCACGAGGTCGATGTTGGGCGCGAACTGCCGGGTGGCGGCGCTGACGGCGACGACGCTGGTGGCTCTTGCGGCTTCCCAACGTTCGCCGGGGGTCAGCGTCAGGTACCAGAGACGTCGTTTCCAGCTGGTTGCGAAGATTGCTTCGGCCCAGGAGGAGCCATGGAGCGTTCTCACCAGTGGGCGGCCCTGATGTCGAATGAGGGCGTTGTTGCCATGGGCGTGAATGATGTCGTAGCCGGTGTAGTCCTGGCCGTGGCAGCGCCAAGCCAGTTGCCAGTGCCAGAGCCAAGCGCGCAGGGGGTTGGCGGGTGGAGGGGAGAGGATTTTGTGGACTCTGTAGCCGGCGTCAGGCGGCCTTTGATCGGTCGTGAAGACGGTTACTACGTGGCCGCGTCTGGTCAGGGCATTGGCCAGTCTGTGGGCTGCGTAGGCGACCCCGCCAGTTTTGGCGCGTGTGGGCGAAGGCAGATGGGCGGAAAGCACGGCTATCTTCATGGTGAATCGGTCAGCTCCGGTTGCGGAGGCCGGCCCGGTAGCCGCGCCACAGGCCGCGAAGTGAAGGGACTGCGCGTTCCGGATGCCCCTGGAAGATGGACTGCTTGATTAGGATCCAGCCCAGCTCTCTTTTAAGGAAGAAGGGAAGATAGCGTTGCTGGAAGTTTTTGGCGAAGTAGTAGGCGTTGTTGTGGTGGGATTCATAGAAGTAGCGCCCTTCATCCCTGTCTTTGCTGGCGCGAGAGCCGCCGGTCGGGTAGCCGAGATGCACGATAGCCGCGGCAGGGTCATAGGCGATCTGGTAGCCGCGGCGCAGAATCCGGAGGGAAAAGTCAGTCTCTTCATTGTTGGCGCGTCCGATGTAGTTCTCGTCGAAGAGGCCGACATTGTTTGCCAGCTGGCGGGAGATTGACATATTGCAGCCGCGCAAGCTGTCGGTGGTTCCTTTGGGGACTTCGTGTTCCCAGAAATCGACGACGCGGCCATTTGGGGCGATGATACATGGTCTTGGCTTTGGAGGCATCTTTTTTCGTTCCACGTATACGCCTCCGGTCGCGGCACCGATGCCGGGGCGATCCAGGTTGGCTCTGTGCAGTTCGATGAGATTTACAGGAGGAATGATGTCATCGTCGCAGTAGAGGAGAGAGCTGCCTCTGGCCATTTGGGCGCCGATGTTGCGGGCGTAGGGCAGATTTGCTTTGGCGACGATGCGATAGCGAAACCGGTCCGGGAACCGCTTGCGGCAGTCAAGGAGGAACTGTTCGGTTTGGGCTTCGTGGTCTGGCGTCTGGTCGATGACCAGAAGTTCGTAGTTGGGATAGGACAGGTTGAGCAGATGCTGAACTGTGTCACAAAGTACCTTTTCGCGCCGGTAGGTGGGCACGATGACAGACCAGAGGAGAGAGTCAGGCATTGCCTATCTGCGCACGATGAAATGGAGAAGGTTTTGGTAGGCCGGCGCCAGGTTTTGGGGCAGGTACTGGCTCAGCCGGCTAAGCAGGTGCAGGTCGGTGTCGTCCAGGGCGTCGAACATCCTCAGCATAGCGGGGTATGTAAGGGCGGCGGCGGTGACGGCGACGACCAGGCCGCCCAGCCAGGTGCTGACGAGCCAGGCAACCACGGCGGCTAACAGGGCCGCCATGGAGACGCGGCTGAGCACGCGGAAGGGCAAGGTGACTTGGAGGCGCCGGGCGACATGGGTCATGCATACGATGCTGGAAATGGTGTGGCTGCTACAGGTGGCCAGCGCCGCGCCCGTCGCGCCCAGATTTGGGATCAGGAGAAGCGAAAGGACAAGGTTGAACAGCGCCATGACCGCGTTCAGTCGGACGATGAATCTCTGCTCCTCCATACTGTATAGCATGGACACGCTGACAGAGGCAATGGCGCCGGCGATGTGACCGACAAAGAAGATCGCCAGGACCGGAGCCATGGCCAGGAATTCCGGGCCATACAGGAGCGCGACCGAGTAGGCGGCCGCGGCTCCGCCCAGCCCGATTGGCATGGCGATTGCCGCAGCGATTCGATTGGAAGACAGGTAGATCCGATTGATCCGTTCGCGCTGGTCCTGTCCTTGCAGCGCGGAGAAAGTTGGCAACAGGGTTGCGGTAAAGATTGCGGGGATGGCCATCGCGCGAATCGCCAGGTCGAAGGACTGGCTGTAAAAGGCGATGTCCACATCTGTGGCCAGCCTTTTGAGAAAGAAGATTCCGAACCGCTCATAGGGGATCGTGCTGGCGGCAAAGATGAGAACGATATCCCGGCAATATAGAATGATGCGGCGGCGCAGCTCCGGCGGCATATTGAGGGACAGAGCCCCCCGAAACAGGTAGTGCGCGGGCAGCTTCCAGCCGACCAGGAGGATTGCGAGGATGCGGCGCCCAATGTAGGCGAGTAGAAGGAGGTAGACGCCGAAACCGAACGACACGACGGCAATTGCGGCGAATCCGTAGAAGATGCCTCCAATAAGGCTGGCCTGGCTGAAAATGCGAAAGTCCTGCGCGCCTTTGGCCGCAGCGAAGAAGAAAACCTCGACGACGACGAGCACGACGGCAAGTGCGACGGCGGCCAGGGCGAGCGCGTCGCTTTCGGGGACAATCCAGGAATAGGCAAGAACCAGGACGCCGGCCGCGGCGCCGAGGGCCAGCTCCAGTTGCAGGAGCCGGCCAAAGATGGCTGAAGCTATTCGCTCTTCCCCTTGGCCCAAGTATTCCGCTCCGAATTTGGTCATGGCCTGGGGGATGCCCGGGGAGGCGACCAGAGCAAGGAGGCCGATAAGCCAGAGCCAGTAGTTGTACTGGCCCAGGGCGGCCGCCCCAAGCATGCGAGCCAGCACGATGTTGGTGACGATACCAAGGAGAAGCCCGCCGAACGTACTGAGGGCGCTCCAGAAGGTATTTCTTGCGATGGTTTGAAAGACCGTCATTGGTCTGCCTTAGAGCCGCGGGCGACAGGGGCTCGAAAGAAGGGCTTCACGGATTAAAAGCAGAGGGCAAGAGCGCTCAGAATGCGGCCTGCAGATTTGGGCTACGCGGCGCCGGCATCGCGACCGTACCCAACCTGCGCCATCAACTGCCGGTAGCAGGATAGTGTGTCAGCCAACATCCGCTCTGCGTTGAAATTCGTTCTCACACGCTCGTATGCGGACTTCCCCATGCGCTGCCTCAAGTCCGGATTTCGGGCCAACTTGATCAGGGCGCGGGCAAGTTCGGCTTCGTTGCCGAGTTCGACCAGAATTCCTGATTCGTTTTGCTCGACAACTTCGGGCAGCGCGGCGGTTTGGAAGGCGACGACTGGCTTGGCGCGGGCCATGGCTTCCAGATAGATCCGGCCGAACGACTCGGAAAGAGAGGGCGCTACAAAGATGTCGCAGTTTGCATAGAGGCGTTGGAGCTCGTCGTCTTCCACATGGCCGAGAAAGGTCGTCGCGCCGCGCGCGGCGTCCGCAGCAAAGCTCTCGAAGTAACTCTGGTAGGAGAGTCCTTGGGGCGCCTCGCCCATGTCCGCCCCGGCGATGATGAATCTGCATCGGGGCTCGCTGTCGATCACCTTGGGAATGGCGTGGAGCAGATGGTCGATTCCTTTGCGCCTCTCCAGTCGACCGACAAAGAGAATCGTGACCGAACCATTATTGGTACGATTCGTTTCTGGCGGCGAATTCGGCAGAGAGATGCCTTGCGGAATTACGTCGGATTTCGCTTTCGGTATTCGGTAAAGCTCGCCACACAGTTGCGCGATGTATTCGCTGTTCGCGATGAGGCGGGCGCTGCGGCGGGCGGGAAGCGCTTCAAGAAAACAGGCCAGTCGAAGACCCGGCCTGGTGGCCCGGCCGCCTTTAAGGGCGTCCACCTGGGCCAGGGGGGTAGCCAGGCGGATGACCAGTGGGGCGCGCGGATGAAGGGCGTAGCAGAGACCCTCGGCGCCCCAGTTAGGCATTTCGACCACATCGAACGGGCCTTGTTCACGTTCGAGGCGGGCGATTTCACGGTCCACGGCCAAACTTCGTTCCAGCTGATTCCAGATGCCGCGCGCCTTGTGGCGGATTGGGAGCGGTAGGGGAAGCCGCCTGTTTTCGATGCGGCGCAACTCTGGCGCGTTTGCGGAAACTTGAGAGGAATGCTCCATGCTCCCATTCTGGTATGGTCCGGCGATGACCGTGACTTCGTGTCCTTGCTTGGCGAAGCCATGGGCCAGAAGATGGACATAATTAGCGATGCCGCCTTTGCCCTCCGGCGGATATTCCTTGCTCACCAGGCAGACTCTGAGCAGGTCACGTTGCTTTACTACTATCCAATCCGTAGACATACAGGAATTATGCTGTCTAGAACGGCCAACATTCTTTGGGCCTGCCAGCGTTCTGCGAAGTGGCCGGTTGCCCCGTATCAGGCGCCTCTGTGTATGATCCAGCTAGAGCTTGAGGCGAGAAATTTTACATTCCGAAGCAAGAGTTCATTGAGACCCGCGGCGGGAATCGGTATGGCGATGCACGGGTACAACAGCGCTCGATGCGTATTCTCCTTGGTTACTGGACTCTGGCCCTGTTTCTTTGTTCGATGACTTGCCGGTACTGGGCTTCGGTTGCGCTTACCATCCGCTCAACTGAGAATTCAGCGCGAATTCGCTGGTAGCCCTTCAGACCCATGTCCCGTCTTCGTTGCGGATCTCCTGCCAGTTCGATGAGGGCTCGGGCAAGTTCAGTTACATTATTTGGCTCGACAAGCAGTCCCGTTTCATTGTGCGCAACCACTTCGGGCGCGGTGCCTGTGTGAAAGGCGACAACCGGTTTGGCGTGCGCCATTGCTTCGGCATACATGAGCCCGAAGGACTCGAACAGGGATGGCGCCACAAGAATATCACATCCCGAGTAGAGTTGGGCCAGTTCTTTCTCCTCAACATGGCCGAGGAATGTGGTTGCATCCTGCGCCCGTTGGGTGGCGATGGAGGCGAAGTACCTCTTATAGGTAGTCTTTTGCCTTTCGTGGGCGGGCGCGCCCGGCAGCCGGGGCGCGTCTCCGGCGTCAAGACCGGCGATTAGGAATTCTACATTGGGCATCTTTTCAGCAACAATTTGGATCGCCTGCAACAGAAGCTGAATGCCTTTTCGTTTTTGCAGCCGGCCAACGTACAGAATACGTACGGCCCTGGCACTCTTCTTTTTTTGCGGAGGCAGAAGCGGCGCCAAAGGAGTACCGAGAGGGATTACGCGAATTTCGTCGAAAGGAAGCCTGTAGAGGCTGGCACAGTGAACAGCGATAAAGGAGCTGTGGGCGATGTATGCGTCAGCTCGACGTACAGTGTGCGTCTCAAACAGGCAGTGCAGCCGAAATCCAAGTTTTTTGGATGGACGGGCCTTCAGGTGATTCGTCAACGACATGGGTGTTGAAAGGCGGATGACGAAAGCGGCGCGGGGATGGAGGCTGTAGAAGAAGGCTTCCGGCCCAGAGTTGGGTATTTCAATGACATCAAATGGGCCAACAGTCCGTTCAAGGCATTGGATGGCTCTATCAACCGCCTTGCTTCGCTCGAGTTCATCCCAGAGTCCGCGCGGCCTTCGCTTGGCGAATTCCGGCATCGAAAACCTGCTGTTTTCCACTCTGAATACCGTTAAGGAGCCCGGGTCCTCCGCTGTATTCAAGCGGGCGTTTAAGGACTTGCCGTCACCTGCCTGCATTGGGCGGGCGTGGGCAGAGTTCTCATCGGGGAAGGCACTTCGGCTGTTGCCTTTCGCGGCGGTCAGAACGGTTACGTCGTGCTCCTTTTGCGCCAGACCGTGGGCCAAGAACCGAGTATATGTACCGATACCGCCTTTGCCCTCTGGCGGGTACTCTTTGCTGACGAGGCAGATGCGCAGCGGCTTCATGGAGGACCTCCCGCGGCTGCGCGGTAGACATCCACAGTTTGCATTGCCGCCTTTTTCCAGCGGAAGCGGGCTGCCTGACGCAGACCGGCGGAACGCATCTGCCCAGCCATGTTTGGGTCGGTCAGGATTGGGCGGACCGTTGCGGAGAGGCGTTCACTCGTCAACGGTTCGATGTAGCGCGCCGCAGAACCGCCGACTTCCGGCAGGCTGCTGGCCTTGCTGCAGACGACGGGCGCGGCGCAGGCCATGGCTTCCAGCACAGGGATTCCGAAGCCTTCATAGAGGCTGGGCATCAGGAGGCAGGCGGCGCCGGTGTAAAGGGCCGGCAGGTCGGCGTCGGGCACGCGGCCGGTAAAGACGACATCGCCGGCCAGCTGCAACCGTTCCAATTTGCGCTGCACGGCGTCCCATAGCCAGCCGCGGCGGCCAACGACGATGAGACAGTGGGGCAGACCTTCGGCCTTGAGACGGGCGAGGGCCTCAAAGGCGAGCGCGTGGTTTTTGCGGGGCTCCAGTGTGCCCACCATCAGGAGGTAGGGGCGGCGGATGGCGTACTTTTCTTTGGTGCGCCGGACGTCGCCTTCGCTGGCAGGATGGAAACGACTCTCGATGCCTTCGTGGATGACAGATATTTTCTGCGGGGGCGTGCGATACAGTTCCATCAGATCCTGTTTCGTGTGATGACTCACGGCAATGATCGCATCAGCCCTACGCACGAACAAGGGCATGGCTACGCGCAAAAAGGCCCGGTTGGCCAGTGTGTGATGCTGGGGAAAGCGTTCAAAGATCAGGTCGTGGACGGTCATCACTATGGGTCGGTCCATCCATGGCAATAGATGTTCTGTGGCATGGAAGACGCCTCCGGCCGGGAGCCTGCGCTCTACGGCGGCGACCCGCAGCAGCTGGGAGGCGAGGACGCCGAGTCTCCAGGGATATTGACCCAAAGAAATGGCGCGGGCTGGAATCGGCCGCAGGTCGGGAGGCGGTTTGTGGCCGCTGTGGCGATTATAGAAGAGGGTCAGGTCGATCGAATCGCGACAGTGCCGCCACAGGGCGGCGGCCAGGCTCTCGGTATAGCGGGCCAGGCCAGCGCCCTGGTGAACGGCGGGACCGGCGTCGAGAGTAACCTGCAGCCGGGCGTGGGCAGTTCGGTGATCTTGGGAAGGGGCGGCAGCGGGTCTGGGCGGCGCGGACCCGAGCTTGTCAGGCATCACCTGGTCCCCAAGGGTCTGGCTCAAGGCTCCTGTCGACCGGACTATGTGCCTCTGTTGGACTATTCAGCCAGTGGCGCACGGCTTCGCCCAGATGGGAGAGGGGGCTTTGACGCCGGGAGCAGTCGGGCAACGCGTCGAGGAAGATCTGGCCGTAGCTGCGCTGCCAGAGGCGGCTATCCAGCAGGACGACGACGCCGCGATCGGCGGCGCTGCGAATCAGGCGCCCAAAGCCCTGGCGCAGGCGGATTACCGCTTCGGGCACGGCGTACTCGTGGAAGGGGTCTTCGTAAAGGCGGCTGCGGGCGGCGTAGAGGGGGTCGGTCGGTACGGCGAAGGGCAGGCGGGCGATGATCAGACAGAGAAGCTGGTCGCCGGGGAGATCGACACCTTCCCAGTAGCTTCTGGCGCCGAGCAGGACGGAACGCGGATTGGCGCGAAAGTCAAGCAGGTTGCGGCGGCGGCTGCCTTCGCCTTGCTGAATCACGGTGAGCCCGGCGGCCGCCAGTGGCGCGCGGATCGTTTCGGCGCTGGCGCGCAGATGGTTGCGGCTGGTAAAGAGGACGAGGGTTCTTCCTTCGGCAGCCAAGGCGGCCTCTTGAATTGCCTGCTCCAGCGCTTGCTGGTAGCTGTGGTGATCGGGCAGAGGCATGTCGGTGGGCAGGTAGAGTAGGGCGTTGCGCTTGAAGTCGAAGGGGCTGTCGATGGCAGACCCGTTGGCGTCCCAGCATCCCAGGCGGTCACGCAGGTAGTCGAAGCGATCCCCCGCCTGAAGCGTGGCGCCGGTCAGCACGACGGCCCGTTTCCTTTCGAACAGTTGGGAGGAGAGTTTTTCGCTCACCTGAATTGGCGCGCTGCGAAGCGTAATCGATTTGCCGCGGGGTCGAGACTGTGTGGTGGAGCTCAACTCGAGCGAGGCGACAGACTCTTCCTGGTAGTTGAGTGGGCGAAGGATGACGTCGTCGGCGACGTGGAGGATGGAGGCGAGTTCGATTTGTGCGTCGTGAAGAGCCTGCAGGGCATAGGTCATTCTGCTGCCGCCGGGCAGGAGATTGCCGGGCTGGTATTGGGTTTGCCACCATTGGGAGGCGTCGAGCAGGTCGGCGAGCTCGGTGGCCTGGGCCAGCAGGCTGCTGAGCTCTGCGCTGAGCCCGTCCCACTGAATTTCAATTTCGCTCCAGGCAGGTTGGGTGCGCATTCGGCTGTCCAGGGCCACCTGCTGGGGGAAGGCGGAGGAAGCGCGGGCGGCGCTCCTGCCGTCGCAGTGGCGTTGAACGAATTCGTGCAGGGCCTCGACAAAGGGGGGGAGGCTTTGCCGCAGGGCCTGGCTTTCGGATGCCAGTTCCTCTGTCAGTTCCTGAAAGTGGTCCTGGTCAAGCTGGAGCGCCAGCTGTGCTGCGGCACTTTCCAACCTTTCCAGGACAGATGGCAACATTCGCAGCTCGAACTGCTGGGTGAGCTGGTCGGTGGCCGCGGACTCGAGGTGGTGGGCCTCGTCGATGATGAGGGCGTCGAAGTCGGGCAGGACCTGTCCGCCCGCCTGCACGTCGGCCAGCAGAAGCGCGTGGTTGACCACGAGAAGGTGTGCCGACCTGGCCTGGCGGTGGGCTTCGATGTAGAAGTCGCGGTAGCTGGGCCCAAGGCTGGCCAATCTTCCGGGCGGCGTTTCGGCGAAGCAGCGTTCCGGGCTGCACTCGCCGGCATGGGAGCAGACGCGGGCCATGAGCGCCTGCTCCTGGCGATCATGAATTGGCAGTTCACTGAGGTCGCCGGATTGGGTGTGGGGCAGCCAGACCAGGAGCTTGGCGAGGAAGCGCAGTTCGAGGGGGGGCAAGGGCTCGGCAAAGAGGGCGCCGGGGCTGCGGGGCGCGTCCAGCCAGTGTGCGAGCCTGCGCGTGCAGAGGTAGCGGGACCGGCCCTTCAAAGCCGCGGCCCGGAGGTTGGAAGGGCTGCCGGTGTACTGGGTCGCGTCAGTTTCGGACAGGACGCGTGCCACACGGGGCAGCTCCTTTTCCAGGAGCTGGTCTTGCAGGGGGATGGTGTTTGTGGCGATCACGACGCGGCTCTGGTTGGCCAAGGCCCAGGCAGCGGCGGGCAACAGGTAGGCCAGGCTTTTGCCGGTCCCTGTTCCCGCTTCGATGATCCTGTGGTCGCCCCTGTTGAGGGCGTCCAGGGTTTGAAGGGCCATTTGCAGCTGGCCGTCGCGGCTTTCAAAGCCGGCGCCGCGTTCGCTGGCGAACTCCGAAGCCAGCGCCCCCCCTGCGGCGAAGGCCGCGGTCAGGAGTTCGGCGTCGACTTCCTGGGGTGAAGGCGCTGGGTTCAGGGGCCGGGGAACCGGTTTGACGGGCACCTGCGGCTCCTCGGCTCCTTTCCTGGGAAAGCCGTTGCCCGCGGTTCCTCGGCGGCGGAGCTCGTCCTCGAAAAGGAGAATCGGACCCCATTCGGCGCCGCGGCCCGCCTCGCACAGCGTTTCGAGGACAGGGTCAGGCAAGGCTTCGATGCGGCTGAGCAGGTGGAGAAGCAGATCGGCAGTCGCCTCGGCGTCGTGACCGGCGCGGTGGGCCTCTGCCAGAGGAATCTTCAGGTCGCGGCACAGTTCGCCAAGGCTATAGCTTGCCTGGCCGGGCAGGAGAATTGTAGCAAGCTCGTATGTGTCGAGCACGGGGACATGCAGTTCGATGCCGGCGGCTCGCAGAAAGGAGATATCGAACCCTGCGCTATGGGCAACGACGGCTCCGGCGCCCTGGCCGAAGAAGGCCAGGATCTCGGGGCTCGCCTCTTCGAGGGAGGGCGCGTTTGCCACGTCTCCGGGTCGGATGCCGGTGAGCTGCTGGATACGCAGCGGGAGGGGGCGGCCGGGGTTGATACAGGTTGCGTAGCGCTGGCGCGGGCAGTCTTTCTGGAAACGGACTGCGCCGAACTCGATGATGGTGTCGCGTTTTGGGTTGAGGCCGGTTGTCTCCAGATCGAAAGCAACGAAGATACGGGGGGTCATGTTCAGGCGGGTCCAGGCCGACGAGCGGCTGTGGACCTGGCGTTGGGCCGCCGATTATTGCTCACTGTCGCCGCCGGTGAAGGAGATGGCCTCTGCCGATTTGGTTACGCTGCCGGTGTAGAGCCAGGAGACCTGTCGCAGCGTGAGAGCCTGGTCAAAGTCGGTCAGAGCGGAGATGCAGTCGGCCGGCACGACGACGGAGAACCATCTCAGGCCGGCGGAGGCGGCGGTGTGAAGAACGCAGATGCTGGAAACTGTGCCGACGATCACGAGATTTCGCGCCTTCCAGACGTTGGTGAGGAAGTGTTCCAGCCAGGTGCCGTAGAATCCGTCGTAGCGGCTTTTGGGGCAGACCAGGTCGTCGGGGCGGGGCGCGAGCTCCTCGACGATTTCCCAGCCCCAGGTATCTGCTTCACAGTGGCGGGGCCAGATATCCCATTCGGGATCGCCGGCGAAGTGAGTATCCTGTGTGTAGGCGATGCGGACGCCGGCGCTGCGGGCCCGGGCGAGGAGCCGCTGCTGGCTGCCCAGGGTTGCGGCGGCGTCGGGCACGACGAGGGATCCGCCTTGCTTGACGAAGTCGTTCTGCATGTCGACAACGATTACGGCGCTGTCCTGGGCGGGCAGTTTGACGGTCTGCCGCCACGCGATTTCAGGGACTGCGACGGTTTCATCCGGAATCTGCATTCTGTTCTCCGATCAGGACACACAAGCTGGGACTGTACCTGGGCATGCCCAAGTTGGCGAATCGTTGCGGAGTTTGGCTAGGGCAGCTCCCAGCGGCTGGGGTTGATGCCGGGCGCTTCGCTGGCCATGCCGGCCGGCTTGTTGCCGGCGCCGTAGTCCCACCTGCGCGTGTTGCGGTCGATGAAGAGGGGTTGCACTTCGGGCGGCAACTTGGCCACCTCATCGGCGGGCCACTGCTCAACCTCTTCCTCGACCGGCCCGGCCCACGCGGGACGATAGGCGATAGCGAGCAGCTCGCGGGCGTAGCCGCCCACATTGGGGAAGTTGCCGTGGAAGACGCGATGGTTGATCAGGACGGCAGAGCCGGCTGCCGCGGTCACCATGACCTCCTCGGGATGGGATTCGTAGCGCAGGTAGGGATTGCCGTGGGCGTGCATGGCAAGATGGGAACGAGGGACCACGCGGAAGGGGGAGACCTCCTCAGTCAGATCCTGGAGGTAGTATAGAACGCGCACCATGCAGGGACAGCTGCCTTCATAACCGAAGATTTTGGATCCATAGGGCTGACCGTCGGTGTGGATGCTGATGCCCGGATGGCCGGGCTCCGAGCGTGCGTAGGCGTAGGACATGAAGACGACTTCATCGCCGAAGAGCCGGTCCAGGAACTGTACAGTTGGCGGATGGGCGATCAGCGCCGTCAGCGGGCCGCCGGTAAAGTGGATCTTGGGACGGACCTGCTGTTTGTCGCTATAGTCCAGCCCGAAGGTGTCCAGTCGGGCTGTTTCGGCGCGCAGGCGGTCGAGGTGTTCGGCGGAGAGCAGGTCGGGCAAGACCGTGTAGCCTTCAACTTCAAGCTGATAAACATGTTGACCGAAGCTCAGTTTTGACCAGTCACGGTCGTCGATTTTCACCTTCTTCATTTTATTTTCCCTGTCTCTGTGAAGCGAACCGTCCAGGGACGGTTGACGGCGGCGCGCCACAGGAATGGTCAGCGGTGGAAGATGTAGAGTGAGCGATTTTCCAAGGGCAGGTTGATCCTTCTTTCCTGGCGGTGGCTCTCGGCAAGGGCAAGGCAGACCTCGGTCAGGTGGTGGGCGATTTCGACGGGGCCGAGGGTAGGCCGGCCCTCCTCATGCGCCAAGACCAGGTCTTCCAGGCAGAATAGGGTTGCGCTGTGTTCGGCCACTTGGGCGACGGGGACTTCGGAGGCAATGCGCGCCCGGCCGGCGTCGTTCTTTCGCAGCTGCAGGCCCGTTCCGTTGTCCTGCAGGCGAATACTGCCGCCGTCGCCCAGTACTTCGAATTCCCAGTTGCCGGCAGGAACGCTGGCCGCGCTGACGCCATTGGCAAAGTTCAGTTGGAATATGCCATACGGGTCCTCATCCAACCGGTTGTCGGGGATACGATGATCGATGGAGTTGAGTTCGCCCCAGATGCTCTCGACTTTCGGGTCGTCCAAGAGGAAGCTGAGCGTGTCGATGGAGTGAATGTGGCCGTGGAGGAGATTTGTGCCGGCGTAGTGGACGGCGGCCTTGGGTTCGCCGATTTCTCCCTGGCGGATGAGGTCGCGCGCCTGGTGGTAGCGGAGGTCGAAGCGGCGGAGGACGCCCGAGTTGAAGAGCGAACCGCTTTCCCGGACCGCATTGAGTATCGCGTCGGCCTCCAGCATCGAACAGGCGATCGCCTTTTCGCAGAAGATGAGGGCGACCCCCTCCTGTGCGGACCGGGCCGCCATTTCGGCGTGGAGGTGGCCGCGAGTGCAGACGGCGATCATGTCGGGATCCTCTTGGCGGATCATTTCGACGTAGTCTTCGTAGAGGGCGTCGACGCCCCAGCGCTGGGCGAACGCGGCGCGTTTGGCAGCATCGATGTCGGCGCCGGCAACGACGCGCAAGCGGTCGCTGGCCTGGCAGGAAGCGGCGACCGAGTAGGGCGGGCTTCTGTCGGGGAACTCGTCGTCGATTGTGCTGCCCATGCGACCGAGGCCGATGATGGCAACGCGATAGGTCCTGTCGGTCATGCTTGTTTCTCCAGGTGGCGGCGGTCGGAAGTGTGAACTGTTGGTGTCTCCGGTGAACCGGTCATTGACTGCGGAGCCTGCGGATTCGGGCGGGCACAGCGTCTTGGGCGATGCCGGATGACAGGATCTGCAGGGAGCGGTCGGCGAGCGGCAGGTTTACACGGATGCCGCCGCGGCGGTGCGATTCCCGCAGCGCGATGGCGATTTCCAGCGCTTTGCGTCCGTCCAGAGCGGAGCAGCGCGGCTGGTTGCCGGTGTCGATGCAGTGGACGAGATCATCGATTACGGCGAGGCCCATGCTGGGGATGGTTGTAGGCAGGGGGAAAGGGGCGCGGGCGGGCAGGCCGCGGCCGCGCAAGCCGCCGGGCACCCAACGGTAGTACTGCGTTTCCATGCCTTGCGCGAGGGAGCGGATCCGCCCTTCGGCGCCGATCAGGTCGAACTCCCAGGGGGCGGCGCCGGTGGGTGTGCCGCGCAAAAAGCCGCGCACGCCATTGTCAAAGACCATGTAGCCGTTGCCCATCAGATCCTCGTCGGCGGCGGCTTTCTCGTCCGACTCCATTTCGCCGAAGACCCATTCCACGTCGCCGCCGGCGAGGTAGCGCATGGTGTCGATGGCGTGGCTGCCGTTGTGGGAGAGATTGCACTGGGCGTATGCGGTGATTTGGAGGATTTCACCCAGTTCACCGTCTTCGACCATGCGGCGGGCTTCGGTGAAGAATACATTGTAACGGCGGGAGCAGTTGACGGCGATGGCTACATTTTTACGGGAGGCGAGGTCGATGACTTCATCCGCCTCGGCGAGGCTGAGCGTAAAGGGCTTTTCGGCCCAGATCGCCTTAACGCCGGCATTGATGGCGTCGATCATGATTTGGGCGCGCAGGCGGGCCGTGGTGCAGAGGCTGACGAAATCGGGCTTTTCGGTCTCCAGCATCTGGCGGTAGTCGGCGTAAATGCTGTTCTGATCGAGGCCCCATCGATTGGCGAAGATTTCGCCCTGCTCTGCGTGGGGGTCGGCGCCGGCGACGAGCTCAGTGTGGGGGGAGGCCGCATAGGTTGGCGCGTGGCAGTAGGGCATAAAGAACTGGCCCCCCTGCTTGATCTCATCGTCAAATGTGCTGCCCATTCGTCCCAGACCGATGACGGCGGCTCGAAAGGTTGGATCGGACATGCTGGTTGCTCCTGACTGTTGCGGGCGGCGGGAGGAATCCTAACGGGCGGCTGAGGCGGCTAGTTGCAGGCGGCGCACGCGTGCGGGCTGAGCATCGCCGCCGATTTCGACGGAAAGAATTCGCTGGGACCGGTCGGCGATGGGGAGGTCGATGCGGCGGCCGCCCTGGCGGTGCGATTCTCGGAGGGCGATGGCGATTTCGAGGGCTTTGCGGCCATCTTCGGCGGAGCAGCGCGGGGAGGACCCGGTTTCGATTGCGGCGACGAGGTCGTCCATGACGGACAGGCCGGTCCCCTGGATGCTGAGCGGCAAGGGGAAGGGGGCGCGGGCAGGGAGGCCCTCGTCGCGCAGGCCGCCGGGAACCCAGCGGTAGTATTGGGTGTCGGTTCCGTTCGCCAGGGAACGGACTCGGCCTTCGGAGCCGATGACGTCGAACTCCCAGGGGGCGATACCGGTTGGCACGGCGCGCAGGTAGCCGCGCACGCCGTTGTCAAAGGCAAGATAGCCGTTTCCCTTAAGGTCCTCGTCGGCGGCCGCCTCTTCATCGGATTCCATTTCGCCGAATACCCATTCCACGTCGCCGCCGACAAGATAGCGCATGGTGTCGATGGCGTGGCTGCCGTTGTGGGAGATGTGGCATTCGGCATAGGCGGTGATTTGGAGAATTTCACCGAGTTCGCCCTCTTGCGCCATGCGGCGCGCTTCGGTGAGGAAGGGGTTGTGCCGGCGCGAACAGTTTACGGCGATGGAGACATTGTTGCGTTGGCTGAGGTCGATGACCTCGTCGGCCTCGGCGAGACTGATGGTGAATGGTTTTTCGGCCCAGATGGCCTTGACGCCGGCCTCGATGGCATCCTTCATGATGGCGGCGCGGTGGCGCGCGGTTGTGCAGACGCTGACGATATCGGGCTGTTCGGACGCGAGCATGTCGCGATAGTCGGTGTAGATGCGGTCTGGCGCGAGGCCCCAGCGCTGGCCGAAGATGGCGCCCTGCTCGGCGTGGGGGTCGGCGCCGGCGACGAGCCTGGTGTGGGGGGATGCCATGTAGGTGGGCGCATGGCAGTAAGGCAGGAAGATCGACCCGCCTCTTGTCATTTCGTCGTCGAATGTGCTGCCCATTCGTCCCAGGCCGATTACTGCCGCTCTATACATGAAGGACCTCCAGGTCGCGGGCCTCTGAATTGCGAGATGCGGCCCCTTTCAGGGACCGAAATCCAGGGCGATTGCATCTAAATTGGGTCAGAACATCGAAATGCAGCCGAATACTCTTCCAGGTCGGGGTAAGACACAGGGAAATGTACGAAAGATGGCACGTAGACGGAGAATTTAACTTATCTCGCCGACTGAGGGCCT
>JAJDZJ010000223.1 GCA_022824685.1 Caldilineaceae bacterium
TATCTCGCCGACTGAGGGCCTGATCCGCGGCGTCTTCCCGTCGATATTCAGTAAGCGCAGGGTGATTTCCACTTATTCTCGCTTTCTTCTGGCCACAATTTCAACTGAATCGGCCTACAGATTTAGATGCGATTGCCCTGAAGTGGGTGGCTTGGGGCGTTGACAACCACTGGTGGCTGTGCAACAATCAGAGCGAGAGCACGGGCACAGGCGGCTCTCAGTGCCGGGGACTCCCCTCATTGCGCGGTGAAATCAGATGGGCGTCAAGACACCTGATTGGGTGAAGCATGCGGTTTTTTATCAGATCTTTCCGGATCGTTTCAGCCGCAGCCCGCGTCTGAAACACCCGCCCGGAATCCAGTTCAAACCTTGGGGCGCGCCGCCATCGGAACAGGGCTTCCATGGCGGGGACCTTCTGGGAATTGTTGACCGTCTGGACTACCTGGAAGCGTTGGGTGTCAATGCCCTCTATTTGAACCCGATCTTCAGTTCAGCCTCCAATCACCGTTACCATACTTTCGATTATATGAAGGTGGACCCGCTGTTGGGAGGGGACGCCGCTTTTCGCGATCTGTTGGACGCGGCGCATGGCCGGGGTATGCGCGTGGTTATCGACGGCGTGTTCAACCATTGCGGACGGGGCTTCTGGCCGTTTCATCATATTCTTGAAACCGGAAAGAGGTCGCCCTATTTCGACTGGTTCCGGGTAAAGGGATGGCCGCTGCGGCCCTATCACAGCAGCGAGCAACAGCCGCACAACTACGCAGCCTGGTGGAATCTGCCCGCTCTGCCCAAACTGAACACGGGCAATCCCGGCATGAGGCAGCATCTGCTGGAGGTCTCCCGTCACTGGATCGAATTCGGCGCGGACGGTTGGCGGTTGGATGTGCCGGAGGAAATTGACGATCCGGAGTTTTGGCGGGCGTTTCGGCGCGTGGTGAAGGAGACGAATGCCGACGCCTACACGGTGGGCGAAATTTGGGATGAGGCGGAGGAGTGGTTGCAGGGGGATCGTTTTGATGCGGTGATGAACTACGTTCTGAGCCGCGCGGCTTACGGGTATTTCGGCGCGGAGACGGTTCCGCGCGACTACCGGCCCGGGGGATATGCGATCGAGAAGCTGAATACACATGCTTTTGCGGCGGTGATCGAGCGGACTTTGGCGCGTTACGACTGGCAGGTGGTTACGGCGCAGTTGAACCTTTTGAACAGTCATGATACGGCGCGCAACCTGTGGGCTTTGGATGGGGACGCCAGCGGCGTGCGGCTCTGCCTGCTGTTGCAGATGACGCTGCCGGGCGCGCCATGCATCTACTATGGCGAAGAGATCGGCATGAACGGCGGGCCCGATCCCGGCTGCCGCGGGGCCTTTCCATGGGATGAGAAGGAGAGTTGGGATAGTGAGCTGCTCGACTACTATCGGAAGGCGATTGCGCTGCGGCACAGCCAGCCTGCGCTGCGCACGGGCGGGTACAGGACGTTGGTGGCTGCCGGCGACATCTTCGGATTCAGCCGCTGGCTGCGCGGCGGCACAGGGACGGGGAGCCAGGCAGCGGAGCAAGGCTTCGAGGGGGAGGACCATCTGATCGTCCTTTTTAACCGTGCGAAGGCAGAGGCTCGCCTGGCGGTTCCGCTTGCCCGGGAAGCGCGGGGCAAAAAGGACTGTTCCGGCGCTTCTCAGCGAACATTTCGGGCGATCTGGCCGCCGGAGGCCAGCGACGAAATCTTTGACGCGCGCAATGGGACGCTTTGGGACCTGACGATACCGGCAAGAGAGACGTTAATCCTCGAGGAACTGTCGACTGAGGCGGGAAGTCTTTCCGAGCGGGGGCGCGATGGAGACGGTTAAGGTTATTCTCAATCCATATGCGGGGCGGGGGCGGGGCGGTCGTGTAGCCGACGCGCTCGAGGCTGCGTTCCGACGGGGCAATGTTCCGTTTGAGTTGACGGAAACCAGGGGACCGGGGGAGGCAATCTCCCTGGCGCGGCAGGCGCGATTGGACGGCTATGCGATCGTGGCGGCCGCGGGCGGCGACGGAACGGTCCATGAGGTTGTTAATGGCCTGGCCCTGGCGACGCCGGAAGGCGAGACCGTGCAGGGCCTGGCTGTCTTTCCGGCGGGAACCGGCAACGACTTTTCCGATATGGTGGGCGCGGCGCGGGATTTTGACGCGGGCGTGCAGGCGATCCGCGCGGGCCGGATACGCACGGTCGATTTGGGACTGGTCGAAGCTTTCGACGGCCGCGACACCTTGCATTGCTATAGCGGCAACAATATTGGCGTGGGCTTTGAGGCGCAGGTAACGGTAGAGAGCCGTAGTATCACACGGTTGCGGGGGTTCGCCATCTATCTGTGGGCGACGTTTCGGGCGTTGCGAGCGTATGACCAGCCGTATTTCGAGGTCAATTGGACCGACGGCGAGGGCAATGTGCATGAGGCGGAGATGCCCATGTTGTTGGTGAGCATTGGGAACACGCGGCGTACCGGCGGCGCATTTTATCTGACACCTGATGCGGTGATGGACGACGGATTGCTGGATCTGGCCTACGCAGAAGCGCTATCCAGGCTGGGGATATTGAATCTTCTTCCCAGGGCGATGACCAGTACGGGATTGCAGGGTCAGAAGGCTGTGCATTTTGGCCGCTTGCGGTCTGTCCGCATTACGGTGCGGCAGCCTGTTCCGGTGCATACGGACGGAGAGATCCTTTCGCGCGGGATTGAGAGGCTGTCGGTGTCCGTACAGCCGGGCCGACTGCAGGTATTCGTGTGATATTCGCCGTTGAAACTCCTTCTGGTATACTTGCAGTGGCGGATTAGCCTATCTCAAACCTTGGGGTCATGCTCCGATTGGCGATCGGCGCCGGTGATCCGAAGGCTGGTCGGCCCTGCCGGTAGCGCGAAGGAGTACAGGTAGACTTTGACAGCATCAGAGAGGTTCAGCGCGGCTGCAGCGGAGGCGGGGCGCAGGCGCACAGGCAGAGAGGCGCCCGGCGCGGACGGCGAACGAGAGTCGGGACCGGTGACGATACCGGCAACGTCCAGCAGCGCGTTATTGGATGCGCGTTTTTGGCTGGAGCTATCTCCGTGGCGCATTTCTGCCGCATGGTCGCTGGCCGCGGCTGCGCTGGCCGCTGGCGCTGGCGAAGTGGTCCGCACGGTTTCCCCGCAGACGCTGGCGCTCCTCTTTCTGCTGGTCGATCCCTTGTGGGGCAACATCTGGGGCGGGCTTGCAACGCCAGAGGCATTGCCCCGGATCAGAATTATGATGCAACACAGGCGCCCATGGTTGCCGTACCTGGCAATGGGTTCGCCTGCCGCGCGCGTATTGGGAATGCACGGACCGGGCGTTCTTTCGGTGGCGGCGCGGGCCTGGTTGCCGGGCGTCGTTGTGGCAATTGCGGTCTCCTTTGCAATCGGCATGGCGGCGGTCTGGGCCACGCTGGTCGTGCTGGGCCTTGCTGTGAGCGGCTGGCTTTCGCGTCATGTGCCGCTGGCGCCCGCATCGGTGCTGCACAGTGTTGCGGCTGTGGCGGCGCCTTGGATCCTGGGCTTGACGCTGTTCGGCCTCGATCCCTGGGATGGGCATCACTGGGCGCTCGTTCTTTTGTGGACCATGCATGTTTGGGGCGCGAATCGCAGCATAGAGGATGCTGGCGCGCGCAGTGGGCTCACAATCATGGCAGTGGCGCAAGCCGGCATTACTCTCATACTGATCGTTGGTCGGGCGCCCTTGGCTTTGGCAGTATTGGGCGTGCTGTGGCTGGCTACTTGGGTGGCGGTCTATCGCGGTCGGTCACTCGTCAACGTTCAGGCTTCATGGACGGCGGCCATGCTGGTCAGCGCCGCGGCGATGGCGCAGGGAACTCTTTGACTGCGGACCATAACGGATGGGGCGCAGATCGGGCCAAATCGGCTCAATGGGAACTTTGCGAGCGGAGTTGTCGTCCCAATTCTCGGATGCATCCCTCTTCGCGGGGGCATGTCCAGACCACAGATCAGGAGAGGATTGTGAGCGTTACGCCCCTCGACCATTTTGTTGGCATCGATAGTCTGACCAGTGAACAGTTCTGGGGCCTGATGAGGCTGGCCAGGGAACTTAAGGAGGAATGGACGCGCAGCGGGCGCAACGAACCGATCCTGTCCGGGAAGTCGCTGGCGATGCTGTTTGAGAAGCCGTCCTTGCGCACTCGCGTCAGCTTTGAAATGGGTATGCAGCATCTGGGCGGGTATGCATTCTATCTCAGTCCGGCAGAGGTTGGTTTGGGGACGCGAGAGAGCCCGGCTGATGTGATCCGGGTATTGAGCGGGTACGTGGACGGCGTCATGGCGCGCGTTTTTGCGCACCGGCACATTGAGGAGATGGTGGCGTGGGGCAGCGTGCCCGTGATCAACGGATTGAGTGATTTCAGTCATCCGTGCCAGGCTCTGACCGATGTTTACACAATCTGGGAGCATCTCGGCAGTTTGGAGGACAGGACGCTTGTGTACGTGGGTGACGGCGCCAACAATGTAGCGACCAGTTTGCTGATGGCTGCGGGCAAGGTAGGGCTCAATGTTCGCGTGGTGGCTCCGGCCGGTTATGTTCCTTCCCATGACGTATTGACGGCGGCGGAGGCGGAGGTCGACATCACGGAAGACCTGGATGGGGTGCATGGAGCGGACGTCCTGTACACCGATGTGTGGGTTAGCATGGGTGATGAAGAGGAGAAGGAGGAGCGGATGGCAGTCCTTCCGCCCTACCAGGTCAATACGGAGTTGGTGCAGCGGACGGCCAACGAAGAGGTGCTTGTGATGCACTGTCTGCCGGCTCACCGGGGGGAAGAGATTTCAGACGCGGTGGCTGACGGGGCCCGAAGCCGCCTGTTCCCGCAAGCGCACAACCGGCTGCATGCGCAGAAGGCGATTCTTGCGCATTTGCTGGGCGGCGCGGCGCTGCCTTCATAGCAGGGCATAAGCGTGCGATAGGCTGCGCGTGAAGAGGAGACGGGTTTCAGTGATGGTTCGTTCTGGGGGAAGAGGGTGACATGACCGACATTGTGGCAATTCTCAGTCGCCTGACAGACTGGCAAAACATCGTGGATCTGTTTCTGCTGATGGTGATTTTCTATGCCTTGTTGCATTTGCTGCGAGGGACGCAGGCGGCGCAGCTGGTACTTGGCATATTGATCATTGGCATTCTGGTGTTCGTGCTGGTGCGCACGGTAGAGTTAACGGCCTTCAGCTGGCTGTTACGCAATAGCTCGCTGGTTGTGTTTGTATCGATCCCAGTCATATTTCAGCCGGAGATCCGGCGCGTTCTTGAACAGGTGGGACGGAGGACGCCGTTTTTCCTGCGGCGTGCAAATGGAGGAGCGGAGCCGCTGATCAACGAGATTGTCCGCTCATGCGAGCAACTTTCGGCGCGGCGACATGGAACTCTGCTGGTCCTGGAAGGGAGCGGAGGTTTGATGGAGTATGTCGACCGCGGCGTGAAGATCGACGGGGAACTGACCGATGAGCTGTTGTTGACCGTCTTTTTCCCGGGGACTCCGCTTCACGACGGGGCGGTCATCGTACAGAACGGTAAGGTGGCGGCAGCGTCTTGCATTCTGCCTCTGACAAATCGCAACCTTACTGACCGGCAACTGGGCACGCGGCACCGGGCCGCGATTGGAATTACGGAGTTGACGGACGCGATGAGCGTTGTCGTGTCGGAGGAGACGGGCGCGATATCGATTGCGACGAGTGGGCGGATGGCCCGCCGGTTGGATGCGAATGAGCTACGGCGCAGGTTAACCGAATTTTATGAACCGCGGCCAATAATAGGCAATGCAGAAACTGGGGAATTTCTTGCTGAAGTTTAATAGGATTCGGCGTTACAGCCGCTCCGTAAAACCGACAACGACTCTGTTGCTGTCGGTGCTATTGGCGTTTGTCGTCTGGTTTATCGCAATTGAACAGGAAAACCCGATGACTCGGCTGGAGTACGGGGAGCCGATTCTGATCGAGGTGCGGAACATGGGCGCCGGGTTGCGGAGTTTACAGGACTTGACAAATCGTACGGCAGTGCTGACGCTGCGTGCCCCGCAACGTTCGCTGGAGTCGCAGCATGCGGACGATTTCAGCGCGGTGATCGATTTGGCGGGGTTGACGGCAGGGAGCCATGAAGTGGAAGTCGTGGTCACGGCATTGAATCCGGATGTCGAGGTCATTGCGCATGAGCCGAGGCAGCTGCGCGTGCAGTTGGAACCGGTTATCTCGAGATTCATACCGGTGGAAGTAGAGGTGATGGACAGCGCGGCATTTGGCTATGACTGGCAGGAGCCGCTGTCGGAGCCGGCTGAAGTCGAGATTTCGGGGCCGCGCACGCTGGTAACACAGGTGCGGTCGGTGGTTGCGTCGGTTTTTCTGCGCAATGCCAAGAGCCAGGTTGAACAGGTTCGTCCCTTGATTGCCCGCGATGCTCAAAACCTGGAGGTGGAGAGAGTCGTCGTGAAACCGGGCACGGCGCGAATCGTTGTCCCGGTGGTGCAGCCGCCCGGGCGCAAGGAGGTGGTGGTGCGAGCAGATGTGCAGGGGCTGCCTTCGCCGAATTACAGGCTGACAGGGGTGAAGGTCGAGCCTCAGACGGTTGTGCTGCTCGGCAGCCCCAATGCGCTGAGGGAAGTTCCTGGATTTGTGGAAACGACAACGCTGCAGATTGAAGGCGCGACGGATGATGTTCGGGAACGACTTGCGCTCATTCTGCCGGAGAATGTATCCACGGCGGAGGACAGTGTATCGGTAGCGGTGAGCGTGGCGGCGTTGGAGAGCAGCTTAACGGTCCGGCGTCATCCGGTGGTACAGGGCGCGGGCGATGACATGCTCATTACGGTCTCGCTGGAAGAGGTGGAGGTGATTGTGAGCGGCCCGCTGCCGCGGTTGGAGCTGCTTGGCCCGGAGGAGGTACGGGTGCTTCTTGATCTGACGGGACTGTTGCCCGGCAGCCATTTGGTGGAGCCCACGGTTGTTGTACCGGAAGGGATCGTCGAGGAGGGCGTGATTCCGGAAGCGATTGAGGTGTTAATTGAGTCCTTGATCACCCCGACGGCGACGGCGACTCCAGAGCCGATTGAAACACCGGGCACGCCGGTGCCGGGACCGGCGGAGCCGACGGACTCACCGGACAGTGAGACAACGGCGACCCCGGAGCCGGCGGGAGCGACGGTGGAGCCATCTCCGATTCCGGCGCCGGACCAGCCGGACTCGTCACCGACGGCAACGCCGGCAACGGCAAACTGACATGGCGCGACGACAAGCAGTCGTGGCTCTGGTTGGCCGGCCGAATGTGGGCAAGTCCACGCTCTTCAACCGGCTGATCGACGAGAGAACAGCGATCGTTGAGGACTTGCCGGGCACGACGCGGGACCGCATCTATGGGGAGGCGGAGTGGAGCGGCGTTTCCTTTGTCGTAATCGACACTGGCGGGCTGGAGGCGCAGAAGACGGCGGAGTTCCGTGCCTCAAGGCCGGGTGTGGCGCCCCTGGCGCGCGACTCTTCCCGCTACGTCAAGGAGATTACGAATCAGGCGCAGATCGCGGTGGATGAGGCTGACGTAATCGTTCTGGTGGTGGATGGAAAGGACGGCTTGACGGCGGCGGATGAAGACCTGGCCGAGTTCCTGCAGCAGACGACGAAACCGGTTCTGCTGGCGGTCAACAAAGCTGATAGCGAACAGAGGCAACTTGACGCGGCAGAGTTCTGGGCGCTGGGAATCGGCGAACCGATCGCGATCAGCGCTTTTCACGGTATCGGTGTCGGCGACCTGCTCGACGTGATCGCGGGCGAACTTTCAGACAGCCTGGTTGGGGATGAGGAAGAAGAGGATGTCGTAGCGATTGCCCTGGTGGGCAGGCCGAATGTGGGCAAGAGCAGTCTGCTCAACACATTGCTGGGGCAAGAAAGGGCGATTGTAAGCGACATTGCGGGAACCACCCGGGATGCCATTGATACTGAACTAATCTATCACGGTCAGAAGATCGCACTGATTGACACGGCAGGCATACGACGGCGGGGGCGGGTGGAGCCGGGCATCGAGAAATACAGCGTGCTACGCAGTATGCGCGGCATTGATCGGGCCGACGTGTCCCTGCTTCTGATCGACGGCGTCGAAGGTGTCACTGCCCAGGATGCGCACATTGCCGGATATGTGCTTGAGGCGCACAAGAGCGTTGTCGTTCTGGTGAACAAGTGGGATGTTGTCGAGAAAGACACCCAGACGATGGTGGAGTATACGCGAAAGGTACGGGAGGATCTAAAGTTTCTTGACTATGTACCGGTGCTTTTCATCAGCGCGTTGACCAAACAGCGTGTGCAGAAGGTGTTGCCAACGGCGCTGGCGGTCGCGACAGAACGGCGGCACCGTATCCCGACTGCGGAGTTGAACGGCGTGATTCAGGATGCCTATCACCGTTCGCCGCCGGCAACGAAACAGTTGCGGCCGCTGCGGATCTATTACGCAACGCAGGCCAGCGTCGAGCCCCCTACCTTTATCCTGTTTGTCAACGATCCGGAGTTGGCGCACTTCAGTTACCTCCGTTACCTGGAGAATCAGTTGCGCCGGCATCATCCGTTTGTGGGCACGCCCATTCGGATTCGGCTGCGGCCGCGTTCCTGATTTATCCCGCAGCTGGCCAGAGCGCTGGCCACGCGGCGTAGGGGTGGAAGGATACCAACCAATCGTAAAGGAACGGCGCACGAGCTGCATGAATCAGGCGGCGGCTGGTCCCCGGCAAGTGCAAGGGAAACAAGCGGTATCTCAGCCTAAAGATGAAGCAACCATTACAAGAGGCTCCCAACATTCGCCATGATCCAACTTAACTGGCGGCGCCTGATGAATTCAACTAAGACATTCCGGACTGAGATCACGCTGCTGGTGGCTCTGGCCGCATCGGCGGGGTTTTTCGGCTATCTGGGCTACGGACTGCTGGAACTGCCGGATTCCTCTCCTTCCTTTTCGGCTGAGCAGGCGATGGTCTACGTAGAGGAACAGATGGCCTTTGGGCCGCGCATTACGGGCACGCCGGCCCACCGCGAGATGGGGGACTGGCTGGTTGCGGAGTTGAATGCGCATGGATGGGATGTGCTGATCCAACCGTTCCGGCCGCTGCCCGACGTGGAGGCGCGCAACATCATCGCTTACAGGGGATCCGGCCCAGTGATCATCCTGGGCGCGCATTACGATACGCGCATCTTTTCCGATTCTGACCCGGACCCTGAGAACCGCAGCAAGCCGGTGCCGGGCGCGAATGACGGCGCGTCGGGCGTTGCCGTGCTGCTGGAGATGGCGCGCACGCTGGACGTGGAGAGCACAGATCACACGATTTGCCTGGCATTCTTTGATGCCGAGGACAATGGTTACATTCAGGGCTGGGACTGGATTCTGGGCAGCAGTTATTTCGTTGAGAACTGGGACGCGCTGGGAGAGTGCCAGTCTCCGCGCTACACGGTGATCGTGGATATGATCGGTGACGCGGATCAGCAGCTGCTGTGGGAGCCGAATTCGCACCGCGGCCTGACTGAGGCGATCTGGTCAGTTGCCGCGCAGCTGGGATACGGGGAATGGTTCCGGATGGATGCCGGCACGCCATTGCTGGACGATCACACACCGTTCATCGAGGCTGGCTACACGGCCATTGACATCATCGACTTCACCTATCCGTACTGGCATACGGTTGAGGATACGATCGATAAGCTGGGGGTGGAGAGTTTTGAGCGGGTTGGCGCCACGCTGGAAGTGTGGCTGGAAAACGGCGCGCCGGGCCCCTGATTCGGGGGGCCGGGCGTTTACCAAGGCGCCACTTGAGCGGGTTTTAGGGTAAAGAGTGAGGTTTTTCTATACTGTCGCAAGGTAGCGGTTGCGCACATTCAACGACAAGGTAACGGTATGGGTCCGACCATTTTTGAACTTGAGATTTTCGGCAGAGTGTTTGCCCCTGGGTGGTACGGTGTCTTCATTGTGGGCGGCGCGGTTGTTGCCGCGTGGCTCTCGGGGCGGCTTTCACAGCGCGCGGGAGAGAATCCTGACCACATCTGGAACCTTCTGGCTTGGACACTGCTCCTGGGCATCGTCGGCGCCCGACTGTACCATGTTTTCAGCACGCCTGCCGACGGGCCGGGTTGGGCCTTCTATCGAGAAAACCCGTTTGAAATCATCAGATTATGGGGCGGCGGGAAAGGCGGCTTCGGGTTTACGGGGTTGGGCATATACGGCGGCCTGATTGGCGGGGTCATCGCCATTGTGCTGTATACGAAGCGCAACGGTCTGAGCTTTCTCAGCTATCTGGATTACATCGGACCCAATGTGCTGGTGGCGCAGGCGATTGGACGGCTGGGAAACTTCGCCAATCAGGAGCTGTACGGGCAGGCGACGGACCTGCCGTGGGCCTTCCACATAAACCCTGTACATCCTTGCCAGCGCCCTGAAGGGGCGCCTCCGTGCGGCGTGGCTGAAATCCCACAGGCAACGCTGGACTGGTATGCGAGCAACGGCTTTCACCCGACCTTTTTCTATGAAGCCGGCTGGAACGTTCTATTGTTTGCACTGCTATATCTCATTTACTGGCAGTTTGGGCACAAGCTGCGCCGGGGGGACGGGGCGCTATTGTATTTCATCGCCTACCCGCTAGGGCGCTTTTGGGTGGAGTATTTCCGCCCTGACGCGTGGGTGATGGGAGAGCTGGCGACGGCCCAGTGGATCGCGATCATCAGCGTCGTTGCAAGCGCGGCCCTACTCATTTGGCGACATTCCGGCTGGTCCTCTGAAGAGAATCGGGACGAATCCCTGATCGCGCTCAGCAGACACAATCCCTCCCCGGGCGTGCCGCTGGCCGCGCAAACCACGTGACGCGCACGCGTTGCGGCAAGGCGGGCACTGCCGGAAAGGGTCACACGTCCGAGAAGGCGTGAGAGATCTGGCGCCCCCCGGCCGCGGGTGGCAAATGCCGGGCGAAACCGGCCCGCAGACCGAACTCCTCTGTCAAGCCACCATTTCAATGAGGTAGTCGACTACCTCGGCGTCAATGCGCCAGTTTTCGACGCGCCCGGCGATCTTTTCGAGTTGGCGGTAGGCGAGGGCGCCGTTCTGACTGACGCAGACCACTTCGAGGACGGCCCGGCTCAATGTATCCTGCCCGTCGGCTTCGCAGACTGATACGTTGTAGTCGCGGCGCAGTCGGGCGATCAGCGGCCGGACGATGCTGCGCTTCTGCTTGAGCGAAGTCGTGAGGGGCAGATACAGTTCGAGGGTCAGATGTCCTATCGCCATGTTCCGCTACCGTTGACGGGTCCAGGCAGGGTCTGCGTAACGAATTCGGATCAGCTCGGCGCTGCGGCGCAGTTCCTCTGCGGAGAGCTGGCCGGGCTTGGGGTCGCGCTGGAGAGCGGAAGCGAATCCGCCAGTCATCGCCTCGGCCACAGTCTGGAATGAGAGATGCTCTGATTCCGGCGGCAGCTCGAGCGCTTCGGCCAGGGTAGTTGCTTGCTGGCGGAGCTGCAGGCGGAGCCGGTCCCTGGCGGCGGAGGTGAGGGCGAGCACATCGACAAGTCGGGCGACGTCGCCGGACAGAGGCAGGCTGCCATGCTGCAGCACGTAACCCTTGCGGCGGCTCTGGGCGCTGCCCATGAGTTTACGGCCGGCGGCGGTGATTTCGTAGGCGCTGGGTGTTTCGAAGCAGGCGGCAGACAGCTCCTGCCGGGGACGGGAGCGGCTGTTCGCTTTTTCGGCTTTCAGGCCGAGGGCCGTCAGGCCGGAAAGAAGGGCGTTGCTGAATCGAAGATATGCGTCCATGACGCCGCCGGCCATGTGGGGGTCGGCGATTGGACCTGCGACGGAGTAGGTCAGCTCGTCGACATGCAGGATGGCCCTGCCGCCGGTTGGGCGGCGCACCAGGTCGTAGTCGAGCGCGGTGATGCAGGCTTCGTCGATGTCGGCGAGCTTCTGAAAGCGGCCAAGGCTGACGGTGGGGTGAAGCCAGCGGTAAAAGCGCAGGGTAGGCGGGGCGGCGCCGGCCGCGGCAGCCTCGGCGATGGCTTCGTCAACGGCCATGTTGGCTGGGCCGGAGCGGGGCGATTCCTCGATGATAAGGCGCCAATGCGGGAAAGACATGGATAGAGGCCGGATGCAGACGGGGAAGTGAAGGCTGCGCAGAATGGCCTGCAGGTCGTTAAGGTCCTGGCAGTCGGAGAGTGGAGGCCGGCCGCGGCGGCTCAGGCCGCGGGCAGACGGATCTCTTCGACGCGAGCGGCGGCATCTTCTACCGTGATCTCTACGCCGGCGGCATTGTGGGGCCTTTTGAGCACAGCCAGCGCAACCGGGCCGGAAGTTGGGATGAAGCCGCTGCTGGTCACCGTTCCGGCGGCGCGGCCATTTACCTTTGTGGATGCGCCCTCCGGCAGGGGCTGTTCGCTACGCAGGCGGACCAGTGATCGAGTTACCTTGTCATAGGTGAGTTGCCGGGCGATGATCTCCTGGCCGGTGTAGCATCCCTTGTTCTCGGCGCAGACCCAGGCCATACCCGTTTCCAGCGGCGAGAATGAGTCGGTCAGCTCTTTGCCGGGGCGGGGCCGGCCCAGTTCGATGCGGCGGGCTTCATAGGCGTCGGGATCGGCGAGGAGGTCAGCGCCGGCGGCGGTCAACCGCTGCTGGAGTTCGGCCTTCACATCGACCGGACAGATGAGCTCGTAGCCGGGGATGTCATAGCGTTCCTGGCGCAGGACGGTTACGGCGTCGCGTTCGAGGAAATGGTCATCGGATTCGGGTTGGGGCAGCCCGGCGGCCGGCAGCAGTTCGCCCGCGGCCGGGCCAAGCAGGCGCAGACGGCTCAAGTGGGCGCTTTCGTCGCTGACGGTTACTTTATCCATGAAGAAGATCTGACTTTGCAGCCACTGACGCAATGCATCTGCCTGCCCTTCTGAGGCCAGGAGCAGAAGGTCATTACTACGGCAGAGGACGGAGAAGACAGCCTCGATGCGGGCCACGGGGCTGGTGAGGATGGTCAACGCGGCCTGGCCCGGCTGAAGGCGAGCGAGGTCGTTGGTTGTCATGCGCTGGAGAAAGTCGGTGCGGTCGCGGCCCTGCAGCCGCAGGATCCCGTAGTCGGGTCGCGCCTGGAATGCTGCGGCGGACGCCAGCGCCTGGTATTCGCGATCATTCACGGTAACAGCTGTTGGAGCGCTCATCTGATCCTCCAGATCGAACCGGTATCAGGTTCAAGTTGCGCTTAACGGGCAGATTGCCTGCGCCGTCAACCACGAAGGCAGGGAAACGCGTCAGGGGCGGCGGCCCGCCCTCTTCGTTCGGCAGGAGCGAGTCATCGGTCGCAAGGCTGGATCTCGGTCGGCCATTCAAAGATTGTTTGGAGTCACTATAGTCGATTCGCGTTAATTTCCACAGTTCGGCAGCAGCTGGAGGGGGCGGGCAGAGTCGTTTTCGCTCATTCCTGGGCCGTCTGCGCTTCCAGGAATCTCAACACTTGCCAGAACATCTCTTCGCCGGACGCGGTCATGTTTTCACCGATCTGAAGGTAGTGACTCACGTCCTGGTAGTACAGGACCTCCACGTAGACGCCGGCGGCGCGCAGGGCTTCCTCGAGCTCGTAGGCCTGCGTGATGGGAATGATGCGGTCCACGTCGGTGTGAATGATCATGGTCGGCGGCAGTTGGGAGGCGGTATAGACCGGAGAATAGTAGAGAAAGGGCAGAGGGTAGATATTTGCGGGCCCCAGGGCGGGAATCACATAGCGAAACCGTTCGGGGAAGGTCAGGCGGCGGGCGTAGAAATCGGCGCTGCCGGTGAAGGCGTTGCTGATGCCGCCCAGGGTGAGCCAGGCTGCGAACTGGTCTCTTTCATCGCGCAGGAGCCGGTTGACGATGGCGCTGCTGAAGCTGCCGCCGAGGGCGACGGCAGGGACGCTGGCCAGATCGACGCCGAGGTGGCCGCCGCGGGCCAGCGCGAGAGCGAGGCGGGCGTCCTCGGCGTGGGCGGCGACGTCTATGCCCCATGCGCCGGAGGGAGACAGCGCCAGGACTGTGTACCCGGCATCGGCCAGGGCCACGTTGACGGGAGCCCAGTCATCGACCCAGCCGGGGTAAAGGCCGAACAGGAGGGGCAGCTTCTCTCCGGCATCGGGAAAGGGTCGGTAGAGGCGAAGGGCGATGATGCGGGCGCCGGCGCGCGTAAAGGCGAAGGACCGTTCCCAAGCCATTGCGCCGGAAGGAAAGGGCGCCGTTCTGGTGACTGGTTCGCCTGCCCAGAGGTCGACTGCGTCGGGCAGGGGGGCGGGGAGGCGTCTTGGCACATGGCGGAGCAGTGTCAGGTCCGGCGCGCGGGACGTTTCGCCTTCCCGAATTGTGACGGGATAGGGGAGGCCGAAAGCGCCGGTGAGCGCGGTTTCGGAGAAGGAGGGGGCAACCGACACGGGCACATACTGGCCAGGCGGGATGTTGTCGATGCGGTAGTGGCCGGCGCTGTCCGTACGGGCGGCAAAGGGGGCACCCGTACGCGCGGCGACGAGCACGGCCGCGCCCGCCACCGGTTCGCCTGCGTACAGGACCTGGCCAGAGAGGCTGCCCGTGGGGGAGGATGGCTCAGGCTCCACCGGGCCCCCCAGCTGCCGCTCGATCATGTAACCGAGCACGTGCATTGTTGGTGAGGGTTCACAGGCCGCGTACAGGGCGGCGCTGAGCAGGAGAAGGGAAAGACGCAGTACGATGGAAGGAAGGCGTCGGCAACTGTTGGCGGTGTTCACATTGCATTCGTGTTGTGTTCAATGGAAGACCAGGCGGCACGAAGCGCAGTTCAACGTTGAGAGTATAACACGCCACAAAATGGGAAACCAAGGGATGGAGGCCAGGGCGATTGCATCTAAATTGGGTCAGAACATCGAAATGCAGCCGAATACTCTTCCAGGTCGGGGTAAGACACAGGGAAATGTACGAAAGATGGCACGTAGACGGAGAATTTAACTTATCTCGCCGACTGAGGGCCTG
>JAJDZJ010000243.1 GCA_022824685.1 Caldilineaceae bacterium
GGCCCTCAGTCGGCGAGATAAGTTAAATTCTCCGTCTACGTGCCATCTTTCGTACATTTCCCTGTGTCTTACCCCGACCTGGAAGAGTATTCGGCTGCATTTCGATGTTCTGACCCAATTTAGATGCAATCGCCCTGCGCCGCACACGGAGCGAAAGACGCACAATCGTAGTATAATGACAGGATGAAGGCAACGCCCTCCAGCTTGGGCCGTTGCCATGATGGCTGTTCCAGACCGCTCAGCCGCCAATACCTGCCCGACCAGGAGCGCATCTATGCCAAACGACAAGTCAGTCACCAGCGCCGAACTCTACGCCCGCGCCAAGGCCATCCAGCCCAAAATCAGCGCCTGGCGCCGCGCCATTCACCGCTACCCGGAGCTGACCTTCACCGAACATCGCACCGCCGGATTCGTCAACAAAACGATGCTCGACCTGGGCATCGAAACGCAGACCGAAGTGGCCAAGACCGGTGTCGTCGGCCATATCCACGGCGGCGATGGTCCCCTGGTAGGCCTGCGCGCCGACATGGACGCCCTGCCGATCCAGGAAGAAAACGGCTCCGGCTTCGACAGCGAGCGGCCCGGCATCATGCACGCCTGCGGCCACGACGCCCACACCGCCATGCTCATGGGCGCCGCGACCCTGCTTAAGGAGATGGCCGACGAGGGCCGCCTCCCCGGCAACGTGCGCCTGCTCTTCCAGCCCAGCGAAGAAGCCTCCGACGACGAGGGCAAGTCCGGCGGCTTGCGCATGGTGGAAGAGGGCGCGCTCGCAGACGTTGACGCCGTCTTTGGCGTCCACGTCGATCCCACCAAGGATCTGGGCATCGTCGCCAGCCGGTCCGGCCCCCTGATGGCGGCCGCCGATGAGTTCGAAATCACCGTAATCGGCGCCGGCGGACACGCCGCGCGGCCCCAGGCCGCCAACGATCCCATCGTCCTGGCCGCCCACGCCGTTCACGCCATCCACCACATCGTCAGCCGCCGGCTGGATCCCCTCGACCCGGGCGTCATCACCATCGGCCAGATCCATGGCGGAACCGTGAATAACGTCATCCCCGACAGCGTCTATCTCAACGGGACCATCCGCACCTTCACGCCGCAGGCGCGTAAACTCCTGCAAGAGGAGCTGCGGCGGGCCTGCGGCGTCGTCGAAGCCATGGGCGGCAGCTTCGAACTGACCATACACCAGGGCTATCCGCCCACCGTCCTGGACCCGGAAGCTACTCAGATCGCGCTGACCGCGGCGGCCGAGTTCCTCGGTGAAGAAAACGCGCCGCAGGCGCCCATGGTGATGGCCGCCGAAGATTTCGCCTTCATGGCGCAGGCCGCGCCCGGCTGCTTCCTGCGCCTGGGAACCCACAACCCGAACTGGCCGCAGCGTTACTATGTGCATACCTCCACCTTCCGCATGGACGAAGACGCCCTCCCTATCGGCGCGGCCGCGCTCGCCGCAGCCGCCGTCAAGTGGATGCAGGAGAAGAGTTCGGGAAGCGAGGAGTGAGAAGTGAGGAGTGAGTGTCGCCTGCCTGACGTAAAGAGCGCATACAGCGAAGCGGTCGCGCCTTCAAAAACCCGATTCGCGTCTGCGCGGGTATTCTCTCTCTCCTCTCTCCTCCTTACCCTCTCCTTTCTCGCCGCCTGCGCCGCCGCCAAACCGCAGCCGCTCATCTTTGGCGAACCGGTGTGGACCGACGGCGAAACAAGCGCCTACCGGGTGACCAACCGCGAAGGCCGCATCGTCGGCTCCGCTGCCTATCGGGTCGACAAAAGGGAGCGGGAAGACGGCTGGACGTTGTTCAGGGAGATCTCCGACGCCGGCGTGAGTGAACAGGCAACGATCGAGATGCAGCCGGCCGGCTTTCGTCCGGTCTATAGTCATCTCGTCCGTTCATTCGGCGGCGGCAAACAGATCGTGGAGACGCTGTTCGAGGGCGCGCAGGTCGAGATCGAGCTCACAAATCGTCAGGGCGCCAAGGTTTACCAGCGCGTGCAGGTGCCCTCCGACATACGTGACGAGCGCACTCTGCTCCTGATCATGCGCGCGCTGCCGCTGGCGCAGGGCTACGCGACCCGCATCAACAGCTTCCTGCCGATCGCCGGCCAAATGGAGCGGGTGGCCATCCAGGTGCGGCGCAGCGAAAGCGTTACGGTCCCCGCCGGCGCATTTGAAACCTGGCTCGTCAAGTTGAAGGCCAACGACCGCACGACCAAAGCGTGGGTAGCCCAGGCCGCCCCGTTCCCCGTCGTGAAATTCATCGACGGACGCTCGCAGGCCACCTTTGAACTGACAGGTTTTGAGTAGTCGGATGAGTAACAAGGAAGCGAACCAATGGGCATGAAAGTCGATCGCTTTACACTGGCCATTATTCTCGGCGTGCTGCTGCTGGTCGTCGGCGCTGTCGCCACGGTGCTTTTCACCGGCGGCCGCGCTGGACAGAGCGCCGAATATCTCAACGAAGATACGCCCGAAGCAGTGGTCCACGATGCGTTCCTGGCCACCGTGCGCAATGAGCCGGACGTCGCGATGAGCCACTACTCCAGGGATGTACTGGAAGACGAGGACAATGTACGTTTCCGCGAGCGATTCAACTATTACGACTCCGGCCGCTCCTCGCGCAGACTACGCATCCTGAACGCGGACATTAGCGAAGACGGCGACAAGGCCTATGTCACGGTGGCGATCGACAACTTCCACCAGGGCGGCCTGTTCGACAGCGGCACATCCACCTACCGGCGTACAGTTCCCCTGGTGCGCGAGGATGATGCTTGGAAGATCGATACGGACGACCTCCTCCACTGAGGTCATACTCCGAGGACAGAGGGCAAGAATGAGCGGACTGGGAAATCCCCTCCCAAGCTTCTCTGCTGAAGTCCCTCTCTCCCTGTCTTCGAGGGCGTGAACAATGACTGAGCAGACAACTGCGGAATCTAGCCGGCTGGCGATGATTCGCCGCCTCTACCTCTATCTCATCGCCTTTATCAGCCTGGTCGCAGGGCTGGCCGCTGCCTACGATCTGATCGATGCACTGGTAAGGCTGTGGGTCACGGACGAAACATTCCTTGGGGTCTATGCCTCCGACTCAGTGCAGAGATCCATCGCCCGTCCGGGCGGGTTCCTGATCGTTAGCGCGCCGATCTTCCTCATCCACTGGCGCTATATTCTCCGTCTGGCCGCGCAACCCGGCGAACCGCGCGCCGCCCTCCGCAAGCTGTTCATCTACGCCGCGCTTGCCACCACCGCCTACGTCAGCGCCCGCTCGCTCTATCACATCATTGAAGGCAGCCTCCAACTCCTGCTCGGCGCAGCGCCCGATGACCCGAGACCCGGCAGTTGGGTAGCCCATTTCTTCCATGCCGGCGTCCATCTGACGCTGTCTGTGTTCTTCGCCCGCCTGCTCCAGGGGGATGGCGACCTGGGCGTCGAATCCGGCTGGGCCGGCAGCTGGCGGCGCCTCTTCCAGCTCGTTGCCGGCCTCGTCGGGCTTGGCCTGCTGCTCACAGGCGCCGCGGACACGCTCAACTTCGTCTGGCGCACGCTGCTGGAGCCATTCGGCGCCGCCAGCCTCGCAACGGTTGGGACGGGCTGGTGGCAGCGGGGCATCGCCGGTTCCCTGGCCGCATTTCTGGTCGGCGGGCTGGCCTGGCGGCTCAACAATCTCTATTGGAACGGCCTGATGACCGCCCAGCCGCCCGAAGGACGCATGGCGCTGCGGCGGCTCTATCTCTATGGCGCGACCGTGCTCGCGGCCGCGATTACGCTCGTGCCCCTGGCGATGCTGTTGCGGCTCGCCGTTCTGTACGCGTTCGGTGATGACAATGCCCGGGATATCGACATCGATGATCTCACCACGCCCCTCGGCCTGCTGCCGGTGGGAACGCTTGCCTGGCGCTGGCACTGGCTTCAGGTCTCCGCCGAGGCGCAGCGCTACGGCGACACGCGCGAAAGCGAGTTTGTGCGGCGGCTCTACTACTACGCGGTCGCCGCCACCGGCCTGCTTCTGCTCTGGATCGGGCTGGTCGACCTGGTGCGCGCGCTGCTGGATCTTGCCATCATCGGTTCGACCTCGGTCGAAGAGGGCTTCCGCGCATACCAGTTCTCCAGCGGCGTGAGTCTCATCGCCGTCGGCGCGCCCGTCTGGTCGCTGCACTGGCGCGCAGCGCAGCGCGTCGCCGAACAGGATAACGAGACCGGCCGCGCCGAGCGGACATCCTGGCCCCGCCGTGTTTACCTCTACGGCATCGCGCTCGTCGGCGCGCTGCTGATCCTGTTCGAGCTGGCCCAGGTCGTCTACCGTCTGCTCCTGTGGGCGCTCGGCGATCCCAACGCCGATGTCTTCGGCGCCGAGACCCTGGACGGCCTTGTGCGCGCAGCCGCCGCGGCCGCCTTCTGGGCAATCCACCTCCTCGCCATCCGCAACGACACCCGCATGGTGGACGAGGAGGCCGAAGAGGCGGCGCGTGAAGCTGAACAGAAGGAGCGCCGCCGGGAAGATCTGGCGGCCCGCATCGAGGAGCTGGAGACGGAGTTGTCCGCGTTGCGCGCCCAGCTGTCAGTTTTGGAGGATGAGGAAGCGCCGGTTAGTGAGGATGCGACCGGCGAAAACGACGACGCTGAGAACTGACCGTAGCGCCCTTAATCCGCGTCGAGAATCTCCGAGACAGGCAACGCCAGCTCGGACAAAAGAACCGATGTAACGACATCGCCGCGAACGAAGGTACCATGTTCGGAGTATACGTCGCCGTTTAGAGACAGAACAGTGACCGTTTCCTCGGCCGGATCAACAATCCAGTACTCCTGGATTCCGGCCTGCGCATACTCGATTCGTTTCGCCACCAGGTCCCGTTCGCGGTCTTCAAGACTCGCGCTGACGATTTCGATGGCCAAATCGGCTCCGTCCCAGTAGTTTTCGTGGCGCAGGCTGCTGTTGCGATCGCGCAGAAATACAACATCCGGTTCACGGTACTTCTGCTCCCACAGCCGCAACCGCAGACCGGCCGGGCGCTCCACACCGCCAATCTGCTTCGCAAGCGTTCTGAGGACAACGATGAAGCAGGAAAGAATCGCCTGGTGCTGATCGGTCGGCGCGTCATGCACCTCCACAAAGCCACTATCGAATTCGACGCGCCGGTTGGTCTTCAGTGCCAGATACTCCTGTTCGCTCCAGGCGCCTTGATTTGGAAAGAGGGTTGCGATGCGCCAAACTGGTGATGAAGGCCCTTGCGCTCCTGGCCCGCGGGCACTGTCACTTGTCTGTATACTGTTCATTGGATTGCGCATAAGGAATGGCTCCAGGGATTGAAGAGAGCCTGTTCAACTCCAGCGACCGGCAGGCGTTGAGCGATGCCGCGGTAGCTTCCCGCAAAATTGACAGTACGCTGCAGAAACTGCCCTGCCCCCGACGTTGCTCCCTACCCAACATCCGCGGCAAGCTCAAGCAGCTTTCCCACCGTCCTCCAGTTTCGCGAGGTACTCGTCGTCGAAAGCCTGGAATCGAAGTAGCTGTTCGTCAGCTTGGAGCGCGCAACACCATTCGGGCAGTGCAGATAGATCTCACGGCCCAGCACCGCGAATTCGTCGCCCGGCGAGCGGTCTGAGTCAAGCGCGTCGACAAGCTCGCTGGCGGGCAGATCCGCCAGAAACATGAAGTGCAGTTTGTCCGTTTCCGCGCCGGCTTGCACGAAGGGATTGGCCCGCACAACCTCCTGCAGCTCACGCGCTGTACGTACAATGACGGGAACCTGGTAACCGAAACGATCCAAGATCGACGCACTGATGACAGAAGCGATCTCGTCTCCCACAGTTTCACCCGCCCGAAAAAGAACGTTCCCGCTCTGAATGTAGGTCCGAACGTCCTTGCATCCCGCCTCCACAAACAGGGCGACAAGCTCCTTCATCGGCAGCCTGTTCTTGCCGCCGACGTTGATCCCGCGCAACAGCGCTATGTAGACGTCTGTTCCGTTGCTCCTGCTGTCCTTAGCCATGGAAGTTGTCTCCCGGCTCGCGCCCTGCAGTTCACCCTTCGAAATCTGACGTCGTCCCCTCCAACACTATCATTCTGCACTTGCGGGCGACAAACTTCCGCCGCATCTTCTATGCCATATTCAAGGGTACCGTGGCCAATGCGGTTGCCATCCTGACAATCCTTCTATCCCAAAAATCCTGAGTCAGATACCGGCCGTCCAGAATTCCACAATGCGCCCGTTCCCCTTTCTCCCTATGTGATCCCGTCTCCTCGCGTTAAAATACTCCACACCGAGATCGCGAATGCACCTCCTTACTTCCATGTCGGAGAGAGGCCGTGAAGACGGTGACGGTGACACTATCATTGCCGCGTGCCCTGGCTGAGGAAGCCGGCCAGGCCGGCCTGCTCACCTCTGAACTGCTGGCCGCGCTTCTGGAACGTGCTTTGAGGCAGCGCTGCGTCAACAATCTGTTTGCCGCTATGGCCCGGCTTGACGAAAAGAATACAGGCATCCTCGACTATGACGAGATTTCCGCTGAGATCGCCGCCGCTCGGGCGGAAAGGCGCTGACCTGCCACTCGCCCGCCTCATGTTCGCGGCGCGCTTCCTTCTCCATCATACAAATGTATGCGGCCACCGCAGCTCCTGTCGTATACTCAACTGAATAGCCGACCGACCGCGTACCGTACGCCCCGCAACGGAGACATCACACATGCAGCAATCCCCCCAGCATGTCGTACACATCGAACAGGCCCAGGAACATCTGGAACACCTCCTGCGCGAGTTTAAGGCCGAAGACCCCTTCGCGCCCGTCACCGTCGTCGTGCCATCGCCATATGCCGGCCTCCACCTTCGCCGCGATATTGGCCGGCGCGGCCTCGTCAACGTGCGCTTTATGCCGCTCCCCCGCCTCGCAGAGCTGCTCGGAGCCGCCAGCCTGGCCGCGGCCGGCCGGCTGCCGCTCAAGCCCCCCATCGAATTTGCCCTGGTCCGCCGCGTAGCCAGCCAGGCCGCAAGTGAGCTTGAGCCCTTCCGAACCCATCCCACATTCCACACAAGCCTGCGCAAGACCTTCCGCGACCTTCTCTACGCCGCTCCCGATGCCCTCAGCGCGCTCGAACGACGCGGGGGCATTTCCGCCGAAATTGCCCGCCTGTACGCACGCTATCGCGACCTTGCCGCGGCATATTACGACCGGGAAACACTCGCTGATGCCGCCGCAAAAGCTGTAGAGTCCAACCGCGCCGCTACGGCCCTCACCGACCTCGGCCGCATTATTGCCTACTTGCCGCGTACACTTTCGCCCGCCGAGGAACGCCTGCTTGACGCGCTTCGCGGCGGATGGCACTGTGCGACCATCCTGGCCGCCACCCGCGATGCAGAGGCTGATAGCATCCTCCCTGAAGTCGCCGCGCCCCCTGCGTCGCCGCCGCCTCCGCCGCGACCAGCCCGCCTGCTCGTCACCCCCGAAACCGGCGAAGAGGTGCGCAGTGTGGTCAGGTCGATCGCTGCCGCCGCGCACGCGGGCACACCCTTCCACCGCATGGCAATCTTCTACTGGCGGCGGGAACCCTATGCAGCGCTCATCGCAGATCAACTCGCCGCCTCCTGTATCCCGGTCGCCGGCCCCTCAACGACATCACTGGCCGCGACCCCGGTCGGGCGCATGCTCAAGGGCATCGTCGAGCTTGCCGCCCGCGACCTGCCCGGGGAAGAGGTGATGCGCTGGCTCACCTCCTGCCCGGTCAAAGCAGGCGCGGCGGTCTTCAGCCCCTCGCGCTGGGACGCGATCTCCCGCGAAGCTGGCGTCGTTGCCGGCATCGACCAGTGGCGCGACCGCTTGGCGAACTACGCCGGGGCCCGGCAGAGAAAAGCCGCAAGCCAGGACGAAGAGATGTCCGAAGGCGGGCAAAAAGCGTTGCAGAAATCGGCGGCAGAAGCCTGGTCTTTGCACAGCTTTATGCTGAGGCTGCACGATACCCTCTCCCGAGCTGAGAACAACCAGACCTGGTCGGCGTTCGTCACGTGGGCCGGGGAGCTTATCGCCCACTACCTTGACGAGGCGTCGCTTCCAACCAGGGAACGGGACAACCACGAAAGACTTATGACGGCTCTTCAGGAGCTGGCGATTCTCGATGACCTCGGAGAACGCGCCGACCTGGACGTTTTCCGCTCTGCGCTCGACGAACTGCTCAATCGATCCGCTGCCAGAGCCGGCGCCTTGGGCGAAGGCCTCTTCGTCGGCCCCGTCGGGCTCGCCGCCGGACTGCGTTTCGACAAGGTATTCCTCGTCGGCATGGTAGAGGGCCTCGTGCCCGCGCAACACCCGGACGACCCTCTGCTGCCGCAACCTGAACGTGAACGCGCGGGAGTCCCGTCCCGCTCCACCGCCGCCGAACGCTACGACTACCTCGCCGCCGCCGCGTCCGGATGCTCCCGCGTCCTCACCTTCGCCCGCGGCGACAACATCGCCCAGCGCGAGCAACACCCGTCCCGCTGGTTCCTTGAAGAGGCCTCCCGCCTCTACGGCGCGTCCGTCTACCCTTCGATGCTCTCCTCTTCCCGTGACCTGGCTTCGCTGCGGGAGCAACCCTGGTTTGAGGAAGTCGTATCGGCCCAGCACGGCATCAACGCCGTCTCCGCGTCGCAGCCCGCCGACATCCACGACTACGACCTCAACCGGCTGTCGCACTGGCGCCAGCTCGGCAACCCCATCGCCGCGCACCATCTCGCTCAACCGGAGTCGAATGCCGCGCTGTCCCGCGCCCTCGAAATGCAGCGGGCCAGATACAGTAGGCCGCTAACCCTCTGGGACGGAGACGTCTCTTCGGTCCCCTCTACCCCCGGGCGCATCGGCCTTTCCAACCTTGAATTCTATTCGCCGACGCGGCTGCAGACCTGGGCGATCTGCCCCTTCCGCTACTTCCTTGCCAACGTTCTCGGCATAGCCGCGCCCGAGCAGCCGGAGGATGTGGCAACCATCTCGGCCCTGGACAGAGGGTCGCTACTACACAGGATCCTTGAACGCTTCATCCAAGCCGCGCAGCAGCCCGGCGCCATCCCGCCCGACCAGCCCTGGACCGGTGACCACCGCCGCCAGCTCTTCAAAATCGCCGAGGAGGAGTTCCAGCACGCCGAGCAGCGCGGCGTCACCGGCAAACCACTCCTCTGGGAGTTGGCCAAGGACGAAATGCTCAACGACCTGGACAAATTCCTCAAGGAAGACGCCAAACTTCGCAGCAAGTACGGCGTCTCGCCCCGTACCGTCGAGAGCGAATTCGGATTTTCCGGGAAGGAGAATCAGACGCCGCTGAAACCCGTCGAGTGGCCGAATGCCAGGACCGGCGCGATTCGTTTTCGAGGCGTTATCGACCGCATCGATCTCTCAATGTCCGGTGATACCGCCCTCGTTCTCGACTACAAGACAGGCGGTACGAGCAGTTACGCAAACATGAACAAAGACCCCGTCCAGCGCGGCAAACTCCTCCAACTGCCTGTGTACGGTCTTGCCGCCCGTCAGCTACTGGGCGATGAGGTCGACATAAAGGTCGCCTACTGGTTCGTGACCGAAAAGGGCAACTTCAAGACTCGCCCCCCAAGTCCAGGTAATCTAGACAAGATGCTGGGACCCTTCAGCGATGCTGTCGACACCATCACAGGCGGCATCGGCGCCCGCCTCTTCCCGGCCAATCCGGGCAAGGACAATGGCAACTGCCGCTATTGCGACTTCAAGAATCTCTGCCCCACCCGGCGTGAGCGGCACTGGCGGCGCAACCGCGACGACCCGCGCCTGTCCGCCTACGTTGCGATGGCCGACGGGGAGGCAGCCCGATGAGCGCGCTTTCCGACCAGCCGGCACGCGACGCAATCCTTGAACGCCTTGACGAAAATATGGTCGTCGAAGCCGGCGCCGGCACGGGCAAAACACGCAGTCTCGTCGACCGCGTCGCGGCGCTCATCAAGACCGGACGTGCCAGGTTGGGCCGCGTCGCGGCGATCACCTTCACCGAGTCGGCGGCCGCCGAGCTGCGCGCCCGCATTGCAGAGAGCCTCGAAACGGCCGCAGATGACAACAGCCTGCCCCCGGAGCAGCGCGAACGTTGCCGGCGCGCCGTGACCGAACTGGATCAGGCCTCCATTCAGACGCTGCACAGCTTCGCCGGCAGCCTCCTGGGCGAGCGTCCGCTGGCTGCCGGTCTGCCGCCGGGCTTCACCATCCGAGACGAGATCGAGGCCGAGATCGCGTTCGAAAACCGCTGGACAGAGTGGCTCGACACGATCCTCGACGACACCGCTGCCCAGCAGGCGCTCCGCCCTGCCTTGTCTGCAGACATGACTCTGAATCACATGCGCACGATCGCGGACAGCTTCCACAAGAATTACGATCTGGTCGCCGGTGCCTCCTTTGTTCTCCCCTCCTCTCGGGCCACCGAGGACGAGCAGGCGTCCGAACTGATCCCCGTGCTCGAACTGCTGCAGCGCTTTACGCTCGATTACGCCCGCGAAAGGAGGGCCGCCGGCAACGTCGAGTTCCTCGACATGCTCGTCCTCGCACGCGATCTGCTGCGCGACAACCTCCCGGCGCGTGACCACTTCCGCGCTCGCTTCACCCACATCCTCATCGACGAAATGCAGGACACCGACCCGCTGCAGGCCGAGATCGCCATGTTCCTGGCCGAAAAAACTGACGGTCGCACTGACCCCAACGACCGTCCCCGGGACTGGCGCAAAGTGCAGCCCGCCGCCGGCAAGCTCTTCATCGTCGGCGATCCAAAACAGTCGATCTACCGCTTCCGCCGCGCCGACATTCAACAGGTAGGTCAGATGCGAAAGGCGGTCGGCGGAGCCAGCGTCCTGCTCCAACAAAACTTCCGCTCGTTGCCGCCTGTCATCGATTGGGTCAACCATCTCTTCAGCCAGTGGATGCAGGGCGAAGCGCAGGCCGAATATTCACCCCTCGTGACCGCCGCGCAGGATGAACAGCCGCCCCCAGTCCAATTCATGGGTAAAGAAATCGAAGAGAATATGGGAGTTGTACGCCGCCAGGAAGCCGAAGCCATTGCCAGTGCGATACGGGCGGTGATCGAGGAGGGGTGGCAGGTCCGCTCGGAGGACGGCACCGGGGCGAAACGCCCTGCAGACTATCAGGACATCTGCGTTCTGATGCCGCGCCGAGCCGGCTTTGATGCGCTTGAAATCGCCTTCGAAGACGCGGGCATTCCATACCGGCTCGAAAGCGCCTCTCTCATCTACAATACCCAGGAGGCGCGCGACCTGCTCAACTGCCTCGCCGCCATCGACGACCCGACCAACACGGTCGCGATCGTGGCCGCGCTGCGCTCGCCTGCCTTCGCCTGCTCCGACGCCGATCTGCTGACTTTCATCGACAAGGGCGGCCAGTTCGATTACCTTGCGGGAGACTGCCCCCCTTGTGGCAGCGTCGCCGACGCGCTGGCTGTCCTGCAAGAGTTTCACGAACAACGCAGATGGAGCGCTCCGGCGGCACTCATCGAGCAGTTCGTACGCGCCCGCCGGCTCAGAGAACTGGCCCTCGACGAACGGCAGTGGCGCGGCCGCTGGACGCGCTACGGCTTCCTCATCGACCGCGCCCGCGCTTTCGCTGCAACCGGCGAAGCCTCCCTGCGCGCTTTCCTCACCTGGACCGATCGCCAGCGCGAAGAAAGTGCAAGAGCGCGCGCGACTGTCGTCCGCGAGTCCGATGCCGGCGCAGTCAGCGTGATGACCGTCCACGGCGCCAAGGGGCTGGAATTCCCCATCGTCCTCCTCGCCGGGTTGAACGCTACGCGAGGGCCCAATCCCGACCCCGTGCTGTACGACCGAAAGAATGGCCGGATCGAGGTCAAAGCCGGGTTGCAGACAGCAGGATACGAGGAGTTGGCAGGTTTCGAAAAGGCGCGTGGGGAAGAGGAACGCGTGCGGCTGATCTACGTTGCCGCGACCCGCGCCCGTGATCACCTCATCGTCAGCCTTTACCGAAACAAGAGGGGTAGGAACTCAGCTGCCGCTCGCATCGATGAATATATGGAGGGGGCGGACCATCTCTGGCAGGGTCTCAATCTCCCGCCGGTCCCTTCATCGCGCGCCCCGGTTTCCGCCGGCGCAGAAGCGGTTGCCGCCGGTGACACCGCCGAGGCGCGCCAGCGCTGGCAAGAGCAAAGGCGCGAGCTCTACGCCGACCGCAGCCGCCCTATCTCCGCGGCCGCAACCCGTCTCGCCCGGGAAGCGAAAGAGGAACAGGATGTGCCCGATGAACCCTGGCGCCGCGGGCGCGCCGGCACCAACATCGGTCGCGCGGTGCATGCCGTCCTCCAGGTCGTCGACCTGAACACAGCCAGCGACCTGGACGAAAACGTGCGCGCGCAAGCCTCTGCCGAAGGCGTGTCCGCGCAGGCCGCCGAGATTTCACGTCTTGTGCGCCGGGCCCTGGCAAGCACCCTAGTCAAACGCGCGCTGGCATCGAACCGCTGGTGGCGCGAGGCGCCGGTCGCCGGCCCCGTCGGCGACGGCATCGTCGAAGGCTTTATCGATCTGCTGTTCGAGGAAGAGGACGGCTTCGTAATCGTCGATTACAAGACCGATGCCGTCCGCTCTGAGGATGAAATGGAGCAGGCCAGGTCGCGCTATCGCCTTCAAGGCGGGGCCTACGCGCTCGCCCTCAGCAAGGCGGCCCGCGTCAAGGTGAAGGAAGTATCCTTCCATTTCCTCCACCCGGATCGCGTCATCACAGTTGACGACCTCCCCCTTGCCCAGGAGGAGGCCGAACAGGCGGCGCTGACTTACCTCGCAACCGCTCCGCCCGCGCCGGAGTAGGCAACAGCCCAGCCGCCGCCCGCGCGCGCAGTCCGCGCTCAGTCCGCGTCCAGGATCGCCGCCACAGGCAGGGCAAGCTCTGGCAAAAGAGAAGAGGAAACCGTATCGCCGTGGCCAAAGTGCCCCGCCTCGGTGTACGCATCACCGACCAGCCACAGAACCGCAACCGTTTCCTGTTCCGGGTCGACGATCCAGTACTCCTGTATGCCCGCCCGCGCATACTCGGTCCGTTTCGTCACCAGGTCCCGCTCCAGGTCTTCAAGACTGCGGCTGACGATCTCAATTGCGAGATCGGCCCCATCCCAGAAGTTCTCTTGCCGCAGGTTGCTGTCCCGGTTGCGCAGAAAGACGATATCCGGTTCCCGGTACTTTCGATCCCACAGGCGCAGGCGCATACCGGCCGTTCGCACCACGCCGCCGGTCTGCCGGGCGAGTCCAGAAAGAGCGACGCTTAGATGCAAAATAACTGCCTGGTGCCTATCGGTCGGCACACCATGCACCTCTACAGAGCCGTTGTCGAATTCAACGCGCCGGTTGGTCTCCAGCGCCAGGTATTCCTGCTCACTCCAGGCGCCCTGATTTGAGATGAGCTCTCCATTTCCTGCACTTTGCATGAGGCGTGGTCCCCCTTTATGCCGAAGGCCTGTGGGACGCCATCTGGCAGGCGTCCGCAAAGGTCCAGGTGGCTGCATATTCTCTGCCCCGATCCTTGCGCATGAGATGGGGGCGTCTACCCCGACAGCTTCTTGACCATTTCGGCCGCCGCGCTGTAGGGATCGATCTGCCGGCGCAGCATCCCTTCCACCAGATCCGACCGCAAACCCGGAGACAGCGTCCGCTCCATCCGCGCCAGTACCTCGGCCTGGATGAGCGTCTGCAGCATATGGCCAAAACGCCGCCCTTCACGCGCCGACCGTGCGCCGCTCCCCTCCAGCCATGCCCAGTGCCTCTCGAGCGCATCCCGCAGCTGTTCGACGCCGCGCCCGCTCACCGCGACCGTCTCCAGAACCGGGATCGGCCATCCCTCCTCCGCGTCCGCTTCAGAAGCTGCCGCCTCCATCTCCATGCGCTGCCCGTGATGGAGCACGGTTTGGGCCGCCGCGCCGCCTGTCTCCAGCATCATCTCCAGCGCCGCGACCGTTCGTCCCGCGCCTTTGCGGTCCGCCTTGTTGACCGCGAAAATATCTGCGATCTCCAGCAGGCCCGCCTTGATCGCCTGCACTTCGTCTCCCAGGCCCGGCGCCTCGACCACCACCACCGTATCGGCAACGCTGGCGATCTCAATTTCCGCCTGGCCCGCGCCCACCGTTTCCACAATGACGCGGTCAAAACCGCCCGCGTCCAGCAGCAGCATCGCGTCTGCGCTCGCCCTCGCGAGCCCGCCCGTCCCCCGGCGGGTCGCCATCGAGCGGATGAAAACGCCCGCGTCGCCGCTGTGGCCCGTCATCCGCACCCGATCCCCCAGCAGCGCGCCGCCGCTGAATGGGCTCGTCGGGTCCACCGCCAGCACGCCCACGGTCAGCCCCTGCGCGCGGTAGCGCTCCGCCAGCGCCGAGACCAGCGTCGATTTGCCCGTGCCGGGCGCGCCGGTGACGCCGATCAGGTGCGCACGGCCCGTCTGCGCGAACACGCCCCGCACGATCCGCGCGGCCTCCGCCGCGTCATCCTCCACGCGGCTGATGGCGCGCGCCAGCGCGAGCCGGTCCCCCTTCAGAAGGCCGTCGATCAGTTGTTGAGTGGGAGCTGGTTTGGGCATTGGCAACACCGGTTGCCGGCTTCCAGTGGGGTCCGCGGCAAGTGGAAAGGACAGACGCAAACCGCCGGTTCCGGGCCCTGGCGGCGCCAGGCCGCAGGCGCCAGCAGAACGCTGGGCCGCTAACCGCCGGCCATGGCAGTCCGGATGAAAGCGATGATCTCGGACGATGACGTGCCAGGCCCAAAGACCGCGTGGACGCCGGCCGCCTTCAACTGGGCGGCATCCTCGTCGGGGATGATGCCGCCGAGCAGCACAAGCACATCCTCCTGACCCTGGGCATGGAGCAGTTCCACCACCTTGGGGCAGAGCGTCATATGCGCGCCGCTGAGGATCGACAGACCCACCACGTCCACATCCTCCTGCAGGGCGGCCGCGGCGATCATCTGCGGCGTCTGGCGTATGCCCGTGTAGATCACCTCGAATCCGGCATCGCGCAACGCCCTCGCGATCACCTTGGCGCCGCGGTCGTGGCCGTCAAGCCCCGGCTTGGCGATCAATACCCGAATCTGACCGTCTCTCATCAAATCCTCATGCCAGCGGCAACTGCGCTTTCGGTCGAAAACAGGCGGAAAAGCCTGCGCGTCAATCGTGAATCCCGTCAAAACTATGTTAAAATACACGTCGCGCATCGCCAAAAGCGTTGCCAGCAACGCCTGTGGGCGGTGAACTGCGATCAGCGGCCCGAAACCGCACTCGCACGGCAGTCTCGGAGGTCCCATGCTCTTCCCGCGAACCAGACGCCAGCGTCGCTTTGTCGACGTTGCCAGCAGCCTGATCCCCGCGCTGCGCGAGCGGGCTGCCCAGCATGATCGCGACGGATCCTTCCCGCACGAAAACTTCGCTGACATCCGCCAGGCCGGGCTGCCCGCTCTCGTCGTCCCCGAGGAGTTCGGCGGTTGGGGCGCAAACCTCCTGGAGTCGACCCTGACGATGGAGACGCTGGCCCAGGGAGACGGCAGCACCGCGCTCAGCTTTGTCATGCACGTGCAGGTGATCGGCGGCTCCGCGGCAACCGTTGCCGGCGCCGCCGCCAAAGCGGACCGCGGCAGCTGGCCCCAGGCTCTCTTCGCCCAGGTCTGCCGCGACGCCGTTGAACGCGGCGCCCTCATCAACTCCGTCGCCACCGAGCCCAATCTGGGCAGCCCCAGTCGCGGCGGCCTCCCCGAAACCACCGCCGAACCGGTCCAGGAAAGTGGCGAGCGCGCATGGCGCATCAACGGGCTCAAAACCTTTGCCAGCCTCAGCCCGGAAATGGACTATTTCATCATCCCCGCCGCGCTGCAGGACGGCAGCGGCCACGTCGCCCGCTTCGTCATCCCCGCCGGCCCCCACTTCGAAATCATCGAAACCTGGGACGCGTTCGGCATGCGCGCCACCGGCAGCCACGATCTGAAAATCGTCAACGCCCGCGTGACCGACGAGCAGATGATCGGACGCGGCGCGCCCAGCCCAAGCACGACCGGCAAAGCGCCCGCCAACGCCTGGTTCATCTGCACCGTGGGCGCCGTCTACCTCGGCGTAGCCCAGGCCGCCCTCGATTTCGCAGCCGGTTACGCCGCGAAACGCGTGCCCACCGCCCTCGGCAAACCAATCGCCGAGCTCGAAAGCATCCAGCGCCGCCTCGGTCAGGCCGAGCTGCTCCTGCTCCAGGCCAGGGCCCTCCTCTACAACACCGCCAATGACTGGGACGAATGCCGTGAACGCCGCGACGAACTCACCCCAGCCGTGCTCGCCGCCAAGTTTACCGTCACCAACAATGCCATTGAGGCCGTCGACCACGCCGTGCGCGTCGTGGGTGGGGCCTCCATGTCCCGCAGCCTGCCGCTGGAGCGCTATCTGCGCGATGTCCGTCCCGGCCTCTTCCACCCGGTGAACGACGACCAGGCCCTCACCATCTTTGGTCGTAACGCCCTGAAACGCATCTCGGCAATGGCCGGTAGCCGGTGATCTGCGGCCATCGCAAGAGCCCTGATCACATTTACAGGGCCGCAAACCCGGTCGTGAACAGGTCCCAAAACCGGACCTGCCGCCTCCTCTCACCGCGCAGCAAATCAAGACGCTTGCGCCGAACCTGTCCAAAAAAGGAAATCCTGACATGAGTCCAGGGTTGGACCCCCGACCTGCTCGAAACCCGGACGATCTGAACTCGCGCCGCGCCGCACGCGACGCCTCTGCTGGCGCCGCCCTGCGCTCCATGGGCCTCGGATTCCTGCTCGGATTCCTGCTGTGCGCGATTCTTTCCGGCGCTCTGATGTGGCTTCTGCGTCGACCGGCGCCGCCCGCGATTGTGCTACACCCGCCCCCAACCCCGCAGCCTACGCCGACGCCGCCCCCGACCCCGACACCTGGCCCGCTGTACGTCTTCGTCAGCGGCGGCGTACGCAACCCCGGGCTCGTTGAACTGCCTCCCGGCGCCCGTGTCGGGGACGCGCTGGCCAGGGCCGGCGGCCTGCTCCCCGATGCCGACCCCGCGCTCGTGAACCAGGCAGAGCTCGTCTTCGACGGCGCGCAGATTCATGTCCCCCTGCCCCAACCGCAGGCTGAGGCAGGCGCGGACCCGCCCGCCCCAGCGCAGCCTCAGCCCGGCGTCTCGGGCGAAGGTCAACCCGCCACCTCAGGCCAGGGCAACGCGCAAACCGGCGCCCTGGTCAACGTCAACACTGCCTCAGCCGAAGAACTCGCCACCCTGCCCGGCATCGGCCCCAGCAAAGCCGCCGCCATCATCGCCGGCCGTCCCTACAGCTCGGTCGAAGACCTGGAGCGGGTCCCCGGTATCGGCCCCAGCACAGTCGAGACGCTCGCGCCCCTGGTCTCGACAAAATAGAGGGCGTATACGCGTGAACGCACAGTTCACGCCGAGGCCTTCACTGCCAATCTGCTCGCAGCCAACCTTCGGGTCAGCATAGATGGCCGCGACCGCGCCGTCGCAAATGTCTTCCGGGAACGCCGATGGCGCAGCGTCATATTCGGAAACGGCCATCTCTAGCAGTAAGACACGGTGCGCCATCTGCGTACGGGCTTAAACGCATGCTTCGACTTCTACAACAATGAAAGAACGCGCCAAAACCTCAACTATCACACGCCTGCTGAAGAGCGCTTCGTGCTCTGATCCCAGCCGGCCTTGTTCACTGAAGTACGCCTTGTATCCCATTTCGTGGTCTGGTGAATGGGGCCAACCATAGGGGGCCACTATACTGTGCCTATTTCGCTCACCCCAAGTGACGTTGCTTCAATTCTTGCCTATCTCATTCCCGGTTTTATCGCCCTAACTGTCCGGTCACAATTCGTGACAAATCCTCAACCCCAAACCAATGAGCGATTACTCTCATATTTGACCATCTCAGTCATTTACAACGCCTTGGTTATCCGTTATTTCCCTGATGCAATAGAAGGCTCATGGTTTGGGTTTGGCTTCATTTTTGTCTTCATTGTTGGCCCGATCATCATCGGCGTCCTTCTGGGTTTCAACATCCAAAAGGACTATGTGCGTGGCTTACTTAGAAAAGCCAGTCTATTTGCGATCCATCCAATACCAACCGCGTGGGATTGGAAATTCACTACCCTTACAGGTGAACAGTGGGTTCTTGTAAACCTAAAAAATGGTGATGAAATTAGAGGTCTACTGGGCAGTGATTCTTTTGCATCATCGGACCCAAATGATCGAGACTTGTATATCCAATGGATTTATGCTATAGATGACAATGGAAAATGGTCCCCTCTAGGAGAGCGAGGGGTCCTGATTGCGAGCGATGAAATCAGAACAATTGAGTTTTGGCCCTACGTGCCTCCAGGAGGCAACTCATGAGCAGAAAAACCAATCCGGATCAACGCCCACAGTCACGGCCAGCACGTCGCCGTGTTCCCTTTGAAAGAAGACCCGCACCGTCCCCACCAGAAAAGGCGGGATATCAGATTACTGCCGGACCAAATTCCCCGAAAGAACCTCCCACAAACACGCCGAATGAAGGGTCCGGGGTTAAGAAAAGCCAGTAGCGCGGAACTGCAATAGCCCCCCTCCGCCGCCCGAACTTGCTCCTGCTTCGAAAATGAGTAGGAACTCCCGCTCGATAAGAGAAGCCTATCGCTAACGCGGCAGGCTTCTTTCTGGCCCGTTGACCCCTGCGGGCAAGTCAAGAAGATCAACTGTCAGAAACGGGCCTTCGCCATTGCCCAGAGAATCGGCAGAGCGATGCGGGGACGGAAAAGAGCGGCCGGCGGACTGATCAGATGCGCGACGCTGAAAAAGGCAAGGCAGACTTCAGGCCGTTGGATACGGTCCAGAACGTGCTCTACGTACCGGTGCATGAAGCGATCGGTCAGGTTGGCGTCACCGGCCTTCCGGCCCGCCCAGCGAAAATCATCACTGGTGGCCAGCTGCCATGGAGTCTGCAGCATCTTCGCCAGCTTTCTCTGAAAGACCAGTCCCGAAGGCATCGAATGGCCGTCATTCAGGCCTCCTCTTTTTCGTCTTCCCTTCAGGAATTCGTCAAGTAGCTCCGCTGAGAGCGCGCTCACCGTCATGCCCTGGGCATAGACCGGATTGAATGCGCAGACCGAGTCTCCCAGCGCGACCAGGCCACGGGGCCACCGTTTCAACTGTTCATAATGGCGCCAGTGGTTTTCGGTGCGCCGGAAACCCCCAACCCCCGTGAGCGGTTCGGCCGCGCGCATCGCCTCCCAAACCTGCGGCCCAATCAACCTGCGCGCGTACGCCTCAAAACCCGCCTCGTCCGTCGGCGGATGATCCCCAGCATAGCCGACAAGTGTCACCACCCAACGTCTGCCCTCAACCGGCTGAACGACCGCGCCCCCCCTGATATCGGGATAACGCGTCGCGAGCAGCGTCATCTTCCAATCCGCCTGCCAGTCCTCCGGAATCCTGTACCAGCGGGTGGCGTAACCCACGTCCGCGTTGACAGTCGATTCTCTCGGCGCCGCGTATCCAAACTCCTTCAGCCAGCGGGGCAGACGCGATGAGCGGCCGCTTGCATCAACCACAAGATCGGCATCCAGCCCAACCGTTTCGTCTCCCACCGCGCAGACAGCGCCGGTCACTCGGATGTCACTCGCATCGGCTTCCCCCGCCCCGCGGTCTGCGCACAGCCCCACCACACGGTGGCCCGTGCGGAACCGTATATTGCCGCGGTCGCGCAGGCGCGCGCGCACGCGCGCTTCCAGCAGCGTACGGCTCACGCTGAAGCCAGGTAGATTCAAATCAATACGGGGAAGCCAGCCGCCGCCAGCCAGGGCGGCCGTATCTTTCAGCCAGTTGAGCCGCGTCGCGCCCAAGGACAGCAACTCCTCTTCCAGCCCGGGAAAACGAGTCCGCAGGACCTGCACGCCCCGCAGCAGCAGCACATGCACATGACGGGATTGGGGGACGCCGGGACGGCCTTCAGCCTGGGGCAAGCAGTCCGTGCTATGCGGGAGACCCGCGGACTCCGAACCGGGCTCCCACCCTTTGTCGCGCTCCAGGACAACAACCTGTTCGCAATGGTCAGCCAGCACGTTGGCGGCAAACAGGCCCGCCATCCCGCCGCCCACGACAACTGCTGTTCTCAACAATGGCAGCTCTCAACAATCCCGCCGCTCGGCCACCGTACCAAATACGTCGGTGGTCAATGCTATGCGCCGGGTACGATCCCGGCCCGCTCCAGCGCTTCCAGGATCCGTTCCGCCAGTTCGTCCGCGCTCTGCCGGTCCGTCTCCAGCACCATCTCCGGCTCCAGGGGCTCCTCATAGGGGGCGGACACGCCGGTGAAGTTCGCAATTTCGCCCCGTTCGGCCCGTTCGTACAGCCCCTTCGGATCCCTCTCCTTACATATTTCTACGTCGCACTTGATGTAGAGTTCCCAGAAGCTGCCTTCGGGGGCCAGCGCCCGCGCCGCCTCCCGATCCGCCGCATAGGGCGAGATAAACGTGCACAGCACGATATTGCCATGCTCGAACGCCAGTCTGGCCACCTCTGCCACCCGTCGGATATTCTCGGCGCGCGCCTCCGCGTCAAAGCCCAGATCCCTGTTCAGACCATGACGCACATTGTCCCCGTCCAACGAGAACGTGCGCACGCCCAGCGCGTACAACCTCTGCTCCAGCGCCTTCGCCACCGTTGACTTCCCCGACCCGGACAGCCCCGTGAACCACAGAACCGCCGCGCCGTGTCCGTTCAACGCCTCTCGCATCGGTTGTGTGACAGCGACCGGTTCCCATACCACATTGGCGGATCGCGTTGCCGGTACAGCTGGCCGTTCACTCTCCTCCGGCTTCGCCACCAGCTCGCTCACCCGCCGCGCCCGGTCCCGGATCATGCCGGCCGCAACCGTGTTGTTGGTATGGGGGTCGATCAGAATGAAACTGCCTGTGGCGCGATTGATCTGATACGAATCGAAGTAAAGAGGCTCCGTGGTCAAAATCTGTCCGCGACCGATCTCGTTCAGATGCAGTGTCTCCGCATCCTCCCGGTGCATCGTGTCCACGTCAATGCGATAGTTCAACTCCTGCACCGAGGCCCGCACCCGCCGCGTCGAATGCTGCAGCCAGTACCACCGGCCGCTGAAATGACCAACTGCTTGCGGCTGAACCTTCATCGGCTCTTCGCTCATCCAGCACAGCGTCGCATCGATCTGGTCCGACGAATGGGGCAGGTTGCGCACCCGCACCAGCATGTCTCCTCGGCTTATGTCGATCTCATCCTCAAGCGTGATCACGACGGCATCGCCGGCTGAGGCCCGCTCGCGCCTCTCTTCACCGCGCTGAATGCCGGCCACCCGGCTGCGGATGCCGGTCGGCAGCGCCGCCACCTCTTCACCCACCGCAATGCGGCCCGACACAATCTGGCCGGCAAAACCGCGAAAGTCCTGGTCCACGGAGCCGTTTGCCCTGATCACATACTGGATCGGCAGACGAAAGTCCACGTTGTTGCGGCCCGCGCCAACGTTCACCGTCTCCAGATGATGCAGCAGCGTTGCCCCCCGGTACCAGGGCATCTTCCCGCTCTGGCTGACGATGTTGTCGCCATGCAGCGCCGAGATCGGTATATACACCACGTCGCGCACATTGAGCTTGGCCGCGAACGCCCGGTAGTCGGCCACGATCTCCTGGTAACGCGCCTCGCTGTACCCGACCAGGTCCATCTTGTTGACCGCAACGACGATATGCGGGATCTGCAACAGCGAAGCGATGAAACTGTGCCGCTTCGACTGGGTAAGGACCCCTTTGCGCGCGTCAACCAGGATGATCGCCAGCTCCGCCGTGGACGCGCCCGTCACCATGTTGCGCGTGTACTGGATATGGCCGGGCGTGTCCGCGATGATGAACTTGCGCCGCGGCGTCGCCGTGTAGCGGTACGCGACGTCGATCGTGATCCCCTGCTCCCGTTCCGCTCGCAACCCGTCCGTGAGCAGCGCCAGGTCCACCATCGGCGCGCCGCGCGCCGCGCTGGCCTGCTCGACCGCTTCCAGCTGGTCTTCAAATATCGCCTTGGAATCGTACAACAGCCGCCCAATCAGGGTCGATTTGCCGTCATCGACACTGCCGGCGGTCGAAAAACGCAATAAATCCATCATAACTCCCAAATGTTTGCGGCCAGCCGGTGATGGGGCCGCCGTCGATTCCGCACCCTGCGCTTCACACACCAAGTCAGGACGGCGACCGCCACTGCCCACTTCCCACTATCCCCTGCAGTCAAAAGTAGCCCAGCCGCTTCCTGTCCTCCATCGCGGCCTCGCTGCGGCGGTCGTCGGCCCGGTCACCCCGCTCGGTGATGCGGGCCGCGGCGACCTCCTCGATGATCTCATCCACGTTGCTCGCCGAAGAGCGAAACGCGCCTGTGCAGGTCATGTCGCCGATCGTGCGGAAACGCACCCTCTCGCGGCTGACCCTTTCCCCCGCGCGCGGCCTGACGAACGCCCCCACCGCCAGCAGGATCCCTTCCCGCTCCACCACCTCTCGCTCGTGGGCGAAGTAGAGGTCGGGCAGCTCCATCCCCTGTCCGGCGATATACTGCCAAATATCAAGTTCCGTCCAGTTGCTGATGGGAAAAACGCGGAAGTGCTCGTCACTGTGTTTGCGCCCGTTGAAGAGATTCCACAGCTCCGGCCGCTGGTTTTTGGGATCCCACTGGCCGAACGCATCCCGGTGCGAGAAGAAGCGCTCCTTCGCGCGCGCCTTCTCCTCATCGCGACGCGCGCCCCCCACCGCCGCATCGATGCGCAGCTCCGCCAACGCATCCAGCAACGTCACCGTCTGCAGCCGGTTGCGGCTCGGGTCTCCGTCCGCCTCCTCCTGCGCGCGCCCCGCGTCGATCGAGTCCTGCACCAGTCGCACCTGCAGGCGAGCGTCCAGCTCCTTCACGAGCCGGTCGCGAAAGACCAGTGTTTCGGGAAAATTGTGGCCCGTGTCGATGTGCAGCAGCGGAAACGGGATCCGGCCCGGCATAAAAGCCTTGCGCGCCAGGTGCGCGCACACAATCGAATCCTTGCCGCCCGAAAACAGCAGACAGGGCCGCTCAAACTGCGCCGCCACCTCCCGCAGCACATAGATCGCCTCCGCCTCGAGTTGACGCAGATGCCCGGTCAGCGGCGCGGCCGGCTTCGCCTGCGGCTGAACGCGGCCTGCCGTCGCAGTTCCGTCAGCGCTTCGCCCTACATCCTCTGCGCGCGCGCGGCGTTCGACGGCCTCGCCGCCCTCCGCCGACGCAACGCCCGTTGCCAGGGTCGTCTCGTCCATGCCCGTCTCTCACCTCTAGCCCTTTAATGTCGTTTGCGCGCGTTGCCCACGTACTGCGTGCCACCGGTTACCCGCCGCCGACCGCCGCGTTTGACCACTGCCCTTCAAAGTCTCCATAGTACGATGCAACCCCGCTTTCGGCCAAACTCGATCCCTAAAGATGAGAACGATGCATAGCCGCCGAACCGCCTCCCGCAGGGCAATCGCATCTAAATCTGTAGGCCGATTCAGTTGAAATTGTGGCCAGAAGAAAGCGATAATAAGTGGAAATCACCCTGCGCTTACTGAATATCGACGGGAAGACGCCGCGGATCAGGCCCTCAGTCGGCGAGATA